>DASTAE010000074.1:0-16339 GCA_035712985.1 Actinospica sp.
ACCCGGTGGTCCTGGAGTCCATGACCTTCCCGGCCCCGGTCATCCACGTGGCGATCGAGCCGAAGACCAAGAGCGACCAGGAGAAGCTGGGCACCGCGATCCAGCGGCTCGCCGAGGAGGACCCGTCCTTCTCCGTGCGGACCGACGAGGAGACCGGCCAGACGATCATCGGCGGCATGGGCGAGCTCCACCTGGAGATCCTGGTGGACCGCATGCGCCGCGAGTTCAAGGTCGAGGCGAACGTCGGCAAGCCGCAGGTCGCCTACCGCGAGACCATCCGCAAGGAGGTCCCGAAGGTCGAGTACACGCACAAGAAGCAGACCGGTGGTTCCGGTCAGTACGCGCGTGTGATCATCAAGCTCGAGCCCCTGGAGGGCGACGGCGAGGGTGACAACGGCTACGAGTTCGTCAACGCCGTGACCGGCGGCCGCGTCCCGCGGGAGTACATCCCCTCGGTGGACGCCGGCGCGCAGGAGGCGATGGAGTTCGGCATCCTGGCGGGCTACCCGCTCACCGGGGTGAAGGTGACCCTCCTCGACGGTCAGTACCACGAGGTGGACTCCTCCGAGCTCGCGTTCAAGATCGCCGGTTCGATGGCTTTCAAGGAGGCTGCCCGCCAGGCCAGCCCCGCGATCCTCGAGCCGATGATGTCGGTCGAGGTCACGACCCCCGAGGACTACCTCGGCGACGTGATCGGCGACCTGAACTCCCGCCGTGGCCAGATCCAGGCCATGGAGGAGCGGTTCGGTTCCCGGGTCGTCAAGGCCCTGGTTCCGCTGTCCGAGATGTTCGGCTACGTCGGCGACCTGCGGTCGAAGACCTCCGGCCGGGCCTCGTACAGCATGCAGTTCGACTCCTACGCCGAGGTTCCCCGGAACGTGGCGGAGGAGATCATCAAGAAGGCGCGCGGCGAGTAGCCCAAGCCGACCCCACCTGAAACATCCACTGCCGCCGGGGCAATCCATGCCACCGGCACCGCACCAGTCCACAGGAGGACATCGTGGCGAAGGCGAAGTTCGAGCGGACGAAGCCGCACGTCAACATCGGCACCATCGGTCACATCGACCACGGTAAGACCACTCTTACCGCGGCGATCTCCAAGGTGCTGCACGACAAGTACCCGGACCTCAACCCGTTCACGCCTTTCGACCAGATCGACAAGGCGCCGGAAGAGCGTCAGCGCGGTATCACCATCTCGATCGCGCACATCGAGTACCAGACCGACAAGCGCCACTACGCTCACGTGGACTGCCCCGGTCACGCGGACTACATCAAGAACATGATCACCGGTGCCGCCCAGATGGACGGCGCGATCCTGGTCGTGGCCGCCACCGACGGCCCGATGCCGCAGACGAAGGAGCACGTGCTGCTCGCTCGTCAGGTCGGCGTGCCCTACATCGTCGTGGCCCTGAACAAGTCCGACATGGTGGACGACGAGGAGATCCTGGAGCTCGTCGAGCTCGAGGTCCGCGAGCTGCTGTCCGAGTACGAGTTCCCGGGCGACGACGTGCCGGTCGTGCGCGTCTCGGCGCTCAAGGCGCTCGAGGGCGACAAGGAGTGGGGCGACAAGCTCCTCGGCCTTCTCGACGCGGTGGACGAGTTCATCCCGCAGCCGGAGCGCGAGACCGACAAGCCGTTCCTGATGCCGATCGAGGACGTCTTCACGATCACCGGTCGTGGCACTGTCGTCACCGGTCGTATCGAGCGCGGCGTGGTCAAGGTCAACGAGACCGTCGACATCGTCGGCATCCGTCCGACCAAGCAGACCACCACGGTCACCGGCGTCGAGATGTTCCGCAAGCTGCTCGACGAGGGCCAGGCCGGTGAGAACGTCGGCCTGCTGCTCCGCGGCACCAAGCGCGACGACGTCGAGCGCGGCCAGGTCGTCGTCAAGCCGGGCTCGATCACCCCGCACACCGACTTCGTCGGTCAGGCCTACATCCTGTCCAAGGACGAGGGTGGCCGCCACACGCCGTTCTTCAACAACTACCGTCCGCAGTTCTACTTCCGGACGACGGACGTGACCGGCGTGGTCACCCTGCCCGAGGGCACCGAGATGGTCATGCCGGGCGACAACACCGAGATGTCGGTCAAGCTGATCCAGCCGATCGCCATGGAGGAGGGCCTGCGCTTCGCCATCCGCGAGGGCGGCCGCACCGTCGGCGCCGGCCGGGTCACCAAGATCACGGCCTAGTTGGCGGTGGCGCCGACGGCGCGGCCGCCCTCGCAAAGCGAGTGCGGACTGTCGGCTCCGTCGGCGCTGACAGGGTCACCAAGATCACGGCCTAGTCTTCGGCCGCTGATCTCAGGGTCCTGCGCCCTGGAGCAGTGAGAACGACGTCGAACCCCCGCATCCCGAAAGGGATGCGGGGGTTCGGTTTTTTCCCCACGTTCCGCGGGGGACGGGGGTTCACTTCTTTGATTGCGGTTTGACAACACCTTCGCCGGAATGCGTGGCAAACGATGTTGGGTCAGTAAACCTCACGTAAAAATGTGGTGGCGGGTTGATAGTTCGCAGGCGTACGTAGGTGGGGCGCGCGGACCGGCAAGGGGAAGGCATGGTTCGCGAATGGCGGCGTACGTGACGCGTGCGCGTTGGGGCAGCGGGCTCGCGGAGGTGCAGCGCACGCGCGAGGCGAGGCGAAGCGCCACGGGATGGCTGCTCGCCGCGCTCGCCGGAGTGCTCTACGCGTGGGGGATCGGGCACGGGCAGGTGCAGCCGTACTACACGGCCGCGGTGCGCTCGATGTCGCTCAGCTGGAAGGCCTTCTTCTACGGAGGCCTCAATCCGTCCGCGGCGATCACCGTGGACAAGATCCCCGGCACCTTCTGGCTGCAGGCGCTGTCCGTGCGGCTGTTCGGCGCGCACGTGTGGGCGGTCGACCTGCCGCAGGTGCTCGAGGGCATGGCCGCGGTCCTGGTGCTGCACCGCGTGGTGCGCGAATGGGCCGGGCAGGCCGCCGCGGCGCTGGCCGCGCTGGCGCTCGCGCTGACTCCGATCGTGGTCGCGCTGGACCGGGACAACCTGCCGGACACGCTGCTGGTGCTGTTGCTCGTGCTCGCCGCGAAGGACGTGCTCGGCGCGATCCGTGTTTCCGAACGCTCACGCGGCGGGCTGCTGCCCCTGCTGCGCGTCGGCCTGTGGGTCGGCCTGGCCTTCCAGGCGAAGATGATGCAGGCGTGGCTGATCCTGCCCGCGCTGCTGCTGCCCTACCTGGTCGCCGCGGCCCCGGATCTGTGGCGCCGAATACGCAACGCCGCCGCGGCCTGCCTGCTCGCCCTGGCCGTCTCGCTCACCTGGGTCCTCACCGTCGCGCTGATCCCGGCGGCCGACCGGCCCTGGATCGACGGGAGCGCGACGAACAACCCGTTCACGATGGTCTTCGTCTACAACGGCCTCGGCCGCTTCGGGAACGCCGGCGGCACCGAGGGCGCGATGATCACGGCCGCCGCGCCGGCCAGCCGCGGCGGCTGGACGACGCTGGTGTCGGCCACCTACGCGGGGCAGATCTCCTGGTTGCTGCCGCTCGCGCTGATCGTCCTCGCGGCCTGGCTCTTCGAGAACCGCGCGCTGCCGCGCGTCGACCAGGTCCGCGCCGGATACCTGCTGTGGGGCGGCTGGCTGCTGACCTTCGCGTTCGTCTTCTCCGCCGCGGGCTCGATGCACGGCTACTACCTGGCCGTGCTCGCCCCGCCGATCTGCGCGCTGTTCGGCGGCGGCCTGATCCACCGCTGGCAGGCCTACTCCCGGCGCGCGGCGAGTTGGTGGCTGCTGCCGCTGGCGATCGCCGCGAGCGCGCTGTGGGCGCTCTACCTCGGCGCGAGCTACTCCGACTTCCTGCCGTTCCTGCCCTGGCTCGCGGGCGGCCTCGGGCTCGCGGCCGCGTTCGTGCTGCTGCTGCTCCGCCCGGCCGCGCCGCCCGAACGCACCATCGACCCCGGGCCCGGCGCCACGCCGCTCGGCTCCCGGATGACGCTCTCGGTGGCCGCGGTCGCCGGCGTGGCCGCGCTGCTGATCTCCCCGGCGGCCTGGGCGCTCTCAGTGCTCTCCCCGGCCTACGCGTCCACCAGCGGCGCCCCGATGGCCGGTCCGGCCGGCACGCTCTACATTCCGACGGTCCTCAAGCACAAGGCGCTGCCCGCGCAGTACACGCTGACGGTGCCGGTCGGCCGCGAACGCAAGCTGCTCGCGTACCTCAAGGAGCATCAGGGCTCGGAGAAGTACCTGGCGGCCACCCAGGCCGCCTCGACCGCGGAGCCCCTCCTGCGGGCCGGCTCCGGCGACTTCCTGGTGCTCGGCGGCTTCACCGGGCTCACCCCGAACGCGAGCGCCGCGCAGTTCGCTCAGCTCGTGGCCCGGGACCAGGTGCGCTACGCGCTGCTCGCGGCCGACGCGCCGGAGAGCCGGGAGAACGCGGCCGTGGACTGGATCGACACGCACTGCCTGCGGGTCGCGCCCACCTACTACCGCGAGCGGACCGACGCGTCCCTCCAGCTCTACGACTGCCGCCCGGCGGGCTGAGAACCGTGGCGACGAAGACAGGGGAACAGATGGCGGGCGAGGAGCAGGCGGGCACCGCGGCGGTCGGTCTGCGATCGAGCGTGCGGCTGCCGTGGCTCTGCGCCGTGCTGACGCTGCTGCTGCTCGCCGGGGCCGCGTTCGCAGCGCTCGACCGGCCGGTGTCCACCGGCGCGGTGCCGGGTGCCGTCCTCGGCACGCAGACGCACCTGACCGAGGAGTACGCGCAGGCGCTCGCCGAGCAGTACAACCGGGTCGTGAGCTACGGGACCGAGGTCGTCGGGCAGTTGGACGCGAGCCCGGACATGAACCAGGCCTCGTACTTCACCGGCCTGTCGGGGCAGGACCACCCGTGGACCTGGCTCGAGCTGGTGGACACCTCGCTGCACAAGGTGATCGCCGGGGCCGGCACGATCGACGCGGGCACCGCCTCCGCGCTCAGGAACACGCGGCTGCCGAACAGCACCGAGCGCGCCCTGGCCACCGAGTCGGGCAGCAGCGTGCTGCGCGTCTACATCCCGCTGGAGTCCTCGCAGGACGTGCTGGTGATGACCGCGCCGCTGCGGCTGACGGCCTCCGGAGGAGCCGAGGCGCAGTTGGTCGACGAGCAGGGTGACGTGCTGTTGCAGGCCGGCTCCGCGCTGCCCGGCACCGATCAGGTCCGCGCGCACGCGACGCGATCGGTCAGCGACGGATTCGCCGGCGCGCTGACCGCCGGAGCGGGAACGGCGAGCCCCGCCGTCGTCTCGTACGCGCCGATCACCCTCACCTCCGCGCTGAACAACACGGCCGACCAGACCGTGGACCCGACCAGCTCCTCGGACCAGATCGCGAGCATGGGCCTCGGCCTCGTGGTCGAGCGCGGCGTCGGCGTGGCGGGCCTCGGCGGGATCGACGACTCCGGGCAGCTCAGGCTCGCGCTCGCCGCCGGGCTCGCGATGCTCGCGATCGCGCTGTTCGCGGGCTCGCTGCTCTGGTTCGGCATCATCGGCCCGATCCGCCGGCTGGCCCGGCAGAGCGCCGAGATCCCCGCGGTCGGCGTGCTGGACATGCCCGGCTGGAGCGGCGAGGCGCGCGACCTCGGCCGGAACATGCACAAGCTGGCGATCGCGTTCAGCACCGAGGCCTCGCCGAGCCGCCGCGCGGCGGTCGCGGGTTCGCTGTGGGCGCGGCTGACCAGCGGCATCGTCGTGCTCTGCGTCGCGCTGCTGCCGGTGCTCGGCTGGGCGGCGGGAGTGACGTACGCGGTGTACCGGACCGCGCCGATCGTCGTGCCCGGCCAGGTGGCCGTGGACCAGGGGCGCAGCACGGGCGTGCTCGCCGAGTCCCTGCGGCAGCGGCTCTCCGCGGCGAGCGTGGACCTGAGCACGGTGGCCGTGGCGGCCCGGACGGCCGTCACGACGAGTTCCTCGCACCAGGTCACGATCGCCTCGAACGCGCGGCTGCAGACCCTGGTGGAGAGCGTGACCGCGGCTTCGACCGCGTACAAGTCCGTGTACGTCGTGAACGGCAGCGGCACGGTGCTCGCGCTCGCGGGGAGTTCGCCGCGGGCCTCCGTGAAGGCGGGCACCGTGTCCGGCCTCGTCGAGGGCGCCACGAGCGGACGGACCGCGCTGCTCTACGCCGTGCAGCCGATCGGCGGCGGGGACGCGGCGGTCGCGGAGTTCTCGGACGCGCAGCTGCTGCCGGCGGTCCAGCACACCTCGCTCGGCACCGTGAACCTCGTCGACGCCGAAGACCGCGTGCTGCTCAGCAACGCCAGCTTCACCGCGTACGCCGTCTCCTCCACGCTGGCCCACGGTGCGAGCGAGCACGTGGACGGCGCCGCGATCGAAGAGGCCGCGGCCGTGACGGCGGGCGGAATGCACTTCGCCGTGACCACCGACCGGGCCACGTCGAAGATCGCGGTCTCCGGCGTCGTGCTGCGCCAGACCGTGCAGCTGCTCGCGATGCTCGCCGTCACCACGGCGCTGCTCTGCGGCGGCTGGATCTATCTCATGGTGCTGATGCCGCTGCGGCGGCTCGAGCGGCGGGCCCGCGACGTGGTGGACGGCGACTACACCGAGGCCGTGGTGCCGCAGCGGGCCGACGAGATCGGCAGGCTCTCCCGCGCGCTCGACCTGCTGCGCCGGGCCGCCAAGCGCGGCCGCGGCCAGCCCATCCCGGTCCAGTTCAACGCCGCCTCAGCCTGGTCCGAGACCTCGCTGCTGCCGAAGCTGAAGTAAGGGGACCGCGACGTGCTCTTCCTTTTCTGCGTGCTGCTGCTGATCTGCCTGGCGCTGCTGGCGGCCGGCGTGATCGAGCAGCGCAGGCACTACGCCAACCTGGACCGGATCGAGGTCCGGGTGCTGGTCAACGGGATTCGCGGCAAGTCCTCGATCACCCGGCTGACCGCGGGCGCGCTGCGCGGCGGCGGACTGGTCACGGTCGCCAAGACCACCGGCACCGCCGCCCGCTTCATCGAGCCGGACGCGCACGAGGAGCCGGTGTACCGGAAGTTCGGCATCGCGAACGTGGCCGAGCAGATCGGCATCGTGGCGCGCGCCGCCGAGTTCAACCCGGACGCGCTGGTCATCGAGTGCATGGCGGTGATGCCCGCGCTGCAGGAGATCAACCAGAACAAGCTGATCCGCAGCACGATCGGCGTGCTCTGCAACGTCCGCGAGGACCACCTCGCCGAGATGGGCCCGACCCTGGACGACGTGGCCCGCTCGCTCTCGCGCTCGATGCCGGTCGGCGGCGTGTGCGTCACGGCCGAGCAGGACCGGCTGCACATCCTGCGCGAGGAGGCGGCCAAGCGGGACTGCCTGCTCGTCGTCGTGGACCCGGAGTCGGTCAGCGACGAGGAGATGCGCGGCTTCTCCTTCATCACCTTCAAGGAGAACGTCGCGATCGCCCTGATGGTCGCCGAGCTGCTCGGGATCAGCCGGCCCAACGCGCTCAAGGGGATGCACGAGGCGCCGCCGGACCCCGGCGTGCTCAACGTGAAGGACGTCAGCCTGCCGGAGGGGAGCATCTCGCTGGCCAACGTGTTCGCGGCCAACGACCCGAACTCCACGCTGATGAACATCGACCAGCTGCTCGCGCAGGGCGCGCTGCACCGGCCGCTGCACCTGCTGATCAACTGCCGCCCCGACCGGGTCGAGCGCAACGGGCAGATGGGCCGGATCGTCCCGGACATCGCGCCGGACAGCGTGTTCGTGATCGGCGAGCCCTCGCGCAGCGCGATCGAGGCGATCCCCGCGGCCTACCGGGGCGAGGTGATCGACCTCGGCGGCGACAAGCGTCCGGTGGCCGAGATCGCCGCCCGGATCGCCGCCCGCGCGAACGGCGGCTCCGTGGTCGCCGTGGGCAATATCCACGGCCAGGGCGAGCGGCTGCTCGAGCACTTCGAGCACGCGTCCGAGCCCGCCCAGAACCCTCCGACCGACGTCCTCGCGAACGCAGGAAGCCAGACACCGTGACCACGACCACCCTCACCTCGCAGGCCGCCACCCTCGGGCTGGCCATCGGACTCGCCTTCTCCCTGGTCTGCTACCTGGTGACGAACCTCTCACCGGGCGGCATGATCACCCCGGCCTGGCTGGCGCTGATCCTGGTGCAGGACCTGCGGCACGCGATCCTGGTCGCGGCCACCACCATCGCCACCTACATCCTGACCCGGGTGCTGCAGCGCTTCGTGATCCTCTACGGAAAGCGGCTGTTCGCGGCGATCGTGCTGCTCGGCGTGCTGCTGAGCGCGGGCTCGTATCTGCTGATCGAGGCCGATTATCCGTACCTTTTCACCGCGCAGACGCTAGGATTCGTGGTCCCCGGCCTGATCACGTACCAGTTGGTGCGCCAGCCGATTCGGCCCACACTGGTGGCGATCGCGGCGGTGACCGGGGCTAGCTACGTGGTACTCGCCTCGGGCATCCTGTTGGGGGCGCTGCCGAGCGTGAGCTGACCAGCGAGGAATCGCATGACCGGGGATCGGTGAGATGACAGAGAGTGGACATCGCGGGCCGGGAAGCTCGCGCCGCGGGCTGCTGCGCGCGGGCGCCGGAGGCGCGGCGGCTCTCGGGATCGCCGGGATCGGGTACGCGGCGTTCCGGCTCGGCTCCGGCCACGGGCCGGTCGGCCAGGGCACCGAGGCGGGCGGCGGCGCCTCCCCGGGGTCCGGTTCCCCGTCGAGCGCGCGGGCCGGAGCGGGCGGCAAGGCCGCGGCGCAGATGACCACGCAGCCGGGCTTCGACCACTCCAGCCTGGCCGGTCCGTACACGTACCAGCGGATGCCCGGCCCCGACCGGACGATCGTGAGCACCGCCTCCGGCGACCAGATCGCCGTGCTGACCGACGGCGCCCGCACGGTCGTGCTCACCGGCCCGACCCGCACCTTCAGCGAGCCGGGCACCACCTCCTCGACCGTGACGACGAGCTCCTGGGTGCGCCTCGCCCCGCGCAGGTGGAGCGCCGGGGCCGAGGACTCCACCTGGTTCCGCTCCTGGTTCGCCGAGCAGATCCGCGCGACCTCCCCCGACCTGTTCGGCCTCTACGCCGAGTACGCGGCGGGCGCTCCGAACCGCTACGACGGCAGTGGCCTGCGCTACGCGGGCGCGGCCAGGTTCGGCGTGCTCACCAGCTCCGGCGGATATCAGAACCCGCTGGGCAACCGCGACGACCGCGCCGACTTCGTGGACTACCTCGGCACCAGCTACGACTTCCCGGACGGCGTGGGCAAGCCGAACCCGGAGTGGTACGGCGACCTCGACTGCAGCGGCCTGGTGCGGATCCTCTACGGCTACCGGATGGGCTTCCCGATGTACCTCGGCGACGGCCCGGCCGACGGCAGCGCCCTGCCGCGGCACTCCTGGTCCATGTCGGCGCACGCCCCCGGCGTCCGGCTGTTCGGCGAGGGCGCGACGGCGATGCCGGCCGGCGAGGAGCTCGGCCTGCTGCTGCCCGGCGACCTGCTCTTCTTCGCCGAGGGCTCGGACCCGTCCTCCGTCGACCACTGCGGCATCTACTTCGGCACCGACCAGTACGGCCGCCAGCGCTTCATCTCCAGCCGCATGGGCGCCAACGGCCCCACCTTCGGCGACGCCCAGGGCCTGAGCGTCATCGGCGGCACCGGCGTCTACTCCCGCGACTTCCGCGGCGCGCGCCGGATCTAGCCGCGGCGCGCGCCCTTTCGCCGCGGCTACGGGATCGCGGCCACCTGCTTGGCGGTCAGCGCCGAGTCGAAGATCTGCAGATCGCTGAGCTGGCCGGTCATCGGGGCGAACGCGGCGCCGGACTGGTTGACGTTCGCGCCCAGCACGATCTCGTTGTCGCCGTTCCAGGCGGTGACGCCGGTGCGCTGGACGACCTGGGCGCCGTCGACGTACAGCGTCATGGTCTTGCCCGAGGAGTCGTACACGCCGACGAGGTGCGTCCACGTGTTCGTCTGCGGCACGGTCTTGCCCGCGGCGGCGACCCACTGCGCGCTCGGGCCCTCGACGGTGGTGTGGTTGAAGGCCCAGCTGCCCCAGCCGGGGTTGTACTCGACGGTGAACGCGTCCTCGGTCTTGCCCTGGATGGCGAGCACGGTCGAGTACTTCGACTTGTCGAAGGACGTGAGGTTCACCCAGATCGACACCGTGAAGCTGTTCGCGGTGTTCACGATGCTGTTGTTGGGCACGGTCGCGATCGCGCTGCCGCCGGTGATCTCGAGCACCTGGCCGCGGCTGCCCGCGCTGCCGAAGGAGGCGCCGTTGGCCGGGGTGAGCGAATCGGTGGTCGACGGGGCGAGCGAGCAGTCGCCGAAGCTTCCCGCGAGGGTCCAGCGCGCCGAGGCGGGGACGCCGACGGAGGTCTCGGCCGGGCAGGCGGCGACGACGGCGGCCGAGCCGGTTCCGGTCGCGATCGGCTTCGGGGCGGGCGAGTTGCCGCCGCCGAGGGTGAGCGCGAGCACCACGCCGGCCACCGCCACGACCGCGACGCCGCCGCCGACCAGCGCGAGCCGCTTGTTGTTCCGCTTCGGCTTCTTCGCCTGGAACATGTCCTCGGTGAACGGCGCCGGGCTCGGGGTGAAGGTCGAGGCCGGGTTGTTCGGGTCGAACATGTCAGGGTTCGGATAGAAGAAGCCGGAGGGCGAGGGGGCGGGTAGCGGGGACTGCCCCGGCGTGCCGTAGCCGCCGGGCAGCGGGGTGCCGGGGGCCCCGGGGTGCGGCGTGCCGGGGCCGTAGCCGATCGGGGTCTGCTGCGGCAGCGGGGTGGGCATCGGCGCGCCCGGCACCGGGGACTGCGGCACGGGGCCGCCGGGCTGCCAGCCCTGCTGCGCCGGAAGCTGCGGCTGCTGAGGCTGCTGCGTCGGGATGACCGGCGCCACGTTCGGGAACACCGCGCCGGCCCCGGCGCCCAGCGTGTTCAGCTGGGCGCTGACCTGGGCCGCGGTCGGCCGCAGCTGCGGATCCTTCGCCAGCATCGCCTGCAGCAGCGGCAGGATCTGCGGCGGGATGCTCGCCGGCCACGGCGGCTCCTGGTACATGTGCTGGTTGAGCACCTGCAGCAGCTGCTCGCCGTGGAACGGCGGCGTGCCGGTGAGCAGCTCGTAGAGCGCGATCCCGAGGGCGTAGACGTCCAGCGAGGGGCTCGGCTCGGTGCCGCTGATCGCCTCGGGGGAGAGGTACTGCGGGGTGCCGACCACCGAGGAGCGCGAGGTCAGCCGGCTGCTGGCGATCATCCGGGCGATGCCGAAGTCCACCAGCTTCGGCACCGGCTGCGGGCCGCCGAGGTCGAGCAGGATGTTCGCCGGCTTCAGGTCACGGTGGATGATCCCGGCGGAGTGGATCGCGGTGAGCGCGTCGGCCACGCCGCGGCCGATCACCGCCGCCTCGGCCAGGCTGAGCACGCCGCGCTCGGCCAGGTGCCGGTGCAGGTCGGGCCCGTTGACCAGGTCCATCACGATGGCCAGCCGGCCGTCCTCGACCACCAGGTCGTGGATGCGCACCAGGTTCGGATGCGACACCGATATCAGGGTATTGCGCTCTTGGATGAAGCGGGTCAGCATGTCCGGCTCGTCGCTGAGCTCCTCGCTCAGCACCTTGACGGCGACCGGCTGGCCGGTGTCGGTGTTCACCGCGCGCCAGACCGTGCCCATGGCGCCCCGGCCGAGGCGCTCCTTGAGCATGTACCGGCTGCCGAGCCGCTGGTCCATGTCACCCATCGGAAATCCGAGCCCTTCGGTCGCTGTCGGGGACCGTCGGATCGGGCGGGCGAAGCGCTCGCGCAACGAGATCCCCGCCCGGGTTCCGGCTCCGGTGTCCCCCCGGAAAACGGCGGCAATGCAGCCTGCTGCCAAGTCTACCGAGGCCGGCGCGGGTACGGAAAGCGGCCCACCCGGCTATGCTGGCGCGGTGTTCAATCGCGGGCGGGGGCGCCGTCACTGGCTGGTCGTGGCTTCGGCCTTCCTGCTCGCCGCCGCGGCCACCGGCCTCGCCGTGGCGCACGACTCCGGTCCAGCGCAGGCCCAGGCGGCCGCCACGGCGACCGGCACCGCCGCCGGGAGCCGCGCGCTCGCGTTCGGCCTCGACTACAGCGACACGCTGCCCTGGGAGAGCGACGGCCAGCTCGCCGCGAGCCTGCAGGACGCGGTCGACGTCGGCGCCAAGTGGATCCGCGTCGACCTGGCCTGGGAGGACTACCAGTCCACCTCGGCCGCCTTCGCCCCCGACTTCTCGCGCTTCGACCGGGTCGTCGCGGCGGCGAACGCCCGCGGGCTGCACATCCTGGCGACCATCGACTTCCCGCCGGTCTGGGCCCGCGAGTCCGGCTGCTCGCCGAACCCGGCCTGCCCGCCCGCCCAGCCTTCGCAGTACGCCGGGTTCGCGGCGGAGGCGGCCGCGCATTACGCCCCGATGGGCCTGCACGACTGGGAGATCTGGAACGAGCCCAACATCAAGTCCTGGGCCCCGGCGCCGGACCCCGCGGCCTACGCGCGCCTGCTGAGCAAGGCCACCCGCGCCATCCACGGCGTCGACTCCTCGGCCTTCGTCGTCCTCGGCGGCCTCGCCGCGTCGCGCCCGCATCCCGGCGATCCCTATGTCGCGGCGCCCGACTTCGTCCGCGAGGTGGCCGCGGCCGGCGGCCTCGGCGGCGTCGACGCGGTCGGTTACCACCCGTACCCGAACCAGAACGTGGCGGGCAGCGACACCGTCGAGTCGATCGCCTCCACCCCGGACAACCTGGTGTCCGCGCTCAGCCAGGCGGGCGCGCCGACGATGCCGATCTGGATCACCGAGACCGGGTTCAGCATCGCCGAGGAGGTCAAGTCCGCGCCGAACGCGACGACGGTGCGCTACGAGGAGTCCCAGCAGGCGCAGGTGGCGAAGGATCTGGTGCACGTGCTGGCGAACACGCCGAACGTCACCGCGATGTTCTGGTTCTCCGACCAGGACAAGCTCTCCGCGAACCTGACCTACGGCCTGCGCACGCAGGCCGGCGTGCGCAGGCCGGTGTTCGACGCGCTGAAGTCCGCCATCGGCGCCGACCTGGCCGGCAAGGGCTGACCGTGGCCCTGGTCTCCGTACTGGTTCCCTGCGCGCCGCGCGCGCCCTATCTCGCCGCGACGCTGGACAGCCTGCGGCGGCAGACCTTCGAGGACTGGGAACTCGTGCTCGTGCTGGACGGCGAGTGCCCGGAGAACCGCCGCGTCGCCGAATCCGCGCTGGGCGACCGGGTGCGCTTCGTCACGACGCCCCGGGAACGCTCGGGACCGGCGGTGGCCCGGCACCTCGGCCTCGACCACTGCGCCGGCTCCCTGCTCGCCTTCTGCGACGCCGACGACCTGTGCGAACCGGAGCGGCTGGCGTTGCAGGCGGCCGAGTACGAGCGGCGCCCGGAGCTCGGGCTGCTCGCGACCTGGGCACGCCGATTCGCGTCGGAGTCAGGCGATGACCTGGGCGCGCTGCACTGCCCGACCGAGCCGGAGCAGCTGGCCCGCAGGCTGCTGCTGTTCAATCCGGTGACCACGTCCACGGTCATGGTGCGCACCGAGCTGGCCCGGCGGCTCGGCGGCTTCAACGCGAAGGCCGTGCGGGTCGAGGACTACGACCTCTGGCTGCGCTTCGTGGGGGTCGCCGAGGTCGGCGCGCTCGACCGGGAACTGGTGCGCTATCGGGTGCACGACGCGCACTACAGCTCAGGCCGACTCATCGGTCCGCAGAGCGGGATCCTGCGCCGGGCCAAGGTCGACGCGACGCGGCGGCTGGGCGGCCGACCGGGCGCGGCCCTGCTGCGGCATGCCGCCTGGCTCGGCGTCCAGGCGGCGCGCGGGCACTTCTGAGGTGGCGCGCGGCCGCTGCCGCATGCTGCTCAGGTGCAGGTTCAGCGGGCTCTCGCTCGGCTCCGCCCCGGTGACCTTCGGCAGCTCCGCGGTGCCGCGCGGCCGGGGGCCGAAGCGGATCGCCTCGGGCCGGTTCCACGGGAAGAACATCGGCTCGGTCGGCAGGTCGTTGAAGCGCGGCGCGAGTTGCAGCGCGAGGGTCGGCTGGTCGGCCGCGGCGGCCTCGGCGGCGGCGGGCAGCTCGCCCGGGTGCCGCGGGATCCGGGCCGCGGCCACGAGGCCGGACAGCAGATTGCCCGCGACCCACGCGTAGCCCACCCACAGCAGCCCGCGCGAGCCGAGGCCGACCGCGAGGCCGAGCACGGTCGCCGTGAGCACCGCGTCCGCGACCACCAGCGAGCGCATCCGGTTGACGATGCGCAGCGCGCTCGCCGCCCACGCGTTGAAGGCCACCGCGATCGAGCCGAGGCTGAGCACCACAAGCAGGCCCTGCGCGTGCTGCGCGTATCCGGCCCCGAAGATGGCCAGCACCGGCTTGCCGAGCGCGGCCAGCCCGACGGCCCCCGGCACCACGATCAGCGCCATGATGCGGGCCGAGCGGCGCAACAGCGCGCTGACGTTGCCCGGGTCGTGCGCGCCCTCCGAGAACAGCGACTGGCTGATGGCGTACGACGCGGCCGAGAGCAGCGTCGCGATCTGGAAGGCCATGAAGTAGTACGCGGACTGCTCGGGGCCCAGCGAGCGCAGCACGATCGTGGGCAGCGCGAGCAGCGGCAGCAGGTTCAGCAGCGTCGAGGCGTAGTTGGTGGCCGAGTAGCGCGCGCTCTCCTTCAGCCGCGTGCCCTTGATCCGGAAGACAAAGCGGAAGCCGAGCTTGCGGTACATGAAGTAGATCGAGGCCGCGACGGCCACCACGTAGCCGACGCCGGTCGCCGTGACGATGCCGACGGTGCCCAGCGTGACCAGGAAGACCGGCATCATCAGCTTGACGAGGCTCTGGATGATTCCGTCGACGAGGGTGTTGTACTCGGGCATCCGCGCGCCGATGAACACCGAGTCGGTCAGCAGGTTCACCGCCGCCAGCGAGCAGAACGCGACGAAGGCGAGGGCCGCGAAAGGGCTCTGCCGCACGAACTGCAGCTGTGGGCTGATCAGGTCGATGCCGAGCAGGTACGCCGCGCCGATCACCAGGCCGGTGCCCGCGACGCTGACCAGCGCGATGGAGATCTGCCCGTTGCGGGCGCGTCCGGCGGCCGGGAAGCGGATCAGCGTGGAGTTGAAGCCGAACAGGCTCAGGTACGAGATCAGCGAGATCGCCGACAGCAGCGACGTGGCCAGGCCGATGCGGCTCGCCGGGTAGAGGTGCGCGACCAGGCCCCAGAAGACGAAGCCGATCGCCGCGGTGAGCGCGGCGGACAGCATCAGGAACAGCGAGTTGCGCAGCAGGACGGAGCCCCCGCCGTCTTCGGCGCTCTCCTGCACGGGCTCGGCCGCGGCGTGGGACATGCGCTCAGGCCTCGGGCGTGGCGCGTCCGCGCAGCGCGAACAGCGCCACGGCCGCCGCGGCGAAGCAGCACACGGCCGTGGTGCCCTCCGCGGGGTGCGCGTAGAAGTGGGTCAGGTGCAGACCGACGGTCGACGGATGCGTCAGCGAGTTGGTGCACAGGTAGGCCCACGCGAGCAGCGCGTAGCCGATCCCCGTGCGCAGCGCCGCCTCCCACGCGTCCGAGCGGCGGTCGAGCCGCGGCCAGTAGGTGCCGAACCGCGCGCGCAGGCCGAAGGCGCACAGCGCGGAGACCACGAAGCAGCCGAAGCCGAAGGTGTCGCGGCGCAGCGGCAGCACGGCCGCGATGTGCTGGCTCAGGTCGATCGGCCGGAACGCGGCCACGGCGGCCACGTAGATCCAACCGAGCAGGCCGAACACCATGGCCGTCTCGGCCGCGGGCCGCAGCAGGCGGCGGAGCGGGTGCTTCACGTCTCAGACCCCGTGGTCAGTGCTCGTCGGTGCCGATGGCGGACCGGTAGCAGTCGGTCAGCGCGGCGACGTGCTCGGTCCAGGCGAAGTGCTTCTCGGCGTAGAGCCGGGAGTACCCGCCCATCGCGGCGCGCGCCTCGCCGTCGAGGGCGAGCTCACGCAGCCTGGCGCGCAGCGCTGCGGCCTCGCGCGGAATCAAGGCTACCCGATCCCGGTCGAGGTCATACGGGGTGTAGCCCTCGTCGTCGGTCGTCAGCACCGGCAGCGCGCTGCTCATCGCCTCCTGCACGGTGAGCGGGAAGCCCTCGTTCATGCTCGGCAGGGCGAAGACGTCGCAGGCCCGGAACAGCGCCGCGATCCGTTCCGCGGGCAGCGGGCCGAGCAGGTGCACGCCCTCGCGGCCGCGCAGCGCCGCGTCGTCGCCGGGCCCGGCGAACACCAGCCGATAGGCCGGGTCCTTCGCCTCCGCCAGCAGTTCGACGCCCTTCTTCGCCAGCAGCCGGCCGACGAAGAGGACCAGCACGGCC
The DNA here is from genome assembly GCA_035712985.1 of Actinospica sp. Lineage (GTDB taxonomy): Bacteria > Actinomycetota > Actinomycetes > Streptomycetales > Catenulisporaceae > Actinospica. Next base: position 16,326 of record DASTAE010000074.1, read on the forward strand.
TCCTCGGGCAGCCC
>DASTAE010000075.1:0-4753 GCA_035712985.1 Actinospica sp.
TCAGACGTGGACCCACACGTCCTCGAACGCGCTCAGCCTGACCGTCGGCGGATCCACCTTCTGCCTGGACGCGAACGCGAAGGGCACCACCAACGGCACCAAGGTCATCATCTGGTCCTGCAACGGCCAGACCAACCAGCAGTGGACCATCAACTCCAACGGCACCATCACCGGAGTCCAGTCAGGACTCTGTCTCGACGTGACCGGAGCATCCACCGCCAACGGCGCCCTCGCCCAACTCTGGACCTGCAACGGCCAAAGCAACCAGCAATGGAAACTGAGCTGACGCGGTGAACCGGACGGCCCCGTAGTCGAAGCGCTTCGACTTCGGGGCCGTGCAGTTCCCTTGCCCTTCGCAGGCGACCAGAGTCTTGACAGCCGATGAGGCCGGTGCCAATCTTCGAAGCGCTTCGACCCACCACCCACACCCTGCTTGAAGGGAACTGCGCAATGAGGCGCATCAACCTGCTCAGATCCACCGCCGGCGCCCTGGCCGCCGGGGCGATCGCCCTCCTGGCCGCCGGGCCGGCCCAGGCCGCCACGTACAGCTCCTCCGACCAGTACGCCAGCTGGTCCGACGGGACCTACACCGTCTACAACGATGAATGGGGCACGCACCACACGTACGAGGACCTCTGGGTGAACTCGGCGAGCAACTGGGGCGTGTGGTCCCAACAGAACTACACCAGCGGTGTCGAGGCCTACCCGAACGTGACCCGCACCATCAACCGGAGCATCAACTCCCTGTCGTACGTCTCGTCCGGGTACACCGTCACCGACCCGAGCCAGGGCTCCTATGAGACCGCGTACGACATCTGGACCCAGGACAACGCCAACGAGATCATGGTCTGGACCGACGTGCACAACGTCGGGCCGCTCGGCTCGAGCGTCGGCTACGTGACCCTCGACGGTGTGACGTACAACGTCTACAAGGGCTCGAACGGCTCGAACAACGTCTTCTCGTTCGTCGACACCGGCACCGTGACCTCGGGCTCGTTCAACATCCTCGACATCCTGCGCTGGATCCAGAACACCAAGGGCTGGATGTCCAACGAGACCCTCGGCAAGGTCCAGTTCGGCTGGGAGATCACCACGGAGAACCCGGGCCAGAACTTCCAGGTCGACAGCTACTGGGTCTCCTTCGGCTGACGGCCCGCCACGCGGAACGCGGCGGTCCGGCTCGGAGACGGTTCCCGGGCCGGACCGCCGCGGCGCGCGGCCGGAGCTCAGCTCAGCGAGCAGCTGAGCGTCGGAGCCGCGTTGCTGCCGGAGTAGTTCGCCTGGAAGCCGAACGACGTGCTGCCGCCGGGCGCGATGGAGCCGTTGAAGCTCGCGTTCGAGACGGTCTCGCTCTGCCCGCTGCGGCTCTCGACGCCGTTCCACACGTTGACGATCTGCTGGTTGCCTCCCCAGCTCCAGCCGACCTTCCAGCCCTTGCTGCTCGCGGAACCGCTGTTCGCCACCGTCACCGTGGCGGTGAACCCGGTCCCCCACTGGTTGGTCACCGCGTAGGTGGCGACGCATGCGCCGCCGCCGCTCCCGGAGGAGCTCGTCGTCGCGGTCACGCCCGCGGAGTTGGCGGAGAGGTTCCCGGCCGCGTCGTACGCGGCGACCGTGTACGTGTACTGCGTCGATGCCGAGAGGCCGGTGTCGGTGAACGTGGTCCCGGTGCTCGTGCCGACCTGGGTTCCGTTGCGGTACACGCGGTATCCGGCCACGCCGACGTTGTCCGTGGACGGCGACCAGGACAGCGACGCGGAACCGCTGGTCGTGCCGGTGACCGCGAGGTTCGCCGGCGTGGACGGCGGGGTCGTGTCGCCGCCGCCGCTGCCGTTCGCGGCCGCCGTGACCGAGAAGCTGTCGGTGCCCAGGCCCTGGCCGCCCTGCCAGATCTCGAAACCGGCCTCCACATCGATCAGGTAGTTCGACGGGTTGATCGAGCCGCGCGCCACCGCGTCCTGGAACAGGGCCTTGAGGTCGAGGTTGCTGACGGACGTCGCGCCCGGATTCAGCACATAGGAGATGATCTTCCACGAGGTCTGCTGGCCGGTCCACACGTTCCAGTTCATGCCGTCGACGTTCGTGGTGCCGGTCTGCGAGCCGAAGGGCTGGACGCCGCCGCGGCTGTTGATCCAGATCATCACCTCCGTGCCGTCGGGCTGGCCGCTGGTGGTCGGCGTGGAGTTGAACCAGATGTCGTAGGCGACGTCGTACGCGCCCGAGGACGGCTGGGTGGTGCTCCACGACGTGGTGGCGCTGCCGAGGTTGCTCATCTGGATCGGGAAGCCGCTGTTCCCGGTGCACAGGCCCCAGTGGCAGCCCTTGAAGATGGACGGGTAGGTGGCCGGGGCGCCGCCGCTGAGGTTGAAGTTCGCGGTCGAGACGTTCCAGCCGGTTCCGCCGGTGTAGGTGATGCACTGCTGGGCGGTGGAGTTCCACTCGTTGGCCTGGATCATGTAGTCGCCGGCCGCGATCGTGCCGGTCCCCGAGCAGGTCGTGGTGTCCGCCTGCGCGGTCGGCACCGCGACGACGGGGAGCATTGCGGCGAAGGCGAGCGCCAGGGCGGCCGCGAGGGCGCGCAGCCGAAGAAGCCTTTTGATCTGAGACAAAGCAGTCATCCCTTCGGGAAGTCGGCCGGAGCCGGCTCGGGCGGCCCGCCTCGTCCGGCGCGCACCGCATCGCTCGGGAAGGTGCCAACGCGCCGTGCCGTACTCAAGGTCGCGGCGCGTCGGGGCGACGGGAGCCGCGCGGCGGGGCCGCCGGACCGCGCAGGTCAGCGCCCGCGTCCGAGCCGGCCGCGCGGGGTCGGCGCGGTCCCGGAACCGTGAAACTTACAGGCGCCGCCAGGGCGGGCCCGGAAGAGTACGAAGCATCCTTTGACCGCCTCGGGGGCCGTTCGTACTATCCGGCCAAGCCCTCGTCAGGACAGGAGGACGTCCGTGAAACCCAAGGTTCACCGGTCGTGGCTCGCGGCCGGCGCGGCCGCGGCCATCGCCGCCGCCGGCCTGACCGTCGCGGTCACCGACTCGGCGCACGCCGCGGCCGGATGCCAGGTCACCTACACGATCAGCAACCAGTGGGCAGGCGGCTTCGGCGCTAGCGTGAGCATCACCGATCTGGGCAGCGCGATCAACGGTTGGACCCTCACCTGGTCCTTCGCCGACGGCCAGAAGATCACCGATCTGTGGAACGGCGCCCCGACCCAGTCCGGCGCGAACGTGTCGGTGGCGAACCTCTCCTACAACGGCGCGATCCCGGCCGGCGGCTCGACGAGCTTCGGCTTCAACGGGTCGTGGAACAACGTCGCCAACGACGTGCCGACGAGCTTCGTCCTCAACGGGACGCCGTGCACCGGCGGCGTCACCTCGCCGAGCACGTCCGCGTCGGCCTCCGCCTCGCCCACGCCGACCACGACCGGCAGCGGTTCGACCGGGACGCTGCCGAGCAGCTTCACCTGGTCCTCCAGCGGCATCCTGATCAACCCCAAGTCGGATGCCACGCACAACATCATCGCCGTGAAGGACCCCTCGGTCGTCAACTACAACGGCCGTTGGTACGTGTACATGTCCACGGTGGACGCGAACGGCAACTACGGCATGGCGACCATCAACTTCGCCGACTGGTCCCAGGCCGCCTCCGCGCCGTTCACCTACCTGGACACCACGGCGATCGGCGGTGGCTACAAGACCGCGCCGATGCTCTTCTATTTCGCGCCGCAGAAACTCTGGTACCTGACCTACCAGTTGGGCAGCAACATCGGGTATGCCACGAACCCTGACATCACCAACCCGAACGGCTGGAGCGCGACCCACGACTTCTACAGCAACGGCATGCCCTCGATCGTCAGCCAGAACATCGGCAGCGGCTACTGGGTCGACTCCTGGGTGATCTGCGACAGCGCGAACTGCTACCTGTTCTCCGCCGACGACAACGGGCACATCTATCGTTCCACCAGCTCGATCTCCAACTTCCCCAACGGTTTCGGCGACGGTTCGAACACCGTCATCGCCGCCTCCGACTCCGACAAGTACGCCATGTTCGAGGCCGACAACGTCTACAAGGTGGACGGCTCGAACACGTACCTGCTCGTCGTCGAGGCCATCGCCTCCAGCGGACGGCGCCTGTTCCACTCGTGGACCGCGAACAGCCTGACCGGCACGTGGAGTCCGCTGGCCGCCACCGACTCCACACCCTTCCTCGGCGCCCCGAACGTCTCCTTCCCCGCCGGAACCCCGGCCTGGACCCAGGACTTCTCCAGCGGCGAGGCGATCCGCAGCGGCTACGACCAGAACGACACCCTCAGCCCCTGCCACCTGCAGTACCTGTACCAGGGCAAGGATCCGTCGGCCAATCAGAGCTACAACCTGCTGCCGTGGCGCATCGGACTCGCCACGCAGACGAACTCCACCTGCTGATCGGATCGGTCCGGACAACGACGGTTGCGCCCGGCTCGCGAACCTGCGAGCCGGGCGCAACCGCTGTTCTTCCTCGCCGGACTAGCCGAGTTTCCATTGCTGGTTGCTCTGGCCGTTGCAGGTCCAGAGTTGGGCGAGGGCGCCGTTGGCGGTGGATGCTCCGGTCACGTCGAGACAGAGTCCTGATTGGACTCCGGTGATGGTGCCGTTGGAGTTGAGGTTCCACTGCTGGTTGGTCTGGCCGTTGCAGGACCAGATGATCACCTTCGTGCCGTTGGTGGTGCCCTTCGCGTTCGCGTCCAGGCAGAAGGTGGATCCGCCGACGGTCAGGCTGAGAC
>DASTAE010000076.1:0-3168 GCA_035712985.1 Actinospica sp.
TTTAGGCGCCTTCGACGGCTTCGGCGCCTTCGGCGGCCTGCACGTCCCGGTGGCTGATCGCCAGGTAGGCGACGAAGCCGAGGATCGCGATCGTCCACGCCACGGTCACCGGTCCGAGGCCCATGTTCAGCCCGCCGCGAGCCTTCGAAACCGCCATCCAGTCCGCGAACGAAGCGCCGAGCGGCCTGGTCACGATGTACGCGAACCAGAACGCGGACACCGCGCCGAGGGTGCGACTGCGGTGCAGGATCGCCGGGATCGCGATGATCACGGCGAACATCACCCCGGAGGAGAAGTAGCCGAGGCCGAGCGTCGTGGCGGTCAGGTCGCCGGCCGCGGTGCCCAGCGCGAAGGTCGCCATGACGGTCAGCCAGTAGAACGCTTCACGTCGCGGCGTGTAGATGCTGTGGATGGACAGCGTCTTCTCGCTCGCGTTCCAGAGCGCGAAGACGGCCATCAGGACGACGAAGTAGAACGCCGTGGACACGCCGTAGGGGATGCCGAGGCCGACGTGCAGCACGTCCGCCGCCATCGTGCCGAACACGCTGACCATCGCCACCGCGGTCCAGTAGATCGAGGCCCGGTAGCGCGGCGCGCGGAACTGGAGCCAGAGCACCCCGGCGAGCACCAGGCCGGAGAGGCCGACGGCGACGACCGGGCCGAGCGCGTGCGAGAGGAAATCCGAGGCTGCCTCGCCCATTCCGGTGGTCAGCACCTTGGTGATCCAGAAATAGAGGGTCACCTCCGGCACCTTGCTCAGCGCGTGGCGCGTGTGGGTGGTGGTCGCATGGTGCCCGGTGGGCTGGAGCTGGCCGGTCGTCACGCAGAAGATGATGCCGGACGGGATCCGGCGGTTCCCAACCACCCCCCACGCGGATCCACCGCGGCCGCGCGTCAGGATTCGAGGGGCGCACCGAACGCGCCGGCATCGGGTCGCGCGTCTTGATACGAACTCTGATACGACCCCTGATATGTCCGCGGCGTCGTCCCGGTCCAGCGGCGGAACGCGCGGTGGAACGCACTCGGCTCGGAGAAACCGAGTCGCTCGGACAGCTCCTCGATCGAGGCGTCCCCGCGCACCAGCGCGGAGACCGCCACATCGCGCCGCAGCTGGTCGCGCACGCGCTGAAAGCTGGTCTGCTCGGCGGCCAGCTTGCGCCGCAGCGTCTGCGGACTGATCGCCAACCGCGCCGCGACCTGCTCAGGGCCCGGGAGCACGGCCGGTTCGCCGAGCGCCTGATTCAGCAGCCTCCTGACTTGGGCCGAGACCTCCTGTCCGTAATCCATCCGGGCCAGAATGTCCCAGGGCGCGCGGCGCAGGAACGCCCGAAGTGCCGCCTCGTCCTGGACGACCGGCTGGTCCAGCAGCGCACGCTCGAAGCTGACCGCGGTGACCGGGGCGTCGAACCGGCAGGTCGTGCCGTACAGCAGGCCGTACTCGATCGCGTGCGGCGGCGCGGGATACCCGAGTTCCACCTCGTGCAGCCCGATCCTGCGGCGGATCAGCCACGAGGCCGAGCGGTGCCACACGATCAGCAGCGACTCCGCTGCGAACCGGTCCGGGTCGTCGTAGTCGGACAAGTCGAACTCGACGCGGGCCACCGCGTCGCTCTCGATCAGCGAGAAGCGCGGCCCGGCCGGGAACAGCCGGTAGAACCGGTCCGCGCGGCGTACCGCGGTGCGCAGATCAGGGCTGCAATGCACGACGGCATGCGCCATCATCGCGAAGGTGCCGACCCGCAGCGGCCCGGCGCACAGCCCGAGCAGTTCGTCGTCGAGCGCGGCCCACAGCGCCTTGGTCAGCGCGACGAACTGTGCGGCCGGCACCCGGCCGCGTTCGTCGGCCAGCACCTCGGGCTCGATCCCGGCGTGCCGCAGCAGTGGCCCGACGTCCACGCCCCGCCGCCGCGCTCCGACTAAGGCCGCGCGGACGTGATGCGCGGCGGCCCATCGGGTGAACCCCATCGGCTCCAGGGCGCCGGTCTCCGGCGCAGGGTGTCCACCGCTCACAGTTCGCATCGTACGTAACCGGCATCGACAGCTGCCCTATCCGCGCACCCTCTAGGCTCGCAGCATGACGACTGGCCCGACAGGTCCGCTGGCCGGGATGCGCGTCCTCGAGTTCGCATCCCTCGCTCCGGCGCCCTTCGCCTGCACGCTGCTCGCGGACTTCGGCGCCGACGTCCTGCGGATCACGAACCCGGCCGACCACGGACCGACCGCCGAGCCGCATCCCGGCGACCCGCTCGATCGCGGCCGGTCCGTCGCGGCGCTCGACCTCAAGGACCCAGGCGACGCCCGGACCGCGCTTGGCCTGGCCACGCGGGCAGACGTGCTGGTGGAAGGCTTCCGCCCCGGTGTGATGGAGCGCTTCGGCCTCGGCCCGCAGGACTGCCTTGAGCGCAATCCCCGGCTTATCTACGCGCGGATGACCGGTTGGGGACAGGACGGCCCGCTTGCGGCGCGCGCGGGACACGACATCAACTACCTGGCGATCGCCGGGGCGCTCGAACCGCTCGGCCCGTTCGACGGACCGCCGTCGCCGCCGCTCAACTATGTCGCGGACTTCGGCGGGGGAGGGATGCTGCTCGCGGTCGGAGTGCTCGCGGCGCTGGTCGAGCGTGCGCGATCGGGCCGTGGACAAGTCGTGGACGCGGCGATGACGGACGGTACGGCGATGCTCAGCGGCATCGTGCACGGCCTGCGGGCGCGCGGCTTGTGGCGCGAGCGACGCGGTGAGAACCTGCTCGACGGATCAGCGCCCTTCTACACGACCTATGCGTGCTCGGATGGCCGGTTCGTCGCGGTCGGGGCGATCGAGCCGCAGTTCTACGCGCAACTCGTGGACCACCTGGGCCTGGCGGATCGGATCGATCCGGCCCGCCAGCACGATCGCGCGACGTGGGGCGAGACGCGACGGCTCTTGACGCAGGCCTTCGCCTCGCGGCCGCGCGACGACTGGGCCGAGGTATTCGGCGAATCAGATGCCTGCGTCACGCCGGTATTGACGCCTTGGGAGGCGTCCGGCCATCCGCACAACGCGGCGCGCGGCACGTTCACCAGCGTCGCCGGACACGTTCAGCCCGCCCCCGCGCCGCGCTTCTCCAGGACGCCGGCCGTGGACCCGCCGTCCCCGCCCCGCCGCATCGCAGACCTCGACGACTACTG
>DASTAE010000077.1:0-35702 GCA_035712985.1 Actinospica sp.
CATCCCGGCCGGGATGCCCGCGACGGCGATTCGTTTCAGGACGCGGCCGTTTTCGGCGGCTTCGGCGGATACAGGGACCGGTAGCCGACCCTGATCCGCTCCCAGGCCGACTCGGCCGCGCCGGTCCCCAGCCGCGAGCACAGCCCGGCCAGGTAGACCTCGACCGCGTCGGCCGCCCAGGCCGAGTGCCCGGTCGCCACGTTGTCGATGGTGTTGTGGATGTCGAAGTACTGGCTGCTGAATCCGTGCGACCGGAGGTTGAACCGCTCGCGCCGGTAGGTCCCGCCGACTCCCGAGAGTTCCATCGCCAGATTGAGTCCGAGGACCTCGGGCAGGAACCGCCGCGGGAACCGGTTGATCGCGAGCCAGTAGACCGGCAGGCCGAAGGACTCGTCCCGGAATTCCGGCCAGTTGGCGAACTCCGGCGTCGCGGTGGGCGGCAGGTCGAATCCCATCTCGCGCATGAGTCTGCGGTAGATGATCGGGTGGTTCAGCCGGCTTTCGCCGTTTCCGAGCTCGTCGAAGTGCGTCGCGAACAGGAAGTGCCCGAAGTCCGAGGAGGCGTGCCGGTAGTCGGTGAAGCCGGCGAGCCAGCTCCCGTCGACCAGGTTCAGCGGCGCCAGCTGCACGTAGGTGTCGATGACGACGTCGAGGCCAGGCGCCTCCATGTCGCCGAAGGCCTGGTACAGCTTGTCGTGTTCGTCGTGCTGTTCGAGGAGCCAGCTGCGCAGGCAGCCCGGTTCCCAGGCGCGCGGAGGATTCTTGACCCGCTCGATCCCCGCCCGGGCTCGGTCGAGCCAGTCCTCGACATAGCCGAGCGCGAAGCGGCGCAGTCCGGGTGAGTCGCCGCGGCCGAGCAGCCGGTGGTAGGCCAGCCGGATCGTCGCGGGCGCCTCGTCGTCCACTCCATCCACGTCGTCCCCGCCGTCCCCGGCGCCGGAGATCTCGAAGTCGGCCGTCGTAGGACGAGGTACGTCGGATCGCCGGATCCTCGGCGCCGAAACCGCCGGCCGCGCGCCGTCCTGCCCCAGCGAGTCGATCCAGCGCCGCAGAACGGCGAGATCCTCGGGAGAGAAGATCCGGAACATCGGCCCGTCGTCGTCGAGCAGCCGCCCGAGCAGCCGGCTGAGGTCCGGCCTGCCCTCCTTGACCAGCCGGCTGGCCGCCAGCGCCGCCACGAAGCCCTCACCCCGGCCGTCGCGGGCGTCGGCGAACCACTCCCGCAGCGTCCGGCCGTCCAGGACGAAGTCGGCGTGATAGGCGGCGGCCTGCCGGGAGCGCTGCCCGAGCAGCTCGGCCATCTCGAACGCCGGGTCGAGGACGTCCGTGACGAGATCGAGGAGCTCCTCGCTCCACTCCCGCACCCTCGCCAAGGCCCAGCGAGCTCCGCCGAGCAGTCCGGCCGCGTCCTCGCCGCCGGACTCGAGGAGGATCCGGGCGATCTTGAGCGAGGTGTCGGCGGCCGCGCCGCCGAGGTCGAGGGACGGCCAGCGCGCGTCGACGTCCAGGCTGTCCCTGAGGAACCCGAGCGGCGGCAGCAGTCCCAGGGTTCTGAGACAGACGTCCGCCCCGAGCAGCTCGGCCCGGAATCGCTCGCCACACCGGCTCATCGCCAGCAGCACGCCGGGAAGCCGGAACGCGGAGTCCAGCGTGTGCGGCTCGGCGGCCAGCCGCGAGTCCGGCACCGCGCGGTTCTCCAGGTCGAGTTCCCGCAGCAGATCCAGGTAGCGGCTTCCGCGATCGCGGCGCGGCCCGCCGACGCCGACATCCTCGGCGTAGAGGCCGAGCACGAGCGAGCTCAGCTCGCTCTCGCCGTTCCCCGGCGAGACGAGCCACTGCAACCAGGCGCCGGAATTGAGCGACAGCGGCGCGCAGTTCAGCCCGATCCGAGCGGCGACGGCCGGCCGCGCGGCGTCGAACAGCGGGGACTCGGCGACCCGGCGGTACAGCGCGGACTCGGCGGACGCCCACTCCCGGGCCCGTTCCAGGAAGTCGTCGAGCTCCGCGACGGGATCGCCGCTCTGCGCGGCTGCGCGCCCCGACCCGTGAACCTCCCGGCCGAGCTCCTCGACGAGGGCGCCGGAGAGCAGGATCCCCTCCGGATCGCCGGCCTGGACGTAGAGAGCCCGGTGCGCGCCGAAGCCGGCACCGGGAAGTCGATCCTGATCCACGTCGTCCTCCCCCTCAGCCCGCGAGCCGGGCGATGGCGTCGGCGGCCTCGAGGTCCTGCTTCACCGCGGTGAGGAAGCGGACCGCGTCGCGGCCGTTGAGATAGCGGTGGTCGTAGGTGGCCGCGATCGTGGTGACCGGCCGGGCGAACGGCGTGCCGTCCTCGGCCAGCGCGACTTCGCTCCGCTCGGCGCACAGGGTCACGACGCAGGTGCGCCCCGGGTGGACGATCGGCGCGGCCAGCACGATGTCCGGATCGTTGTGCAGCGAGAGGGTGATGCCCTCGTCGGCGAACGCGTCCTCGCGGAAGTTCTGCCGCAGGGCGCTGACTCGGAAGTCCATCAGGTCGTCGGCCAGATCGACGATCGGACGGCTGTCGGCGTCCTTGAGCACCGGGATGAACAGCCCGGTGCCGACGTCGACCGTGACCCCGACGTTGGCGGCCGACGCGAGAGTGAGGGTGTGGTCCGCGCCGGGCGCGGCGAAGAACAGCGGGAACTCGGCGTGCCGGGCGGCGATGGCCTTGACCACCAGCTCGACCAGGCCGTACGGGGCGCCGCCGCCGCGGCCGGCGCGGAACGCCGTCAGGTCGACCGCGATCGCGGCGAAGGCGGCCGGGATGGTGCGGTGCGCCTCGCTGACGACGGCGGCCACGGCGCGCTGGCGCGGGCTGAGGCTGACGACGTCGGCAGCCGCCGATTCAGGCTCCTGATTCGTCAGCCCTTCGTCGATGAGCCGCTGGACGTCGGAGGCCTTCACGACGCGCTTGCCGAGCGCGCGCAGCCGGCCGGTCGTGACGCCGTGATCCTCGGCGAGGGTGCGCGCGGCCTCGCTGAGCACCGGCTCCGGGCCGTCGTCGTGGTCCGCGTCCGCGCCCTCGGGTGCGCCGGCCACGTCGGCGGCCGGCGCGCTCGCCAGGTACTCGTCCCGTTCCTGGACGCTGTCGAACAGCAGGCCCACGGGCCGCCCGAACTCGCAGCGCGCGCCGGCCTCGACGAGCCGGTGCAGGACGCCGTCCGCGTCCGCGACGAGCTCCTCCAGGGCCTTGGCCGTCTCGACCTCGGCGACGACCGCGTCCTCGGACACCTCGGCCCCGTCGTCGACCATCCAGCCGACCAGGACGCAGCCCTCGTCGTTGTTGTTGAACTTCGGCAGCAGCAGTTCACGCATTCAGGGCCTCCCAGATGGCGCGGTGGATGTCGGAAGCTTGGGGAAGCACGGTCTGTTCCAGGTGCGCGGCGGTCGGGATCACCTCGGCCTCGGCGCTGCACTGGACGATCGGGCGCCGCAGCCGTCCCCACAGCCGCTCGTAGACGCGGCCGGCGACCTCTGACCCCCAGGTGCCGCCGGCGGCGCAGTCCTCGACCAGGCAGACGACCTCGGCGCCGGCCAGGGCGGGCAGCAGCGGCTCCACGTCGAACGGGTACAGGCGGGTCGGAACGATCACCTCGCAGGTGATCTCCTGCTCGGCGAACAGCGTCTCGGCCGCGGCCAGCGCCCGCCGGGCCACGCCGCCGGGCGCGATGATCACGCACTCGGCCGCGTCCTCGTCCGAGGCCCGCAGCCGGGCCGGTCCGTCGGCTCCGAACGGGAAGTCGGCGACGAACGGCCCGTCCGTCCCCGGCTCGTGCATCGGCTGCGTGTAGAGCACCTTGTCCTCGAACAGGATGGCCGGCTCTCCCTCGGCGAGCAGTTTCGCGAGCAGCGCCGTGCTGTCGTGGAAGGGCGAGATCTCGTGCACCGACAGGTGCGGCACACCGATGAAGTGCTTCTGCAGGCTCTGGCTGTGGGTCGGGCCGTACCCGCGCCGACCGCCGGTGGGACAGCGCACGATCACCGGCACCTCGACGCGGCGGCCGTACATCGCGACCGATTTGGCCGCGAAGTTGACGAGCTGGTCGAAGGCCAGGGTGGCGAAGTCGCCGAACATGATCTCGACGATCGCGCGCCCGCCGGACAGCGCCAGTCCGTTGGCCACGCCCACCAGCGACTGCTCGCTGATGGGCGTGCTCAGCACCCGGTCGGGGTAGCCCGAGGAGAGCCCCCGGGTGATCTTGAAGGCGCCGCCGTACGGATCGGCCACGTCCTCCCCCAGCAGGAACAGGCCCGGGTCGGCGGCGAAGGCCGCGTGCAGCGCCCGGTTCAGGTTCTCGGCGACCCGCTCCACGGCTAGCCCCTCTCCCATACGGAGGCCGGACGGGCCAGCACCCGGTCCACGGCCTCGGCGATCCGCGTCCGCTGCTCGTCCTCGACCTTGTCGAACAGGTCGGGGTCCAGGCGCCGATAAGCGTCGTACCAGTCGTGCTCCCGTTCGGCGGCGACCTCGGCGGCGGAGCGCGTGTCGTCGCCCTTGCTGTGCGGGCCGAGGCGGTGCGTGGCGAACTCCACGACGGCCGGCCCTCCGCCGGCGCGCGTCCGCCCGACCACCGGCGCCAGGCGCGCGCGGATCGCGGCGAGGTCGCTGCCGGTCACGGACACGTGCTCGATTCCGAACGCGGCGGCCCGCCCGGCGATGTCGCCGGCCATGGCGCGCGCGGTCGGCGTGGTCTGCGCGATGCCGTTGTTCTCCACGACCACCAGCAGCGGCAGCCGCCACAGCGCGGCCAGGTTCAAGGCCTCGTAGACGGCGCCCTCGCCCCAGGTGCCGTCGCCGATGTAGGTCACCGCGATCCCGGGCCGGCCGGTCCGCTGGAACCACAGGGCCGTGCCCGCGGCGACCGGCAGGCTCTCGCCCTGGACTCCGGTGGACAGGTAGGTGCCCCGGTAGATGTGCTGGCTGCCGCCGACCCCGGCGCAGACGGCGCCCTCGCGGCCGGTCATCTCGGCCAGCAGGCCCTCGGGGTCGTCGAAGCGGGCCAGGTAGTGCCCGTGGCCGCGGTGGTTGCTGAACAGGAAGTCCTCCGGGGCCAGCAGCGGCCCGAGGGCCACCGGCACGTACTCCTGGCCGAGGCAGGTGTGCGTGGTGCCGTTGAGCTGCCCGCGCGCGAACAGGTCCAGGACGGCCTGCTCGAAATGCCTGATCATCAGCAGGCTGGAAAGGTCGCCGACATCGATGGCGGTGCCGTCAATCATGGAACGCGAACTCCCTCGTGGCGGATAGGGCGGGATCACCCGGCCTGATGTGCAGCAGGCCGGCCCCCGGCAGGGCGACGACGGCGGCGACGGTGCGCTCGTAGCGGATGTCACCGGTTCCGGCGACCCGGATGGGCGGGGCCGAGAGCAGTGCGAAGTGCTCCTCCACCCCCGCATCCGGCGCCATCGCGGCGAGACCGGCGCGGCACGCCGCCAACCTCCGGCGCGAGGAGTTGCGCGCGAAGACGTTGATCTCGTCGAAGGGTTCGAAGTCGGGGTGCAGGAAGTGGTTGGTGTGCTCGGCCTGCCGGGCCTCGAAGCAGCGGAAGCCGCCGTCCAGGGCCTCCACCCAGACCGCCTTGGCCGCGTCGCAGAGCATGAAAGAACGCGAGCTGGCCAGGGGGAGGCCGCGCAGGCATTCGACCGCCTCGTCGACGGTGGCCGCCGAGTCCAGCACGTGGCGAATGGCCAGGTACGGCGGGACTCCGGGTTTCCAGTCGCCGCCGAGGACCAGGTTGAGGCCCACCGCCAGACCGTCGCTGTTGACCCCGAGATAGCCGAGCAGGCCCGCGAAACTGAGCACCAGGGACCGGCGCGGGGAGCCGCCGAGTCCGACGTCGAGGACGCTGATCTGATCGTCCAGGTCCCCGTTGAGGTCCACCGTCTGCGCCAGGACCGGATGGGCTCCGGCCCTGGCGTAGGTGGTGCAGTCGCCGCGCGCCGGGATCTTCCGGTAGCCCAGGATCTCCCGGCGCAGCTGGAGCAGCAGCGCCTGGTCGCGGTGGATCCCGATCCCGTCGGCGAGGCCGGTGATCTCCTCGGCCAGCCGGGGCAGCTCCGCCGTGATCACCTTGTCGAAGGCGGACAGCACCGGGGCCAGCCCTGCCATCGTGACCGGTTCGTCCAGCAGCAGGTTGAGGCGGCAGAGCGAGTCGTCGACGAAGCCGCGCAGCGGACCGGCGAGGGCCGCCCCGTGCTGTCGGCCGACCTCATAGGGATCGCCGCGCAGTCGCAGTCGGGCGACGCCCGCTCCGCCGTTCACACCGCCGAACCCTGTCGGGTCACCTTCGCGTTGGCGGCCAGCTCGCCCTTGAGCCAGGGCCACTCGCCGCGCAGCACGCTGTAGAAGACGGCGTCCCGGCGCCGGCCGCCCGGCATCGGGTTGAAGCTGCGCAGGATTCCCTCCTCCACGGCGCCGATGTTGCGCAGACCCGCGCGGGCCTGCACGTTGAGCTGGTCCGTCTTGAACTCCACCCGCTCGGCGCCCAGATTCTCGAAGGCGTGCTCCAGCAGCAGGTACTTGGCCCAGCGGTTGATCCCGCGGCCCTGGAAGTCGACGCCCAGCCAGGACCAGCCGATCTCCAGGCGCCCGTCCGCCTCGGAGAGGTTGCCGAAGCTCATACTCCCCGCGCAGCGCCCCGTCGCCTTGTCGGTGATGTGGAAGACCACGCGCTTGCCCGCCGCCTGGTCGGCGATCATGGTCGTGAAGAAGGCGTCGAAGTCCTCCTCCGTCTCGACCAGGCTCACGAAATAGCGCCAGATCACCGGGTCCATCGCGATGTCATGGATCGACTCGCGGTCCTCGGGACCGATCGGACGCAGCCTGACGTGGTCGTTCTCCAAGGTGGCCGCGGCCAGCTCTGCCCAACTCACTCTAAGAAGCCTTTCCGGCGTAACGCGACAGTGTGTCGACGACATCATGGAGCGTGCGCATCTCCGCGACGTCGCGCTCGGTCAGATGCGCGAGGTCGACCGAGAGGTCCTCGCAGAGCCGGGTCAGGAACAGGACCTTCTGCAAGGAGGTCAGGCCGTAGTCGGTCAACGCGAGTTCGAGTTCGATCTTCTCCGGATCCGCGGCCGGCTGCAGCGCGGCCGACAGGTTCTCCCGCGCGATGGTCTCGACGTCACTGGGCATGGATACCGTCCTGGTTGTTCATGATCTCCGCCTCGAAGGCGGCGAAGATGGCCTGTCGTTTGGGCTTGAACTGCGAAGTGAGCATTCCGTTCGCGATGCTGGGCCGCGGGCTCGCGACCACGACCTTGCGGATCTGCTCATCGCGGCCGAAGGCGGCGTTGGTGCGGGCCAGCTGCTCGGTGATCGCCTCGAGGTCGGCCGTGTCGGAGGAGGGCGAGACCACCGCCACCAGCGAGGTCTGCGCGGGGCAGTACACCACGCACTCCTCGATGGCCGGGCTCGTGCGCATGTGCTCCTCGATCGGCCGGACGATCACCTTCTTGCCGTTCCCGAGCACGATGACGTCGTCGGCGCGCCCCTGGATGAACAGGAAGCCGTCCTCGTCCAGGTAGCCGAGGTCGCCGGTGCGCACGACCCCGTCCGCGACGAACATCCGCTCGGAGTCGCCGGGCTCGGCGAACTCGTAGCGCCGGTTCACCGGCTGCTCGCTGCGGACCAGGATCACGCCGTCCTCGTCGAACAGCACCTCCTTGCCGCGCAGCACCCGGCCGACGCTGCCCTCCCGGTGGGCACCGGGATGGTTCTTGCTGACGATGCACGTCTCGTTCAGGCCGTAGCCCTCGTAGATGGGCAGGCCGGCGTCGGTGAGGTAGCGCAGCACCTCCCGGTCGGCCGGCGCCGATCCCGTCCACAGGTAGCGGATCCGATCGCCGAACAGCCGCCGCGCTGCCGCGCGGCGGGCCTCCTGCGGGTCGATGCCGTCCGCGCGGGCGGCATCCTGGCTGATCTGCCGCTTGGCGGTCTCGAAGAACGCCGGCACACCCATGACCACGGTCGGCCGGGCCGTTCCCAGCGCGGCGAAGGCCGCCTCGTAGGTGGTGACGGTCGCGTCGTGGCCGAAGCAGAGGGCTGAGTAGATCCAGTACCGCTGCTGAAGCAGCGACAGCGGAAGGAAGATGAAGAGGTTGTCGCCGCCGCGGTGCTCGAAGATCTCCTGCACGGCCTGCATCGACGCGTCGATGCTGCCGACCGTGGCGCCGAGCCCCTTCGCCGCTCCGGTGCTGCCGGAGGTGAACTTGATCGTCGTCACGTCTTCGGGCTCGTACACGACGGGTCCTGGCTGCTCGGGCCACGGGTGCCCCGCGGCCTCGGCGACCTCGGCGAAGGTGCGGACAGCCGCAGACGCGTCCGCCGACACCTCCCGGTCGGTGAACAGAACCCTGAGCCCGTAGCGCTCCACCAGCTCTCCGGCCTCGGCGAACTTGCCCGGCTCGAACCCGGCGACCACGACCTTGAGCCGAAGCGCGGCGAGGTCGAGCAGCACCCACTCCAGGCTGTTGGCCGCCAGGATCCCGATGCGGTCCCCGGGCTCGACGCCGAGGCTGCGAAGGTAGGCGGCGACCCGGCCCGACTGCTCGTACAGCTCGGTCAAATCCAGCGTGCTGCGACTGCCGAGCCGGATGAAGGAGATCCGGTGGCCGGGCGCGGGCGGCCCCGCCACCAAGCGGTTGATCACGGAGTCCGTCATGCCGCGGCCCCCTCGGCGAGCGGCCAGTCCGAGGGCAGCGCCTCGAAATAGGACCGCTTCTCGAGGTCGATCGGGGTGCCGGGCGCGACCAGCTCGACCTGGGAGGGCCAGGACGCGAGGTCGGCCGCCCCGAGCGATTCGGCGAGCCGGGCGGCGAATCGGGGCATGACCGGCGCGGCCGCGCGGGCCAGCAGCCGCGCCGCGGCCAACTCCAGCGCGATGGCCGTGCGGGCCTCGTCCTTCCAATCGGCGATCAGCGAGGTCCGCGCCTCCGCTTCGGCGAACCGCCGCGTATCGGCGACGATCCCGTCCAACTCGGCGGCCGCGCGGTTCAGCGAGAATCCGTCCTGACCGAGGCTGTCGGCGATCGCGGCGAGCCGGATCCCCAGGCGGTTGAGGAACGCCGTGTGCTCGGGCGTCCAGACGCCGGCGTCGGGGGCGATCCCGTCGTACTGCGCGGCGATGCGCGCGCCCAGGTCGTTCAGCCAGGCCTGCCAGCCGTCCACCAGGACCCGCTGGACGGTCTCCGTGTACGCCTCGAGTTCGAAGTTCGTCCGTCGCCGCTCCGGGCGGGTGAGCGACAGGTAGAAGCGCACCGCGTCCACGGTCTCCGGCCGCAGGATCTGCTTGCCCCAGATGGCATGGCGCCGGCTGGTGGAGAACTTGCCTTCCTCCAGCAGGTAGAACTCGTTGAGGTGGTAGTCGATGTCGGGATTCCACTGCGGGTACGCCAGCCGGTAGAGGGCCGGGTAGAGCAGCGCGTGGTAGAAGCTGTTGTCGTACCCGAAGAAGTGGACGACCTTCCAGTCCTGATCGGGCGTGACGGCCCGCCAGTCGCGGCCCAGCCGCCCGCCGAGGGCCTCGATGCCGTGCAGGAAGCCGTAGGACATCTCGGGCCAGACCCAGATCACCTGCCCGTCCACCGTCGTCTCCGCCGGCGCGACGCCCCAGTCCGCGGGATGGGTCATGGGTATGTCGAGGCTGGTCCGCGCGAACACCCGATCCGCCAGTTCGCGCAGTCGGGCCGGGACCCGGCCGAGCCGGTGGTGATCGGCGACCTCGCCCTGGAACTCGTGCAGGGACAGCACGAAGCGCGGGACCGGCTGCCGCCTCGGCGGCGCCTCCGACCGGTTGCTGCGCGGATCGACCAGGTCGACGCAGGTGTTCGGCTCGCCGCACTCCTCGCAGATGTTGCCGCTGGTGCCGCCCCCGCATCCGGGGCAGCCGCCCGAGACGTCCACCTCGTAGAGGTAGGCGCCCGTCTCGTCGTCCACGAGGGCGTCCGTCCGCCGGACGGCGACCGCCCCCGAGTCGACCAGCTTCGAGAAGTATCCGCGCAGACCTTCCCGGTAGCCGGGGTCCTCGTTGGTCACCGTGTACTGGTCGATCTCGATGTCCATCAGCCGGAGCGTCGCGGCGATCTCCGCGCTGTAGTGCGCGGCGGTGTCGGCCGGATCGCGCCCCTCGCGGCGGGCGCACTCGACCACGTAGCTCTGGAAGTCGTCGCTCCCGGTCAGGTGCCAAGCCTCGGTTCCCTGCATGCGCTGGAACCGGACGAAGGCGTCGGCTCCCAGGTAGGGACCGGAGAGGTGGCCGAGGTGCAGGTCGCCGTTGGGCGTGGGCGGGGTCGAGAAGACGAAGACCGGCCTCTCCTGGAACCGGCGGCGCGTGCCGACCGCCGCTGCGGCCCGGGCGGCGTGCGCCGGGTCGCGCCAGTAGAGGTCGAAGAAGACCAGGTCCACGTCCCCGTCGTTCTCGATGACGTGTGTCTCGAAGGGCTCGAACTGGCACACCGTGCCCGGCTCCACCCGGATCCGCCGACCGTCGAAGGTCACCCAGCCGGTTCCGGCGACGACGACGAACATCTCGATCTCATCGTGCTGATGCGGATCGGAGCTGACGCCCGGAGCGACCCGGCCCCAGCCTGCTCCGGCGCTCATCCGCTCCACGGAGCTCATCTCGATGCCGAAGGCCCGGTGCAGCTCCTCCGCGGAATAGACGCTCACGTTCATCGGTGGCTCCCTTGCTCGGAAAGGTTCTCAACGGCGGTGCGCAGCAGTCGCGCCGCCTCCGCGGCGATGGCGGGGGCGAGTCGGTAGCCGGAGCCGTTGGCGGCGCCCGCGAACACCAGTCGGCCCTCCTCGTCCAGCGCGCGCACCAGCGGCTCGCGATGCGCGCTGTACGCGTCGCAGAACACCCTTCCGCTGCGGGCCGAGTCGGCCAGCCGAGGAGCGCGGCCGACCAGCACCTCGCGGGCCTCGGCCAGGTCGGACAGGGAGACGCTGCCGGTGAGCCGCTCCGGGTCGACGTCCCAGACCTGGCTGGTGTAGCTGAAGAGCCAGCGCTTCTGCTCGTGCAGCGGGAGCAGGAACGCGTCCTCGTCGTGGAAGACGACGACGCCGTCCTCGGGCGCGGGCGGCTGCTCGATGTGCAGCGCGACGACCTTCTTCACCCTGAGGCCCAGCGGGTCGAGCCGTTCCCGCCAGGCCGGAGCGGCCAGCCACGGACCAGGGGCCAGCACGACCGCGTCGGCCGTGACGCGTTCCCCGGTGCCGAGCGCGAGTTCGTAGCCGCCGCCGATCCGCTCCAGGGACTCGACGCAGACACCTTCCCGGAAACTCACCTGCGGCCGCAGAGACCGGGCCAACACCCTTGTCAAGGCCCCGACATCGGCGTACTGGCAGCCCTCGACCGTCCAGGCCGCCGTCTCGTCCGACAGCGGAGGCAGCCAGTCCGGCAGCGTGTCCACGCGGGACAGCGCGGCCTCGTCGAGATAGGCCGTCTCGACCACGTCCACCGACGCCCGGTCGGACAGCAGCAGCATGGGAAGCGGATGAATGGGCAACGTCGGATCGGCGTCCAGCAGGGCCCTGTAATGAGCCTGGCTGTACCCGGCCATGCGGCGCACCCGCTCGGTCGCGCCACGAGGGAAGTGCAGGCCGGCCGAGCGGCGGCTGGCTCCGGACCCGACGGCGTCCTTCTCGAGCACCATCACAGAGGCCTGCGGAGCCTGGAGCACCAGCTCGCGGGCGATCGTGCACCCGATGATTCCGCCACCGATGACGGCGAAGTCGACATGCGTCATGGCTCAGCTCACGCTCTCGTCCGAGCTGAGCTTCGCCGACCACTCGATGAACGAGGGAGCCGGATCGTCGCTGCGCACACAGCGCACGCGGTCGATGATCCGCTGGCTGCGCCAGGCGAGCAGGCTGAGGTTCTTGTCCGCCAGTCCGCGCTGCTGAAGGGCCGCGTTCTGCAGGAAGATGCTCCGGTTCGAGGGACCGTCCCACCGCACGGCGAAGTCGCTGTCGATCCGGTACTCGTCGCCCTCGCGCTCGAGCCGGTCGGCGACCGGCGCGAGGAAGTCGAGCGCGGCGGTGCGGAACCCGGTCGCCCAGACCACGACGTCGGCGTCGACCTGCCCGAGGACCGTCGGATGGTTGCTGTTGTACAGCTTGAGCGACCACGCGTTGTCCGCGGCGGAGACCGAGATCACGTTCCGGTTCGGGTACAGCGAGACCAGATCGGTGTTGCCGTGGATGAACCGCTCGGCGTAGATGCGCTGGTAGATCTCGCGGAGCGTGTCCTCGGAGATTCCGTCGCTGGTGAGGACGTGCTCCTGGTTGAGCGATTCGCGCATGCCCTGGTCCAGCCTGGAGAAGTAGTCCGAGTAGCCGGGCATGTAGAAGTCGTTGGTGAAGGGCGAGTCGTCGATGGGGTAGAAGTTGCGGCGGCGCGAGACCCAGGAGACCCGGCGCGGACGTTCGGCGGCCGGACGCGAGATGAGGTCGAGGAAGGCCTCGGCGCCCGACTGGCCGCCGCCGACCACGCAGACCCGCTTCCCCGCCACATCGCGGCTGAGCGGCACGAATTCGCTGACATGGAACTGGGAGAGGCCGAGGTGCTCGCGGGCCACCTCCGGCACCCAGGCCTGCCGGCCGATGCCGATCGACACGTTGTTCGCCGTGACGGTGCGTCGGTTGGTGCGCACGACGAACACGCCGTCGAAGTCGACGGACTCGACCTCCTCGCCGAACACCACGTTCCGATTGCGCAGGCTCGCCCATTCCAGGTAGTTGCGGAACTCCTGCCGCGGCACCGCGCTGAACTGGGCGTTGACGAAGTGGTAGAGCCGGCCTTTGTCCTTCAGGTAGGACAGGAACGAGAAGGGGCTGGTCGGGTCCGAAAGGCTCACCAGATCCTTGAGGATGGACACCTGGAGGGTCGCGTCGGGGATCTGCTGCCCGTCGTGCCAGCTGAACACCTCGCGCTTCTCGAGGAACAGGTTCGGCAGCCCCGGGCGGCCGTGCAGCAGCGACGCGAGACTCAGGTTCGCAGGGCCGACGCCGACGCCGACACACTCGTAGTGCTGTTCCTCACTCATGGCTCTCCCCGTGTATGCATCAGATGTCTTTCCGCGCCCGGCGGCCGGTGTCAGGACCGGCCCGCGTGCGGCCGTCGTCCCAGGGCGTCCGCGATGATCATCCTCTGCACCTCGGACGCTCCCTCGTAGATGCGCAGGGACCTGACCTGCCGGTACAGGCGCTCGGGGACGCTGTCGGCGACCAGGCCGGCCGCCCCGTGGAGCTGGACGGCAGCGTCCACGATCTCCTGCGCGGCCTCGGTGGCGGCCACCTTGGCGATGCTCGAATGCTTCGGGTAGCCGGGGTTCCCGCGGTCGAGCTCCCAGGCGGCGCGCGCGACCAGCAGCGCGGAGCCGTTCAGCTTGATCTCCATGTCGGCGAGCGCGCCCTTCGCCAATTGAAGGTCCAGCAGCCTGCCGCCCTGGATCCGCCGCTCGCGGGCCCGCTGCACCGCCGCGTCGACGGCGCGCCGGGCGAACCCGACCGCGGCCGCGCCGACCGTCATCCGGAAACGCTCCAGCAGGTCAGTCGCGACGACGAAGCCCTGCCCGGGGCGGCCGAGCACGCTCGACTCGGGGACCAGGCAGTCTTCGAAGGCCAGGTGTCCGAAGGAGCGCGGGGCGATCAGGGGCACCTCCTCCAGCACCCGGACCCCGGGCGTGCGCGCCGGAACCAGGAACGCCGTGAGCCCGAGCGCGCCGGGACCGCCGCCCGTCCGCGCGATCACGCAGTGCAGATCCGCGATGCCGGCATTGGCGATCCAGGCCTTCCGGCCGTTCAGCAGGTAGCCGTCGGACACCCGCTGCGCGGTCAGGCCGACGGCCGAGATGTCGGAGCCGGCCTGCTCCTCCGAGATCGCGAACGATCCCGCCACCTCGCCCGAGGCCATGCGCGGCAGGTAGCGCGCCTGCTGCTCGCTGCTTCCGTAGCGCAGGATCGGAGTGGCCGAGAGCGCTTGGATGGAGAAGGCGAAGTCCGCCAGATCGTCGGCGTACGCGAGGATCTCCCTGGCCAGGCAGATCGAGCGGTAGTCACCCGCGGCGGATCCGTTGGCCGGATCGAGGAATCCCAGCCAACCGGCGGAGCCGAGCGCGCTCAGGATCTCCCGGCCGGCCTTCTCCGGGCTCTGCTCCAGCGGACGGGACCACAGCTCGGCCCGGTCGGCGCACCACGCGGCGAGCTCGACGGCCGACGTGCGGTGCCGCGCCTCGTAGAACGGCAACTCCAGGATGCCCTCATCGAGACCACTGAACAGCGCGTAATTCATTTCGCCCTTTCAGATCCGCAGGTCAGCATCGGTCGAAAACGGCCGCGAACCCGGCATCACTTTGATCAGGCGATGCTCGATAAAACGTACGCGACCGAAGCACGGCCCCGCCAGATTCGCCGCCCTCTCGCGGCAACTCCTCGATTTCGCTTGATTAACCCGGCCGAGGCCTGTCTCGCCGGCGAGACAAAACGCTGTCGCCGACTATTACGATCATGCCGGTCGCGGAGCTAGTGCGCCCGCTTGCGCAGCAGAATCCCGTAGCGCACGCCGGGAACCGAGGCGGCCAGCAGGAAGTGGCCGTTCTCGCGCAGGCGACCGGCCGCGGCGAGGTCCGTCAGGTTGATGATCGGGTCGGCGGCGAAGCAGTGCCCTGTCCGCGCGATGTTGTCCGTATACAACTGCGCCGCGGAAAATCCCGCCTGAAGCTCTTTCATCGTGATGATGGCTTCGAAGATATTGGTGTGCATGAGGATGTCGACCTGGTCGATTTCCAGGGATGCACGCTTCATCAGCTGCGTGTTCACGCGGCGGGAGAGGTCTGGACTGATCTGATTCGACCAGTCCAGTTCCCTCATCTCGTGCGCCGCGGCGCTGGCGACGAGTTCATACTCCCCGTCGTCGTCCGACACCAGCGCGGCGGCCGCGCCGTCACTGAACAAGGCGAACTTGCCCAGCCGCTCCGCCTCGTCGGTGACTCGATCGGTCGTGATGACCAGGACCCGCCGATGGATTCCGGAGGCTACGAAGGCCTCGGCGACCCGCAGGCCCGCCAGCAGGTTCGTGCACCGGTCGAGCGTGACGCCGAGGAAGTCGGTCTCCCCCGTACCCAGGCCCTCCGCGATGGTCCGCACGAAATCGCCGTGGTCGTCCGCACCGCCTGGAAAAGCAGTGCAGCACAACACCAGCGCGTCGACGGACGACGGATCGACCCCGGCGGCGCGCAGGGTCGCCGTGCCCGCCTCGATCGCCAGTTCCTCCAGCGACCTGCGGCTTTGGTGCACGTAGCCCCAGCCCCAGACGTCCGGAACATACGGCACTCCCAGGTCTGCGGCCCGCGCCTCCAGATCCGGAATCTCGGCGTGGTGCGAGGCGACCTCCCCCAGCACGTACCGCGGACCGCTCAGGAAGACAGAGGACGAACTCATCGAGGCTCCACAACGGGATGGGGGGTCGGTCGGGCGGCCCGTGCGGGGAGGGCGGGCTCAGTCCGCGGCCGTCGTCTCGGATTCGGACGCGAGTTCGGCCACCAGGCGCTCCATCCCCGCCTCGTCCAGGCCGTCGAGGGCCGCGAGCAGTTGCGCGGCCGCCTCCGGCGAGGCGTCGTCGAGCCGCGCCCCGGCGGCTGCTCCGGCGACCGGCCCGGCAGCGGACGCGGCGACGGACCCGCCCTCCGCCTGCACCCGCGCCGCCAGGCCGTCCACCGTGAGTTCAAGAAGCTCGCCGGCCGGGACGTCCACCCCGAGGTCGGCCCGCAACCGGGCCCACAGCTCGATGGCCGCGAGCGAGTCGATCCCGAGCGAGACCAAGGGGACGTCGCTGCTGAACGGGCTGGTCAGTCGCGCCCGGATCAGTCCGTCGAGATAACCGCGGACGGCCGGGTAGCCGTCGCCGACACCGATCGTCACGCGCCCGCCGCCTCAGTGCAGTGCCCCATCGGCCATCTCCCCGATCCTCGAATGGATGCGCCGCGGCACGCGAACTGCCCCGCAGCTCACCCCATGCTGCGGTTGTCTCGCCGGCGAGACAACACCGCGCCGACCATTCCCGGCCCGATGCGCACGCAACGAGGCGCAAACAGGGCCGTTCCCCTATCCTCGCGCGGGTCAAAGGTCACCGCGCGGACGTCATTCGGAACTACGCACTACCTGAAGGAAGAAACGACAGAGCAGCGGCCGTACCGCGAAGCTTCACCGGAAGGGCGGGAATTCACGCCTATCCCCGAGGGGATCCCGAATTCGCGCCACAATCCCAAGCTTGGGACGAACCGCTGCTCAAACAGATTGTCGCCGAAGGGCTACGGTCACATTCAAGGGGTGACCAACTCAGCGAGCGGAAAGACGCTCGACCTTGCCCTTCTTGAGGCACGACGTGCAGACCTTCAGCCGCGTCGGCGTACCGCTGACCACCGTCTTCACCGGCTGGATGTTCGGGTTGAACCTCCGCGCCGAACGCCCCTTCACCTTACGGTGGATAGCATTCTTGCCCAGGCGGGCAACAGTGTTGCCGAAGGTGGGCTCCTTGCCACAAAGATCGCAACGCTGAGCCACAGTTAAACTCCACTTCCAGAAACGGATTCGCCGTGCAATCGATCACATGGGTGCCAGGAGACGGCGCAAGACTGAGCAAGTTTAGCACAGGCCGTGCCGCCACTTACCCGGCCTGCACGGACGCCCCCTAGCATACCTAGATCATCCACGTCAACCAATCCGTTGATCCGTCCCGTGCCCTACGGTGACTCGCATGACGGTGGCGCCGGAGAGCGAACGGGGCGAGCTGGCGCGGCTGCTGGCCCGCGGGCCGTTCGCGGACGCGTTGCGGGCGGCCATCGCGGAGAGCGGGCTGAGCCTGGACCGGATCGGGTATCGGCTGCGGAAGCACGGCACGCCGATCAGCCTGTCCACCCTCAGCAGCTGGCAGTCGGGGCGGCGGCAGCCGGAGCGGGCGGCTTCGCTGGCGGCGTTGGCGCGGCTCGAGGAGGTGCTCGGGGTGCCCGCGGGGGCGCTGGCGGCCCTGGTCGGGCCGCGGCGGGCTCGCGGGCGGCGGGGCTTCGCGGACGCGCCGGACCTGGTGGAGGCGTACCAGGAGTGGGATCCGATCGCCCGGCTGCTCGGCGAGTTCGATACCGGCTCCGACGACCTGCTGATACGGCTCTCGCAGTACGAGCGGCTCACGGTCGGGGCGGACGGGCGGCTGCGCGAGCTCTACTCACGGGCATTGGTGCGGGCCGCGTCGAATGATCTGCAGTCCGCGCTGGTGATCGACCAGGCAGACGACGGGAACCCTTCACTGATACACCCTTTGCGGGGCTGCACTCTGGGGACCGTGCGCACGAACGCCGAGGCCGGGCTGACCATCGCCGAGCTTCGGCTGCCTCGGCCGTTGCAACGCGGGGAGCTGTTCCTGCTGGAGCATCTCGTCGAGTTCACGCCGCCGTACCCGCGTGACCAGGAGTCGAGCCGGCTGCTGCGGCTGCCGATGAGGGAATGTGTGCTGGATCTGCAGTTCACTCGGCCGATGCTGCCCGCGCGATGCGTGCAATTCACAGCGGCGGGGTCTGCGGAGGGCACCGCGGTCGAGCGCGTGCTGACGCTCGACGATCAGGATCGGGCGTGCGCGATGTGGATCGACACGGACGCATCCGTCATCGGAGTGCGCTGGGAGTGGCCCGAGCCGCCGCGGTGACTCACGCGGCGGCCCGGGTGCCGGATCCGGCCCCGCTCGTCGACTACGAGTGAAGCCAGCTCAGCTTGAAGGTGCCACCGGACAGCGTGGAGTTCTTCGTCAGCTGCGTGCTGCCGCGCTCGATGTCGGTCGAGTTGACGGTGCCCGCGCTCGCGAGAGGCGTGCCGTTGGCGGTGAGGCCGGTGAAGGTGATCGAGCCGAAGTTCGCGACCGCCGGGATGTTGCTCCCGAGGTCCTCGACGATCGCCTCGGCCGACGAGAGGTCGTCGTCGCCCTTCTCGTGGTACGTCTTGGACCAGCCCTGAGTCGTGTCCTTCTCGGTCAGGGTCCACGAGGTGCCGCTGACGGACACCGAGGCGGTGATGTGGTCGCCCGCCTTGACGGTCTCGGTGAAGTAGATCGAGTCCGCCGGGTACATCTCGACCCAGGGGTAGTAGCCCGCGACGCCGTTCTCGCAGTCCTGGTCGAAGCCGATCTGCTCGACCGTGTCCGAACTCCAGCCGTCGATGCCGATCCAGGGCGAGACGTAGCTGTTCTTGGTCGACGTGCAGTTCAGCGCGGGCACGTTCCACGCCCCGCTGATCGAGGTGTACGAGGCGCCGGTGTCCGCGTAGCCGCCCCAGATCTGGTCCGAGTGCCGAGCGTGGTTGAAATGCGGGAAGCTCGCCGCGTGGGTGGTGGCGGCCGAGGCGGTGCCGGCCGGCGAGGCGGCGAGCAGCACCGAGCCGCCCACGGCCAGGCAGGCGCGGCCGACCCGGTATCCGGATATTGCCATGGTGTTCCTTTCGCGATGCGGATCAGGGCATGCGCAAGCGCCGGACCGTGGGTGCGGAGTGGGTGCGGTCCGACGCAGCAGGCTTACTCGGAAGACTGGCCGACCGGCCCCTGGCGGAGAAACCAAGGGACGGCAAAGCAAGCGCCCCCGGCGCGTTGACGTTTTCACACTTGGGAAGCCGCGGAAACTGTCGGAGGGGGATGCGACGATCAACGGGTGGGAACGGAAGCGATCGAGGGAGACGGGTGGATGGCGGAGGCGTTCACAGCGTGGAGCTTCAGCTCCAAGCCGCCGGGAGCCGCGTCCTGGGCTGGCAACATGGGCTACGAGGACGAACTGGGCAGCCACTACATGTGGGACTCCGGTGTCGCTAACCACAAGCGCGTGCAGCCGGGTCACGCGATGGTGCTCCGCAACGCCGCCACGGTCCTCGGATTCGGGTGGATCGAGGAGCTCACACGGGAATCGGGCACGAAGCAGCGACGGCGTTGTCCGGTCTGCGACAGTACGCGAGTCGAACCGCGTGCGTCGATGGTGCCTCGGTA
Organism: Actinospica sp.; assembly: GCA_035712985.1. GTDB lineage: Bacteria > Actinomycetota > Actinomycetes > Streptomycetales > Catenulisporaceae > Actinospica. The sequence continues at coordinate 19,041 of DASTAE010000077.1, forward strand.
CCGTTGCTACCACCCGCCGTGCAAGGCGGAGTTCGATGAGCCGCAGTTGTCCGAAGAGAATGTCACGCGCTACACGGGCTTCTATGGGGGCAGTTGGCAGCCGCTGATCAGTGGTGCGTCGTCGACCATTCCCAGCACGGCCTTCCTCGACAATGCGCAGCAGAACGCGATTCGTGGGCTCTCGCCCGCCTGGGTTCGATCGCTGTTGGAGAAGGGGACTCTCGACGGACACGGCTGGTCCCAGACTGCGGCGGGCGTCTACACGATCCCCGGCGGGCACACGACGGGCGAAGCCAGGATTCGGCGCGGTCAGGGTAGCTTTCGGAAGGCTCTGCTAGATCGCTTCGGGGCGGTGTGCGCGATCACGGGCCCTCAACCGGCTGAGGTACTCGAGGCCGCCCATCTGTACGGCTATGCGGCGGCTGGGCATCACGACGTGGAGCAGGGCGGCCTGTTGCTGCGAAGTGACATCCATGCGTTGTTCGACCGCTACCTCGTCGGGATCGATCCGGACACGTGGACGGTGCGCCTTGGAGCGTCCATTCGGGAGAGCCCGTCGTACGCGGAGTACGAGGGAGCCGAGCTACGGATTCCCGAGGAACTCAAGCCCGACGCCGGGTATCTCCGGACGCAGCTTCTTCGCGTGCTCGGATGAGCCCGCTCCCCGCCCGCCTCGTCGGAAGCGAGCGGGAAGCGGACGGCCGCTGGTGCCGGAAGCGGCCGGGGTGGTGCGCTAGAGGGCGAGGATCTCCTTGGCCACGCGGACCGGGTCGATGCGCTGGAGGTCTTCCGGGCGCAGGACGATGCGCAGTTGCGGGGCCACGGTGTGGTACCTGCGGCAGCCGCGGAGGAAGGATTCCACGATCATGCGGAGGAGCTGTTCTTGGCGCAGTTCGGTGATCCTCGCCAGGCCGGAACCCAGCAGCGGGACGGCGATGGGGAGCATGCGGCCGTACCGCGCCGCGCTTTCCCAGACCCGGTCCAGGGTGGCGGCCAGGTCCTCCCGGCTGGACTTGGCCACCAGGTCGTTGTCCAGCCTCGAGTACGCCGCCGCGTATACGAGGCGGCCTTCGTACGGCACCGGGATCACCGTGCCCACCGGGTATCGCAGTAGTTTGCCGCGCGGTTTGGCGCTGCGGGTCTCCAGGCCCAGCGAGGGGACGGCGCGCAGGCCTCGGCGCAGTTCGCGGTCCAGGGCCGCGGTGTCGCCGCCGTACAGCCGGTCCACCAGTTGGCCTTGGACGCTTTGGCGGCTGATGACGCGGCTCTCCCTCGTCTCCACGTCGAAGGTGTCGGTGAAGCCGACCACCAGGCTGGCGTCCTTCTGGGCGAACAGGTCGCCGCGCACGAGTGCCACCTCGGTGCGGAGTTCGGGGAACGCTCGGCGCAGGAGTTCGTCGCCGTGCCGTTCACGGAGGCGTTCGCGCACTTCGCTCAGGCCGGCCGTGGCGCCGGCGTCCTCGGGAAACTCCTCCGCCAGGCGCTTGGCGAAGGGCAACGCCAGGTCGAACCTGCCGAACTCGCCGTGGATGCGGACCAGTTCCCGCAGCGCCGTCGCGTACTGCTCGCGCCAGATGCGGACCAGGTTCTCGGCGTACGCCTCGTCGCCCGCCTGGGCCAGCGGTCTGCCCCGCCACAGGGCCACGGCCTGGGTCAGGCGGTCCGCCGCGGCGGCGACCGCGCCGTGCATCGCCTCGCCGACCAGCGAGCCGAACTCCGCGGCGTCCAGGTTGTCCGGGCCCAGTACCAGCCGATACGCGCTCTGGCGTTCCGGGCCGCTGTACACCTCCTCCGTTCGCAGTACCTCGTCGGCCGCCCCGGAGCGGGCGGGATCGAAGACCCCGCGCAGCTCGGAGATGCCCTTCTGCACTTGATTGCGTCCGTTTCGAGACTCGTGCGGCCGATCCACTTCGCGCCACAGATCCCAGCGCAACTGCTTCACACCCACCGGGCGTCCGCCCGCGGCCACCAGCCGCATCAGGACCCTCAGTGCCCGGGGCGAGAGCTTCGCGACGCTCCCGTCCACCTCGACCTGCACGGGTCCCAACACGCTCACGCGAATGCGCGCCATGCGTAGAACCCTCTCCCACCAGTGCCGCGGACCCTCTCGTTCCACGGCGAGCCACCAAGGGCAAGGTAGCTGATAACCCGTCAGACGACAGGCCGAAATACGAGATGAGACCGAGATGTCACCGCTTCTCAGTGTTCTGCGGCAACCGGGACAGGGGCGCCGCGCGCTGCGGCTGTTCACCGGCAACCTGCTCGGCGCCTTCGGCGCGGCCTCGGCGGCGATCCAGTTCTTCGGGCCGGTGTTCCCCTCGGCCTTCGCGCAGCCCGGGCGGTGGACGCTCGCCGCGGTGGGACCGTGCGTCGCGTGGGCCGCCGTGCGCGCCCGTCCGAGAGCGCGCGTGCGCCGTGAATTCCGCTACCCCGGGATGACGGTGATCGTCGAGCCCGGCGACCTGTTCGACCGGCCCGAGCACCTCGCGGTCGGGTTCAGCGACATGTTCTACACGGAGGTCTGGCCGAGCGGTCCGATCAGTCCCGAGTCCGTCCAGGGGCAACTGCTCTCGCGCGTCTACGACGGGGACGTGGCGAAGCTGGACGGGGCGCTGGCCGCGGCGCTGCGTCGCGTTCGGCCGTCGGTGCGCGACCGGCGCAACCGCCGGAAGGCGGGGGGCTCGACGCGGTACCCGATCGGCACGGTCGCCGTGCTCGACGACGGCCCCCGGCTGGTGTTCGCGGTGGCGTACAGCGCGACGGGGGCGGACGGCGTGGCCCGGTCGAGCGTCGAAGACCTCTGGCTGGGCCTGAACCGCCTGTGGGACGCCGTGGACAGCCGCGGGCACCAGGAGGCGCTGGCGATCCCGCTGCTCGGCGCCGGACTGGCCCGGCTGCACTACCTGGAGGCGCAGGACCTGCTGCGGCTGATCCTGCTCTCCTTCATCGTGCGCTCCCGCGAGCGGCGGGTCTGCCGGGAGCTGCGGGTGCTGATCCGGCCCGAGGACCTCAACCGCGTGGACCTGCCGAGCATCGCGGACTTCCTGCAGTCGCTCGGGGCGGCGGCCGATCGATGACGGCCGCCGCCCGCGGCGTCTCCCCCACTGCGGGTGGATCAGTGCGGCCGGCGCCGGTAGGCCTTCAGGTTCTCGAAGGGCCTCGGGTCGAGCCAGTCGGAGCCCGCGTCGTCCACCGGGAGCCCGGCCTCCTGCAGCCGTCCGGCGATCTTCCTGAGCGCGTCCACGTAGTCGGTGTGCTGGTGGAAGCGGATCGAGTTGAGGCCGTTGAGGTCCGCGATCGGCCGCCGCTCGCCGAACTCGAGGATCAGCGTGCGCTCCGGGTACACGCCGAGCACGAGGCCGAGCTCCAGCAGCACGTTCGGCCGCGGCTGCAGGCTCGGGTGCTGCTCGAAGGGGTCCTCGCGCGGCTTGCGCAGCTCCGGATGCAGCATGACCATGTCGTCCGGCGTGAGCACCACGACGGCACCCGAGGCGAGCCGCGGCGCGTTGATGACGACGTCGCCGAGCATCGGCGTCATCCCGCCCCTGCTGCCGCGCACCAGCGACTCCCACTCCAGCGGCTTGAGGTCGAGTCGCCGCAGCAGTTGGAAGACGGCGCTGTTGGCGGCGTCGTCCCGGCCGTAGACCACGAAGACGCTGCGGGTCAGCTCCTGCTGCTCGCGCACGGCCTCCTCGAGCAGCGACTGCCGCCTGGACTGCTCGGCCGCGGCCACGTCGGGGCGCTCGGGCGCGTTGAAGCTCTGGTGGACGTTGTCGCCGCCCTGGTTGATGATGCCGTTCCCACCGATGGACGCGTTGCCGAAGGTGCCGCCGCTCATCGTGAATCACCTCCGCGCCGGCCGAAGGACTGCCGGTTGCCCCGGCCGCCCTGGTTGATCACGCCGTCGCCGTGGATGATGGCGTCGCCGTAGTTGCGGGTGGACTTGTCGAGGATCGTGGTGCCGCGCGCGTCGTGGTCGTAGACGTCGATGTTGTGCTCGATCAGGAAGTCGCGCACGACCTCCAGCAGGCGCCGCTGCACGATCTTCACGTACTTGTCGCGGTCCGCCTCCTGGAAGAAGTGGTGGCAGCCGGGGGAGGCGGCCAGCTCGCGCAGGCTCACCAGGGCGCCGGTGTCCACCAGCGCGATCGAGTAGCGGCCGAGCCGGAAGTCGCTGTTGTCCACGAGGCCGACGAGCTCGACGGCCGCGCGGAAGTAGGCCCGGAGCTTCTTGCGGATCGCGCGCACGCCGCGCCACAGCGCGCCGTACGCCTGCCGCGGCAGGCTCAGCGGGATGCCGATGGCCATCCGCAGCAGCATCCCGGCGCGCAACTGCTGCGGCAGCCGGTCCACGAGGTGGAAGCTGGCCTGCACCGGAGGCATCACGTGCGGGTAGAACTCGCTGTAGAGCGTGTTGCCGCGCACGTCGAAGCCCACGAAGATCGAGGTCACGACCTCCTGGTTCCAGGCTCCGACCCGGATGCACAGGTACTCGCGCGCGGCGTCGTACTGCTCGCGGTTCTCGATCAGCCGGAAGGACTCGATCTCATTGACCGCGGACGGCGGCAGCAGCACCACGCCGCGCCACTTCCAGAACAGCCGCTTCTTGACGGGCAGCGCGCCGGCCCGGCTGTAGCGGCGGCGCTCGACGACCAGGTTCTCGATCTGCTCGCCGTAGGGCGCGTCGTCGCGCAGCTCCGATTCGAGGCGCTGGGCCACGTACTCGGAGATCTCCGCAACCGTGAACGGGACGACCGGCGGCGTCTGCGGATCGGTCTCCTCTTCGTCCTCGTCCCTGAGGTAGGCGCGCAGCGTCGGGTCGGCCTTCATCGGGGAGAGCAGCGCCGCGGTGGTCCAGTCGTCACTCTCCCAGCCGGCGCCGACGAAGGGCCGGAAGCGCTCGCGGGCGAAGACGATCTCCCGCTGGCCGCCGGACTGCTCGAAGGCGATCTTCTCGACGAGCTCCGGCGTCAGGCCCCGGTTGGCTGGGAAGTCGTACTCGTAGTCGGCGGCCCCTGAATTGCTCTCTGGGCGCGGGCTCAGCCAGGTGATCAGGGCCTGCATCGTGGCCACGCGGCGCAGGAAGGCGAAGGCCCACGGCAGCCAGAAGGCGATCAGGAGGAATCCGGGAGCGCCGATGACGTCGTTGTCCCACAGGATGAGGTTCAGCACCTCGCCGAGGAACACGCCGAGCAGTTGCTTGCGGCGCAGACTGCGCGCGGCCAGCGCGTGCGCGAGGACGGTCACCGCGTCGTACCCGTATGAGGGTGCGACGACGCGGAAGTGGTCGCGGACCAGCTCGCGGATCACGCCGGCCCGGAAGCCCTTCTCCAGGTACGCGCCGGCGCTCAGCAGCCGCGTGGCGTTGCTGTGCGCGTACGGACGCGGGACGCGCGCCATGCCCGAAGGCTCCGGCATCGACGAGGCGGACTCGTAATCGGGGATGCGGGTGTCGGTCATCTCAATTCACCTGCTGAAGACTGGCGCCGGTGATGAGTCCGCCGGACACGGTGTATGTACCTTCGTAGGAGGTCTGGACGCCGCTGGTGGACATCGCGAGCAGCCCCACGTAGACCGTCTCGCCGCCGACGTGCTTGATGGTCACATCGACGGACTGCGTCGTGCTGTAGCCCGCGGCGAAGGTGGCCTCTGAGTCGCCGTTCTGGTCGAGGCCGAGGTTGTAGGCGCCCTGATAGTCGCGCTTGTTGATGTCGGCGTACGCCGCGATGACCACGGCCGCGGGACCGGCAGCGCTCGACGAGGGCGAGGCGCTCGACGCGCCGGTCGGAGAGCCGGTCGCCGTCGGCGAGGTCGTGTCAGTGGCCGATGACGAGTAGTCGGAGGCCGCGGAGTCGCTCGGCGCCGCGTACGGCGAGTACGTGTCCTGCGGTTCGGCCTGGGTCGTCGTGCCGAGCGGATAGCCCGGCTGGTACTGGGATTGACCGCCGTAGTAGCCCGAGGGGTCGGAGGAGCCGCCGCCGGCCGACTTGAACCCGAGGATCAGGAACAGGACCAGCGGCACTCCGACGATCGCGAACGCCGTGACCCTGCCGGTCGTCGGTGCCAGCAGGATGCCCACGGCCTTGCGCCCCGGTGGCCGAGCCGGGATCCCCACCGCCCCGGCTCGGCTCTGCGGCGGCCCTGCGGAAGGAGAACCGTACACAGGTGTCGTCATGCGTCAATGCGACCAGCGGCCCCGTTCCCGGAAAAGCACCGCGCCGCTTCCGAAGCGCTTCCCGACGAGCGCGCCGGGTCACCGGGTCACGCGGCGAGCAGCGCGGGCAGCTCCGGCGGCCCGGACCGGTAGCGGCTCGCGGTCTCCTCGTAGAGCCGCGCGAGCTTGGCCGCCTGGATGCCCGCGGTGAGCTTCCCGGCGCGCTCCCTGGCCGCCCGGCCGAGGGCCGCGGCGCGCTCGGGGTCGTCCAGCAGGGTACTGATCCGCTCGGCGAGGCCCTCGGCCGTGTTCGGCGCGAACAGGCCGCTGACGCCGTCCTCGACGATCTGGCTGATGTTCCGGTCCACCATGACGATCGGCGTCCCGGCCCAGGCGGCCTCGTTGACCACGAGCGCCTGCGTGTCGGCGGTCGAGGGGAAGGCGAAGACCTCGGCGAGCGCGTAGTACGCGCCGAGGTCCGCCCGCGGCATCCGTCCGGTGAAGGTGATCCGATCGGCGCACGGGCCGGCCGCGGCCTGCTCGCGGAAGCCGCCGTCCTCGTCGCCGGGGCCGATCAGCAGCAGCCGGGCGCGCCGGTTGCCGGCCGCGACGTGGCCGAAGGCGTCGATCAGCAGGCCGAGGTTCTTCTCGCTGCCGATCCGGCCGACGAAGAGCACGACCTGCTCGTCCTCGTCGATACCGTGCTCGCGGCGGGCGGCGGCGATCGCCTCGGGGGTCGTGACGATCTCGTCGACGCCGCTGGGCAGCGTGGCGATCCGGCTGGTCGTGTTCCAGCCGCCGAGTTGCGCGGTCATCTTCGCCGAGGGCGTGATGACCAGGTCGCAGCTGTTGTGGATCAGGGTCATGCCGCGCTCGACGACCTTCTGGTTCCACCGGTCGATGCTGCGCTCGGGCCGCACGCAGGACCGGGAGATGCGCCGCTCCCCGGCGCCGCCGCCGGTGACGTACGGCGCCAGGATCGAGAGGGCGACGACCCCGGGGAGCACGCCCGGGTAGTGCGTGACGTACTCGTAGAGGTCGGTGTGGTACGTCGTGACCAGCGGCAGGTCGTACCGGCGCGCGTAGTACACGCCGAACATGCCGATCTGGCCGGGCGTGTGGAAGTGCACCAGGTCGAGTTCGAGCTTCTCGACCTGGCGGCGCGTGCGCGGCGGATAGAAGACGCTGCACCGGTAGTCGTCGAAGAACAGCCCCTTCACGGCCGGGAAGCGGGTGACCCGCGGCGCCTGCTCGCTGTACCGGCGGTCCGGCTTGGGCGCGAAGACGTACACCTCGTGGCCGAGGTCCTCGAGTTCCCGACGGGCGTCCTCCATGGAGCACGCGATTCCATCCGTGAATGGTAAGTAGCGGTCGCTGAAGAAACCGATGCGCACCCGGGGATCCTTTGTAGCCGATAAGGGAGAGGGACTTCGTGGCCCCGCACCCTACTTCAGTGTTATGAAGATCGGGAAATAACCTCCACCTCCCGGCGTGTCGCATTAGTGGCCTGACGCGCCATAAACATCAATGCCGCAGCTAGAACGAAGGCGGCGATAGCGAAGACGCCGACCGCCGACGCGAGGCTTCCGGTCGCCGCCTCGAGCGCGAGAATGATCAACGGGCAGGCGAACTCGCCGCCGAAGAAGGCCGCCGTCCACAAACCGGTGCCGCGACCACGATCCGCGTACTGCAGGCGGGACATGGCCCGGGTGAGCAGCGAGGGCAGCAGCACGCCGGTGCCGAGGCAGTTGACCACGGCGCCGAGGACGAGCACCGCGGGATCGCCGGCGAGCGCCATCACCGCGAATCCGGCCGCGCACACGGCGAACGTGCCGGGCAGCAGGCGTTCGTGGCCGCGCTTGGACCTGGTGAACGCGACGGCGCCGATCACGGTCGCCGCGCTGGCCAACGCCGTCGCGAGGCCGATGGCGGCGACGGCCTTCACGTCGAGGTCGTTGAGCAGGAAGGACATCTCGACCGGCACGGTGTAGAAGACCATCGCGCCGAAGAAGGTCAGCGCGCACGTCGAGGCCAGCGGGCGCCACGGGAACGGCCGCCTCTGCGCGCGCACCGCCTCGGCCCGCGCGTCGGGCATGGGCCCCGCAGGCCGGGGCAGGGCGAAGACCATCGCGGGGGCCAGGACCAGGCTCACCGCGTAGATCCAGAACGGCGTGCGCCATCCCGCCGACCCCGCGGCTCCGCCGAGCACGAAGAAGACGGTCGCCGAACCCGAGGCGCACATCGTCTGCAGCGCGAGGTACCGCTCCCGCTGTCGGCCGCTGTAGTAGTCGCCGATCAAGGTCGTGCAGCACGTCATGATCGCCGCTTCGGTGATTCCGACCAGAACGCGGCTGCCGAGAATCGCGCCGAGCGAATCGAGCCAGAGCGGCGCGGTGCCGAAAAGGGCGTAGCACACCGTGGAAACGATCAACAGGCGTTTGCGTCCGAGCCGATCGACGATAATCCCCGCGAAAGGCGCGAGAATCGCGAGGGCGAGCGCCGGAATCGTCAGCACCAGCGGGGCCAGCGCCTTGACTCCGGGAACTCCGGCGAAATGCCGCTGAATGTCCGGCAGTACCGGACTGATCAGGACGGCGCCGAGAATCGGCAGGCAACTGCCGGCCATCAGCAGGGTCACGCGCAGGGCGTGGCGGGGTCCGGATTCGGGCATGGTGTCTCCAGCATCTGGGCAGGTGAGGGGGCACCGCATGCCGCTCGATAGAGCGTCCGGACGACGGCGTGCGGATCTGCGGTCAACTATGGAGGCCGGTATCCGCGCTGCCTAGGCCATCCGCGATCGCTTGTTCTGATCGGCCGGATCCAGCGCGTGAATAAGCGGCGGCGATTGTCGGCGGCGGCTGGCAGACTCGCGGTCATGAGCGATAGCGAAGTAGCGGCGAAGTCCACTCTCCAGCGTTACCTGGTCTCCATCCGCGAGGCGTTGCTGTGGAAGCTCGACGGCCTCTCCCCCTATGACGCGCGGCGTCCGCTGACGCCCACGGGGACGAACCTGCTCGGGCTGGTCAAGCACGTGGCGTACGTGAGCGCGGGCTATCTCGGGGACTGCTTCGACCGGCCCTTCGGCGAGCCCTATCCGTGGGACGAGGGCGACGAGGAGGACAACCTCGACCTGTGGGTGCCCGCCGAGGAGTCCACCGAGCAGATCCTCGCCCTCTACGCCCGCGTCTGGAAGCACGCCGACGCGACGATCGAGGCCCTCGACCTCGACTCCCCCGGCCTGGTGCCCTGGTGGTCCGAGGAGCGCAGGCACGTCACCCTGCAGCAGATCCTGATCCACCTCATCGCCGAGATCAACCGCCACGCGGGCCAGGCCGACATCCTGCGCGAGCAGCTCGACGACTCCGTCGGCCTCAAGGAGGGCGTCTCCAACATCCCCGAGCACGACGCGGACTGGTGGCGCGCCTACGTCGCGCGCATCGAGGAGGCGGCGAAGGCGGTGCGGGCGCAGCCGTAGCGGCCGGCTACAGCCGAAGCGGGTGCCGGTCCCGCCTCACTCGACGCCCTCCGGAATCTCCGGGAGGCCGCGCTCGTCCAGGGGCCAGAAGGGATTGTGCGCGACCTCCCAGAGGTTGCCCTCGGGGTCGGAGAAGTAGCCGGAGTAGCCGCCCCAGAAGGCCTTCTGGCCCTGCTTGACCACCCGGCCTCCGGCCTCGGCCGCCTTCGCCAGCGCGGCGTCGACCTCCGGGGGCGACGCGACGTTGATGGCGAGGGCGGACCGGGTGCGGAACTCGGTGGCCACCCGCTCGTGCGGGACCATCGCGTCGCCCGCGAGATCGACCTCGGGGTAGAGCGAGAGGATCGCGCCGGCGAGGCGGAAGAAGCTCACGCCGGCGTCGACCGGGCGGGCCTGGGACCAACCGAGCCTCAGGTAGAAGTCGGTCAGCGCCTTCAGGTCCTGGCAGCCGAGGGTGACCAGGCTGATCCGCGCGGGGACCGCGTTCGGGATCGGGTTCGCAGCCGGATTCGGAATGTCGTGATCTGTCATGACCTCAGGCTAGGCGGAGGGTCCGACAGTTTCCGGCTACGCGAACGACAGGTACTCCGGGGCGACGTGCCCGGTCAGCCAGACGCCGTTGGTGCTGCGGAAGAACTCGCCGCCGTCCGCGTGCATCCGGGCCGCCGCGACGATCAGCACCGCGGGCTTTCCGTGCCGCGAACCGACCTTCGTGGCGGTCTCGACGTCGATCGACAGGTGCACGTGGTGTCGGCTGCCGGGCACCAGGCCCTCGGCGAAGATCGAGTCCAGCGAGCGGGTCGCGGTGCCGTGATAGAGCGACTCCGGCGGCACCATCGGCTGGTAGCCGAGCTCGACCGGCACGCTGTGCCCCTGGCTCGCCCGGATGCGGGTGCCGGACCCGTCGTACTCGAAGCGCTTCTTGTTGTTGTGTTCGACCACGAAGTCGAGCCGGGCGCGATCGATCCGCCGGCCGCGCCGCTTCAGCGCGTCGAGCAGCACTGAGACGTCGACCCAGCCGGCCTCGTCCAGCGAGATGCCGATCTTCCCGGGATTGTGCCGCAGAACGCCGGCCAGGAACTTCGAGTCCTTGACGACCGCCGACTCCGCGGACTCAGCCGATTTCGCGGACTCAGTGTCGGTGATTTCCATTACCGATGCTTACCACCCCAGGTGCCGTAGTGCACCAGGTTTTCGATGGGAACGCGGCGCGAACGCAGGTCGCGCCTGACCGGTTCGGCGTCGTAGCCGATCGCGATGGCGCGCAGTTCCATCAGGACCCGATCTCCCTCTGCTCTCGACTCGTCCGCCTGACCTGCACGCCGCCCCAGAAAGCCAGTCCCCTGACCTCGACCACCGGCGCGCTGCCCGGCCCGACCGTGTTCGACCGGGTCCCGCCGAAGCCGCCCATGATGCCGATCCCGGTCACCTTGACGTACACGTCCTCGGGCACGACGATCTGCACGCCGCCCATGATCGCGCCGGCCGAGATGACCGTGGTGCCGCTCTCGAAGCGCGCATCGGTCAGGTCGATCACCGAGCCGCCCCAGAACGCGAACGTCCACACCCGCCTCGGCACGATCCACCGGCCGAGCAGCCTGGCGCCGGACATGATCGCGATCGCGGTGGCCCGCTCGTGGTGCTGCTGCTCGCCGACGACCAGCGCGCTCGACGGCTTCGGGGGCGCGCTCGTCTCCGGCCGCGCGTCCTCCACCGGCAGGTCGGCCGTCAGCGGCACGAGCTCGCCGTACGTCCGTGCCGCGTAGGCGCCCTCGAGCCGCTCCTCGAGCTCGTCCATCGTGATCCGCCCGTGTCCCGCCGCGGTGCGCAGCCGGTCGGCCACCCGTTCGCGATCGGTATCGGAGGCGCGCATTTCCAGGTCCCCGCGGCGCTCTTCCTCAGCCATGCGAGGAATCTTAGTCAGCTGATGTGCCAGGCCACCAGGTAGGCGTGGACGGCGTCGGCGACCATCTGCACGGCGATCGCGGCCAGCAGCAGACCGGCGATCCGGGTCACGAGCGTGACCCCGGAGTCCTTGATCACGCGGATCACGTGCACCGAGTACCGCATCGTCAGCCAGATCACCATGTGGGTGGCCACGATCGCCGCCGCGACCGCGAGCAGGTCGCCGACCCGGTGGATCTGCTGCACGAACACGATGACGGCCACGATCGCGCCGGGACCGGCCAGCAGCGGCGTGCCGAGCGGCACCAGCGCCACGTTGACGTCCGTGGTCTCCGAGGGCTCGTCCGCGTTGCCGGTCAGCAGCTGCAGCGCCACGAGCAGCAGCAGCAGGCCGCCGGAGGCCTCCAGCGCCTCGACGTTGATGCCCAGGTAGCGCAGGATCTGCTGGCCGAAGGCGGCGAAGCAGGAGATCACGCCGAGGGACACGGCCGCGGCCTGCAGCGCCAGCGAGCGCCGGTCCCTCTTCGAGCGGCCCGAGGTCAGCGCCAGGAAGATCGGCACGGTCCCGGGCGGGTCCATGATGACCAGCAGGGTCACGAAGCTGGTGCCGAACAGGGTCGCGTTGAACATGAGGGCCTTTAGTCGATTGGTCCGCTGACCGGCCCAGTGTACGAGGCGTCAGGCGTAGTCGGGCAACAGCGCGGCGAACGCCTCGGGATCGGTGGTGCACTGGCCGAGGACGACCGTCTTGCGGGTGCCGTGGTAGTCGCTGGATCCGGTGGCCACCAGGTTGAGGTCGCGGGCCAGCGCGCGCATCCGCTCGCGGGTCGGCTCGTCGTGGTCCGGGTGGTCGGCCTCCAGGCCGTGCAGGCCCGCGTCGGCGAGCATCGCGATCTGCGCCTCGGTGACGATCCGGCCGCGCTTGGCCGCCGCCGGGTGCGCGAAGACCGTCTTGCCGCCCGCGTCGCGCACCAGCCGGATCGCGTGCACCGGGTCGAGCGCGTACTTCTCCACGTAGGCGCGGCCGCCGTCGGCGAGCCAGAGGCTGGAGAAGGCCGCGTCCACGCTCGGCACCACACCCGCCTCGACCAGCGCGCTGGCCACGTGCGGCCGGCCGATCGCCGCGCCGCGCGCGATCCGCTGGACCTGCTCCCAGGTGATCGGCGCGCCGAGCTCGCGGCAGCGCTCGGTGATCAGCTCGGCCCGGTGCTCGCGGTCGTCGCGCAGCAGGGCGCGCTCGGCGGCGAACTCGGCGGCGCCGCGGTCGAAGCCGTAGGCAAGCAGATGCACCTGGATGCCGCCCTTGCCGCCGAAGCGGCAGGAGATCTCGGCGCCGGGGACCACGCGCACGCCGTGCCGCTCCCCCGCCGAGGCCGCCGCGTCCCAGCCCGCCGTCGTGTCGTGGTCGGTCAGCGCGATCACGTCGAGCTTGGCCGCGGCGGCGTTGGCGAGCAGTTCGGAAGGCGTGTCGGTGCCGTCCGAGCAGCTGCTGTGCGTGTGCAGGTCGATCCGCATCCGCCCAGGCTACCGGGTGCCCGACGCCGTCTCACCTCGGGCCGCGGCGGTCAGCCGAAGAAACGCGGCGAAAGGGTGCCGAGCGGCAGGTGCGGTATCTCGGCGAGCGCGTCGCGCAGGTCGGTGAGCACGACGTCGTCGTAGAGCATCGCGCCGTCGATGGCGGGCCAGAGCACCAGCCACAGCCACATCCCGCGCGCCTCGCCGACGAAGACCGCGCGGTCGCCGGTGCCGGGCACGGCCCACATCGGGGTGGGCCGGCCGGCCGCGAAGACCTTGGCGTGCGCCGCGGTGTCCTCGAAGATCGGACCGGGGTCGGGTCCGGGCAGCCCGGCGAAGCGGGCGCCGATGCCGATGCCCATCTCCTCGGCGATCAGCAGCAGGTCGCCCTCGCCGCCGAAGGGCGAGGGCCCGCTGATCGCGACCACCGTGGCCCGCGCGCCGTCGAGCCGGTCGCCGACGTAGGCCAGGCCGGAGAAGCGCCAGAGCCCGGGCAGCGGCCAGGGCAGCCAGAGCGGCACCTGCGAGTGCGCGATCACCTCGGCCAGGCCCTCGTGGTCCGGCGCGAGCACCGGCTGCACCGGGTGGACGGCGCCGTGCACCTCGCAGTGCCACAGGTCCACCGACGCGCTGCCGCCCAGCGGCAGCGCGGCCGCGGGCAGCGTCGCGAGGTTCTCGGGGACGGTGTCGGGCACCACCCCCACCAAGGAGTCAGGGACGACCGGCAGGTGCGCCGAGGGGTCTCCGGGAGCATGGACGCGGTTCCCGCACCGCGGGCAACTGGGCTCGCCCTTCATGGTAGGAACGGTCTCCCGTCGGAGGCCCTTCCGTCAAGCTCCCGTCACCCGCAAGGGCGCTCCGGTCTGCCCAAACGTCCCTATTCCGCCGTCTCGACCGGCTTCTTGGGAACCATCACCTTGCGCCGGAAGACGCACACCACGGTGCCGTCCTGGTTCAGGCCCCTGGTCTCCACGTAGACCACGCCGCGGTCCGGCTTGGACTTGGACTCGGTCTTGTCCAGCACGGTGGTCTCGCCGTAGATGGTGTCGCCGTGGAAGGTCGGGGCGACGTGCCGCAGGGATTCGACCTCGAGGTTGGCGATGGCCTTCCCGGACACGTCGGGCACCGACATGCCCAGCAGCAGCGAGTAGATGTAGTTGCCCACCACGACGTTCTTCTTGAACTCGGTGCTGGTCTCGGCGTAGTGCGCGTCGAGGTGCAGCGGGTGGTGGTTCATGGTGATCAGGCAGAAGAGGTGATCGTCGTACTCGGTGACGGTCTTCCCGGGCCAGTGCTTGTACACGGCACCGATTTCGAACTCTTCGAAGTAGCGGCCGAACTGCATGAGGTCAGCTCCTGAAGGGCGGGAAACATGGTGCCGCCCATCCTGCCGCAAGAAGTTACCGATGGGTAGGTGCCGTCACTCACATGCGCGACGGCACCCACCGCCGGGGCTCAGGCCTCCTGGGCCTCGGGCTCGGGTTCCGGCTCGGCCTCGGGCTGGCCGGGCTTCGGGTACTCCGCGTCCTCGCCGCCGAAGCCGATCTCCGGAATCTCCGGGGCCAGCCAGTGGGCGAGGCGGTCGACCACGTCCTCCTCGAGCAGGTCGGCGACCGTGAGCACGTAGGCCACGTCGCCGGCCGCTGAGGCCGCGTGGCTGAGCGCGGAGTCCTTCTCCCAGGTGCCGTAGGTCGCGGCGCGCGCGTAGCCGCGGGCCAGCCGCGCGGCGCCGGAGCGCCCGGCCGCGTTGATCGCGCTGTCCGCGGCGCCCAGCGCGTCGAACTTGTCCTTGGCGAAGCCGAGGCCCGCGGCGTCGATCCGGCGCCCGATCCGGTCCAACTGCTCGCGCTTGAGCCCGGAGAGGGCGTAGAGCAGCCCGAGCACCCGGCGGCCGCTGGGGCCGTAGGCCCACCAGGCCGGGGACTCGGCGGTGGCCAGGAACTCGCGGGTGAAGATCGCCTGGGCGCCCACCGAGGACGCCGGGACGAAGTGCTCGGGGGCGGGCACCGCCTGCAGCTGGAAGAGCCGGAAGGCGCCGTCCACGCCGAGCGTCAGGGTCATGTCGTCGGCGATGCCGAGGCCGGTCTGCGCCGGCTCGGGGTGCAGCAGCAGGCCGTAGGGCTCGCGCTCGCCCTCGTCCGGCTGCTCGTCCGGCTCGGCCTCGGGCTCGACGATGAACTGGGTGATGCCGCGCCCGAGGGCCGCGGCGAGGTCCACCACCTGCCGGTCCGAACCGATCTGCCGGGTTCCGTCCATGCGGGCGATCACGTAATACGTTGCCATCGGAGTGTTCTGGCCCTCCCTGTTCTACGTCGCTCGCGTTCGGAGACATCCTGCCGCATCGGGCCGGGCCACGTCAGGTGCTCCGGCGAAGCCGGTCCGCGGGTCGAGTCTAGACGAGCGACGCCAGGACCTCACGTACGGCTTCCGCGACGGCGTCCGGCCGGTCGAACGGAACGTAGTGCGCGCTGTCCGCGAGCTCGATCAACGTGCCGTTCAACGACAACTCGGCCAACTGCCGCTGGCGGGCCAGCCACGTCTCATTGCGTTGCCGGACTTTATCGGACACGAAGGGGAGCGCGCGCACCGCGGGCGTGCTGCCGAAGGCCGCGATCACCCGCAGCGGCGGTTCCTGCGGGTACGGCCGCTCGCAGCGCAGCTCCAGCAACTGGGCCGCGACCGCGTTGTACGTCGCGTTCTCCAGCAGCGCGGCCGTCAGCAGTCTGCCGGAGGCGGAGGTGGCTGCGACGTCGGCCGGATCGGCGAGATCCGCGCCGCCGTTGCGGGACAGCCGGATCGCCAGCGCCCGCAGGCGCGGCATGGCGAGCCCGGCGAGCCCGGAACGGGTCGCGAGGTCGCCGAGGGTCCGCCACTGCGCGAGGCGGCGCTGTGCGGCCTCCGCGGGTTCGGGCGCGGCAGTCACCTCGGGCTCGGCGGAACCGTCCACCAGCACGACCCCGGCGACCAGTTCCGGGTACAGCCGGGCGAAGGCCTCGGCGTGGAAGCCGGACAGCGAGTGCGCGACGAGCACGGCGCGGCCCGCCGCGGGGGCGTCCTGCGCGAGGATCCCGGGCGTGGTCAGCAGTTCCTTGATGCGCTGCGCCTCGCCCGCGAGCGTGGGCGGCACGGCGGCGGGTTCCGACCAGCCGAGCCCGGGCCGGTCGAAGCGCAGCACCGGGGCCAGCCCGGCGAGCAGCGGCACGACGCGGTCCCAGTCGTACCAGGCGCCGCCGAGCCCCGAGGTCAGCACGACCGGCACCGCGGCCCGCGGCCCCGGCTCGACGACGACGTGCGTGGCCGAGCCGGCCAGCCGGACCAGCCGGCCCGGGATCCGCGGCGTGTCGGTCATGGACCGCACCCTAACCGCTCACCGCAGCTTGTACTCCTCCAGGATGCGCCGACCGATGATCATCTTCTGGATCTCCGCGGTGCCCTCGCCGATCAGCAGCATCGGCGCCTCGCGGTAGAGCCGCTCGATCTCGTACTCCTTGGAGTAGCCGTAGCCGCCGTGGATCCGGAAGGAGTCCTCGACGACCTCCTTGCAGTACTCGGCCGCGAGGAACTTGGCCATGCCCGCCTCGAGGTCGTTGCGCTGCCCGGAGTCCTTCACCCG
>DASTAE010000078.1:0-8785 GCA_035712985.1 Actinospica sp.
AGAGCGGTGCAATCGGACGCCCGGATACCACTCGAACGTGGACGTGGCCAGGTAGAACTCATCCCCCACCCGCAGGATCGACGGGTCGGGATTCGAGCCCGGAAGCACAGGATTCTTGATCAACGCGCGACGCTCTTCCACTGGCCAGGACCGTAGTGTCGAACGCCGTCGCGAACAAGCCCCGGCAAATTCCGCCTAGCCGGACCGCCGACGAAACGCCGACCACCGCGGACGCCGCGCGCTTCTACGTAGGCTCGCGGACGTAGCCCCCGAGGTACGAGGGGGCGGAGGTAGCGAGCCGGAGGTCCGTAGCCCGCAGGGCGTCACCTGGGCTGTGTAATCGTCCCGGACGTAGGCCTTGATGCGGAGCGCAGCGAAGCATGAAGGCCGTAGGTAAGGACGAACGCGGACCCGCAGGCCGCCGACGCACCCCGACCCGAGCGACAGCCCCGCGCGCCTCATCCCTACAATCGCGAAGCGGCGATCTTCCTAGTACGGCAGCGTGCGCCGACCCGAGGGGGTGCGCAGGTCCAGGGGCGGGAGCTCGCGGCGGGGGCGGCGGCGGAGCTGGAGCTTGCGGAGGCCGGTCTGCAGGTCACGGTGGTCGGCCGTGGAGCGCGCTGACTGGCTCGGCCGGGACCCTTGGGCCGGGGAGCTGGTCATGATGTTCACCTCATAACGCTCAGGTCAGTGCCTTCTGCCCGGCGGGGGGTGATTCAAACCGGATCGGGCCGGGGCGGGGGGATCGGCGGTCTCGGTGGGGCGACGGTCAGTCGGGCCAGCCGGCTACGGTGCGGATGCCGCCGTCGTGGCGCACGAGGCGCGCCGGGAGGCCCAGGTCGGCGAGCCAGGCGGGGGCCGCCTCGCTGCGGAGCAGGGCCGCGGTGGCGGCGGTGTTGGCGTCCACGCAGTTGGCGGCGGTGACGCTGACGGTGCGCCAGCAGGATTCGGCGGGTCTGCCGGTGCGCGGGTCGAGGACGTGGTGCAGCTCGCCGGACTGACCCTGCCAGCGGCGGACCGTGGTGCTGGACGTGGCGAGGGCGCCGCCGTTCACGGTGACGGTCTGCGCCGCGCAGGACGGGGCCTCGGCGCGGTGGTCGTCGGTGACGCGGATGCGCCAGCCCTGGGCCGGGCCGGGTCCGGCCGTGGCGATGTCGCCGCCCAGGGAGACCAGGACGCCGCAGCCCAGCTTCCGGAAGACGGCCGCGGCCGCTCGGTCGGCGGCCAGGGCCTTGGCGACGGCGCCGAAATCCAGGCGGCAGGCGGGCGGGATGGTGAGGGTTCTCGACTCGGGTATCCAGTCGAGGCTCCGCCAGCCGGGGGCGGGGAGGTATTCGTGGACGACGATGCGGACGCCGTCCTCCTGGAGGAGCTCTATGTCGCGGTCGTAGCCGAGGGCCTCCAGGCCGGCGCCGCAGGTGGGGTCCACGTCGCCGTCGGTGGCCTCGGCGGCTCGGATCGAGGCGGTGACGACCTCGGCCAGCAGGGGGCCGACGCGCACGGGTTCGCCCGCGGAGGCGTTGAGGCGGCTGAGTTCCGAGTCGGGGCGGAAGCGGCTGCAGGCCTCGTCCATGGCCGCCGTCTCGACGCGGACCAGGGCGCGGGCGGCGTCGATCAGCTCGGGGATCGACGTGACCACGACCGCCTGGCCGCCCCAGAGCGGGAACACCGCCCGGCCGAATCCCATCGTCATCGTCACGGCGACACCGGCAGTCTCAGCGCGACGGTCAGCCCGCCGCCTGGCGTCTCGCGCAGGGCTATCTCGGCGCCGTTCGCACCGGCGAGGCGGTGCACGATCGCGAGGCCGAGGCCGTTGCCGCCGGTTCCGGAGCGGCCGAAGCGGCGGAAGGCGTCCTCGCGGGCCTGCTCGCTCATCCCGGGTCCGTCGTCGGCGACCCGGACCTCCGTGCTCTGGCCGGCGGTCTCGACCGAGATCGAGACGGCGCCACCCTCGGGGACGGAGTCGAGGGCGTTGGCGATGAGGTTGTCGAGCATCTGCTCCAGGTCGCCGGGGCCGAGCCGGACGGCGGCCGGCCGAGCGGCGGCGAGACGCAGGGCCACGCCGCGTTCCCTGGCCACGGGCTCCCAGGCGGCGACGCGGTCGGCGGCCGTCTCGTCGGCGCGCACCGCCTCCGGACGCGGCACGGTGGCCTCCGCGCGAGCCACCGCGAGCAGTCCGTCGACCAGGCTGCCGAGCCGGGTCAGCTCGGCCTGCAGGCCCGTCATCTCGGCCGCGGTCTCCCCCTGCGCCTCGGCCGCGAGGATGTCCACGCGCAGGCGCAGCGCGGTCAGCGGGGTGCGCAGCTGATGGGAGACGTCGGCGACCCAGGCGCGGTGGCTGCCGATCAACGACTGGATGCGCTCGGCCATCCGATTGAAGGCCTGGGACAGCTCGCGTACCTCGTTCGGGCCTGTGCCGATCGCCGCGCGGGTCTCCAGCGCCCCGTCGCCGAAGCGGGCGGCGCTCGCGCCCAGCACGGTCAGCGGGCGGGCGACCCAGCGCCCGAGCCGGAGCGCGAAGAGGATGCCGAGCAGCAGCACGACGAGGCCGCTGCCGGCCAGCCAGGTCCAGACGACGGCGATCCGGTCGTTCATCGGGTCCGAGGAGCGGGCCAGGACGGCGACGCCGGAGACCTTGCCGTCGTCGCCGATCGGGGAGGCGACCAGTTGCCAGTCCGCGTCCCGGGTGCCGGCCTGCTCCGCGCCGCCGAGGACGAGCCTGGCCAGCGCGGCCGATTCGGTGTCGGAGGCCTGCCCGCAGGGGGTCGCGGCCACGATCTGCATCCGCTTGCCGTAGACGGTCGCGCAGTCGCCGCGGTTCGCGGCGTCGGCCAGGGCGCGGTACATCGCGGCGGGCGGGTCGTGGTCGGCGAGGTACTCCTCGGCCTGCGCGGCGACCTGGTCGCCCGCGGAGCGGGTGGCGAAGCCGAAGGAGGCGCGTTCGTTGGCCGTCAGCGAGAAGCCCAGCGGCACGACGGCGAGCAGCAGCAGCGCGGCGACCAGTCCCACGATCACCAGCGCGATCCGACGTGACACCGAGTCAGTCCCCGGATTCGGTTCCGGGCACCAGGCGGAATCCGTGCCCGTACACGGTCTCGATCAGCCCGTCGATCGCGAGCTTGCGGCGCAGCGCGGCGATGTGCACGTCGAGGACGCGGGTCGGGCCGTACCAGTTCTCGTCCCAGACCCGGGTCAGCAGCTCGTGCCGGGAGATGGCCCGGCCCGGGTCGGCGACCAGGCATTCGAGGATGTCGAACTCCTTCGGCGTGAGCGACACCTCCTCGCCGCGCACGGTGACCCGGCGGGTGCGCGGATCGACCGTGAGCCTGCCGACGGCGTAGTGGGTGCGCCCCGGGTTCACCCGCCGCAGCACGGCCCGGATCCGGGCCTCGAGCTCGGCCAGGCCGAAGGGTTTGACCAGGTAGTCGTCGGCGCCGTCGTCCAGCGCGGCGACCCGGTCGCCCTCCTCGCCGCGCGCGGTCACCACGATCACGGCCGCGTCGCTGTACGCGCGCAGCCTGCGGCACACCTCGAGCCCGTCCACGTCGGGAAGGCCCAGGTCGAGCAGGACCACGTCGGCGGGCCCGGCCTCCAGCGCCTCGCGCCCGCTGCCGACCGACACGACCTGGTAGCCGGACCGGGCCAGGCCGCGCTGCAGCGGCCAGGCGATCCCCTCGTCATCCTCGACGACGAGCACGCGGACGGGCTGCTCGACGGAGGGGGCGTTCGCTGTCACGCCATTCACGGTAACGCCGCGGTTGGCACAGCTTCGCTACAGCGCCAGGTCCTTACCAGATCTGAACATTGCCCTTGTAGGTTCCGAACCGCCGATCGGTGAGTCTAGGTCTGGCACAACGCCGCCGATCGAGGAGGATGATCTTGCCGCACCGGACGAACGACGAGCATCGCCGCACGCAGGCGCGCGACCGCGGGCTGCGCCGGGTGCGCACCGCCACCGGCTGGATCACCGTCGCTTCGGCGGCCGGCGCGGTGGTGCTGGCCGGCGGGTACGCGCAGGCCCTGCCGGGCAAGAGCGCCGGGAGCAGCGCGCCGAAGACGGCGCCGACGAGCGCCGCGAGCACGCCGGCCGCCCCGACGAGTCCGGCACCGACGAGCGCGGCCGGCACCTCGAAGGCGCCGACCGCGCCGCGGACCGCCGCGAGCACCCGGACCACCCAGACCACCAGCGCGCCCACGCTGCAGGCTCCGACGCAGGCCCCCGTGCAGGCTCCGACCACCGCCGCGAGCAGCACGCACGCGACCTCGGGCGGCTCATGAGCACGCTGTTCGGCAATCCGCTCTGGTTCGCGACCCGCGCCACCGGCTCGATCGCGCTGATCCTGCTGACCGTGACCGTCGTGATCGGCGTCGCGGGGGCCCGGCGCTACGCTCCGACGGCCGTCGGGCGCTTCGAGATCAACGCCCTGCACCGCAACGTCTCGGTGCTGTGCCTGGCGGTGCTCGCGGTGCACATCGGCACGACGCTCGCGGACAGCTACGTCCCCATCGGCTGGATCTCCGCGTTCGTCCCCTTCACGTCACCGTACCGAACGCTGTGGGTCGCGCTCGGTGCGGTGGCCTTCGACCTGCTGCTCGCCGTCGCGCTGACCAGCGCGGTGCGGCTGCGGATCGGTCTGCGGCGCTGGAAGTCCGTGCACTATCTGGCCTACGCGGCGTGGCCGGTGGCGGTGCTGCACGGCTTCAGGACCGGCACCGACACGAAGCTCGGCGCGCAGGAACTCCTGTACGTGCTCTGCGTCGCCGTGGTCGCGGGCGCGGGGCTGTGGCGGGTGGTCGCGCGATGACCACCATGGTGGCCGAGGGCCTGTACGGCGAGCGGCTGTTCGCGGGCTGGATGGCGACGGGCCGCTCCGCCGACCTGCCCGAGCATCTGGCGCGGTACGGCGGCCTGCCGACCTTCGCCGGGCACGGCGAGCATCCGCTGATCGACGCGGCGTCCCGGGCCGGGCTGACGGGCCGCGGCGGCGCCGCGTTCCCGACCGCGACGAAGATGCGGGCCGTGGCGCGGGCGAAGCGGCCGGAGCGCGTGGTCGTGGCCAACGGGATGGAGAGCGAGCCCGCGGCCAGGAAGGACAGGGCCCTGCTTCGCCTCGCGCCGCATCTCGTGCTCGACGGGATCCTGCTGGCCGCCGACGCGGTCGGCGCGAGCGAGGCTTATCTGTGCGTCGCCGAGAGCCGGTCCGGGCTGGCCCGCGAGCTGCGCGAGCTGATCGCCGAGCGCCGCTACCAGGGCTTCGACCCCATCGAGATCCAGGTGCGCACGCCGCCGCACCACTACGTGTCGAGCGAGGCCTCGGCGCTGGTGAACTGGCTGAGCGGCAACGAGGCCAAGCCGACCACGACGCCGCCGCGCACGGCCGAGCGCGGAGTGCTCGGGCTGCCGACGCTCGTCGACAACGTCGAGACGCTCGCGCACCTCGCCCTGATCGCGCGCTACGGGCCGGACTGGTTCCGTTCGCGCGGCACGGCGGAGAGCCCGGGCACGTCGCTGGTCACGCTCGCCGGGGCCGTACCCGCGCCGGGCGTATACGAGGTCGTCTACGGCATGCCGCTGCGCGAGGTGATGTGCCTCGGCGGACCGGTGCCCGACGCGCAGGCGGTGCTGGTCGGCGGCTATTTCGGCACGTGGCTGCCCGCCGGACAGGCCGCGGCGCTCGAATACAGCGCGGCGGGCCTTTCCGTGGTCGGGGCGACACCGGGCGCCGGGGTGCTGGCCGCGCTGCCCTCGACCTCCTGCGGCCTCGCCGAGACCGCGCGCATCCTCGAGTACCTCGCCGGTCAGAGCGCGCGCCAGTGCGGGCCGTGCAAGTTCGGGCTTCCGGCCGCCGCGCAGGACTTCGCGCAGCTCGCGTTCGGGCACTGCGATCGCGCGACCCGGGAGCGGCTGGAGCGGCACGTCGCGCAGCTTCCGGGCCGCGGCGCGTGTAAGCATCCTGACGGTGCGGCCCGGCTGGCGGGTTCAGCGCTGCTCACGTTCGCGCACGACGTGCGGCGCCACCTCGCGGCCGGCCCGTGTCCGGCGGCCCTCCAGGCGCCGCCGCTGCTGCCGACGCCGACCGCTTCGATCGGGGACGGTGATTGGCGATGAGCCGCGGGTACCGCCTCGTGGTCGACCGCATCGCGTGCACCGGGCACGGGCTGTGCGCCGAGCTCTTCCCGGAACGGCTGTCCCTGGACGAGTGGGGCTACCCGATCCAGTCCGCGGAACCGATCCCCGGCGGACTGGCCCGGCACGCGCGCCGCGCCGTGGCCGCGTGCCCCGCGCTCGCCCTACGGCTGGAATCCGCCCCCGTGCCCCGACCCCGTCCCTCGAACCCGGTCAGGAACCACCGATGACGATCTCGTACACCGAGCCGCCGACGCACCGCCGCCGGCGCTCCTCAGGACCGGACCGGCTCGGCGGCCCCGAGGGCAACGAACGGCTCACCGCGCTCACCGGGACCGCGCTGCTGCTGCTCTTCGCCGCCGAGGGCGTGACCCTGCTGGCACTCGGGCGGCTGCTCTATTGGCATTACGTCATCGGATTTCTGCTGATCGGTCCGGTATGCCTGAAGATCGCGGCCACGGTGTACCGTTTCTCCCGCTATTACACGCGCAATGAGCCGTATGTGCGCAAAGGGCCGCCGCATCCGATTCTGCGCATCATCGGCCCTTTCATCGTTCTCTCGACGATCGCCGTGCTCGGCACGGGCGCGCTGCTGGCCGTGGACCGCACCTCGCCGAGCCTGCTCGGCTTCCCGCTCCTGTTCCTGCACAAGCTGAGCTTCGTGGGCTGGGCCGCGCTGATGACCGTGCACGTGCTCGCCTACCTGCCGCGGCTGCCGCGCCTGCTCGCGGCCGACGCCGCGCCGGGCCGGGCCGCGCGGGCCGTCGGCGGGCGGGGACTGCGCTACGCGCTGCTCGTCCTCGCGCTCGGGGCCGGGGCGATCCTCGCGGTATGGGGCGGGCACCTCGCCGCGTCCTGGCAGCGCTGAGGCGAAAACCCGCATTCTCCCTGGGCGGCTGTTCACGACTTCGACGGAAGCCGTTAAGAAGGCGTCAAGAACGGGCCGCCGGGCGAGATTTTCCGTACGGCATGGAATCCATACCGAATCCATTGCCCGGGACGGGAGAGAACTTTCCGCGGTTCTCATTGTCCTGATCTTGTCCGTCGTATTCGATATGCAGCGAGGCGATCGCCTCACTACCCACCAAGGTCTTTCAATCATGGAAGGCATATCTGCATGCGCATACGCACGATCGCCGGCGCCGCCTTCGCGGGCTTCGCCGGTCTCGCCCTCGCCCTCGCCGCCGCGCCCGCCCAGGCCGCCACCGCCCACGGACACGGCGGCATGTCGCTCCGCTCCGCGCACCACGCCGTCTCCCCCGCGGCCAACAGCGCGAACGACCTGGTCTACGGCGGCGGCCCCGTCGTCACCTCACCGACGATCTACGTCGTCTACTGGGGCAGCCAGTGGGGCACCTCCTCGGTGACCAACGACCCGTCCGGCGAGGCGGCGCTCCAGTCCTCGTTCTTCAGCCACGCCTACGGCAGCGGCGACACCTTCTTCACCTCGCAGACCCAGTACACCAACGGCTCGGGCGGCGCGGTCGGCCACCCGTCCTCGAACCCGCTCAAGGGCACCTGGCTGGACAGCTCGGTGAAGGCGCCGAGCCGCCCGTCGAACTCGCAGTTGGCCGCCGAGGCGGTCAAGGCCGCGGCGCACTTCGGCGTCTCCGGTGACAACATCCAGATCATCGTGGACTCCCCGCACGGCGTGGTGCCCAGCGGCTTCAAGACGCAGTACTGCGCCTGGCACGACGTGACGCCGAACGCCTCCGGCGCCGACGTCCCGTACACCAACATGCCGTACATCACCGACGCCGGCTCGGCCTGCGGCTCCGGCTTCGTGGCGGCGACCAACGGCGTCAACTCGGCCGACGAGGGCATCACCATCGTCGGCGGCCACGAGTACGCCGAGACGCTGACCGACCCCGAGGCCGGCAACGGCTGGCTGGACTCCTCGGGCGCGGAGACCGGCGACAAGTGCGCCTGGATCTCCAGCGGCCAGGGCGCCTCGACGATCCTCGCGCTCAACGGCTCGTACTACGCGGTGCAGTCGCTCTGGAGCAACAACTTCGGCGGCGGCGCGGGCAACTGCGTCACCTTCTACGCGAGCGCGTCCAACCAGCACTAGCACCCCTGGACGTCGCGCGGGTCCCGCTGCCCTGTGGGCGGCGGCGGGACCCGCGTGGCTTCACGATCGGAAGAGGACCGCGCCGTGATCGCGCCCCGTATCAGCACCCGCACAATCCGGACCGTCGCCGCCTGCTGCCTCGCGCCGCTGGCCCTGACGACCGCCCTGTCCGCCTGCTCCTCGCCCGCGAGCTCCACGACGGCCACCGTCACCGCGAACACCAAGCTGCCCGCCTGCACGGCCCCCGCCGACAGCGGGCTCCCGCACAGCGCCGGCAGCCTCACGCAGGCCGACACCGGCACGTACTGCCTCGGCGTCGGCAAGCTGCTCGACATCTTCCTGACCGCGCCCGCCGGCTCGACCGGCCGCTGGAGCGACGTGCAGATCGACGACACGACCGTCCTCGCCTACGGCAACAACGGCGTGATGACCGCGATGCGCGGCGAGACGCCCGGAGTCGTCGTCGGGCAGTCGCGCGGGGTCAGCACCGTGACCAGCAAACTGCCGAACGGCCAGACCTGGACCGCGACAGTCGTCGTGTCGTGATGATCATCGAGTATCTTCGCTCCATGCGCGACCACCGTGGG
>DASTAE010000079.1:0-56675 GCA_035712985.1 Actinospica sp.
GGATCTCGCGCTGGGCTCGCCGATGTTCACGCAGGAGGTCGTCACGCTGCCCAGCGGCAGCACCCTGACGATCAACGGAAGCGGCGCCGCGGACAACGCGCCCTACATCCAGTCCGCGACCTGGAACGGTTCCGCGTGGAACGACGCCTACGTCCCGAGCGGCGCGATCAGTGGCGGCGGAACGCTGAACCTCACCCTCGGCACGTCGGCGAACACGAGCTGGGCCAGCGCGTCCAGCGCGGCGCCGCCGTCGTACGCGGGAAGTCCGTCGTACACCGACATCGGCATCTCGGCGGACTCCTCGTCCTCCAGCGCCGACCTCGACGGCGTCGGGTACAGCTACTCGGCCTCGGCGCTCAGCTCCGCCGGGATCACGCCGGGCTCGACGGTGTCCGCGAACGGCGTGTCGTTCACGTGGCCGAACGTGGCCGCGGGCAAGCCGGACAACTACGAGGCGAACGGCCAGACCGTCAGCGCCTCCGGGTCCGGTGCGATCTCGTTCCTCGGCTCCGCCACCAACGGGCCGTCGACGGGAACGGCCGTCGTCACCTACACCGACGGCAGCACCCAGAACGTGCCGATCTCATTCAGTGACTGGACGCTGGGTGGCGGCGGTTCATCCGTCCTGGCCGCCGACACGACCGTCGCGACGATGAGCTACCGGAACCAGGCGGGCGCGTCGTCCAACAGCGTCTCGACGTACCTCTTCGCGACGAAGCCGGTGAACCTTTCGGCCGGCAAGACTGTCGCCGGCGTCACGCTTCCGTCGAACGTCGCGGCCGGTGGCCTGCACGTTTTCTCGATCGGCTTCACCTCGGCCGCCTCACCCGCGGCCGGCGCCGTGTACTCGGGAGTCTCGTCCGGGGTACTGAGCGGCCTGTGCCTCGACGACAGCGGTGCCGGCACGACCAACGGCACCCACGTGCAGATCTACACCTGCAACGGGACCGCCGCGCAGCAGTGGACGATCGCGTCGAACGGCACGATCCAGGCCAACGGCGGCTGCATGGACGTCAGCGGCAGCGGCACCGCCGACGGCACGGTCGTGCAGTGGTGGGGCTGCGACAACACCGGTGCGCAACAATGGGAGGTGGGAGCGAACAACTCCCTGATGAATCCGGAGTCGGGTAAGTGCCTGGACGACCCCGGCTCGACCACGACGACCGGGACGCAGCTGCAGATCTACACCTGCAACGGCACCGGCGCGCAGAACTGGACGCTTCCCTGAGCGCAGCGAACCGCGCGTTCTCTCGGGCGACGTGAACGCGCATGACCTATGGTGACTCGCAACAGCGGGCAGCACCCCGAACTGATCCCTTTTCCGGAGGGCGAGTAGTGAACCGTTCGACCACCCAGACCATGCGCTCCAGCGGCCGCGCGACGATGAACGACGTCGCGGCCCGCGCGGGAGTGAGTCTCAAGACGGTCTCCCGGGTGGTCAACGGCGAGCCAGGGGTGCTGCCGGCCACCGCGGAACGCGTCGCCCGGGCGATCGCCGACCTGGGCTTCCGCCGCAACGACTCCGCGCGGCAGTTGCGCACCGGCCGCGCGGCGGGCATCGGGCTGATTCTGGAGGACGTCGCCGACCCCTTCTACTCGGTGCTCACCCGCGCGGTCGAGCAGGTGGTGCGGGACAACGACTGCCTGCTGCTGACGGGCTCCTGCGACGACGACCCGGACCGCGAGCAGGAGCTGGCCATGGCGCTGTGCGAGCGGCGGGTGGACGGGCTCGTGATGGTCCCGGCCGCGACCGACCACTCCTACCTGGCGCACGAGATCAAGGCCGGGGTCCCGGTCGTGTTCGTGGACCGTCCGCCGATCAACCTCGCGGCGGACGTGGTCCTGGTCGACAACGTCGGCGGCGTGCGCGACGGCGTGCGCCACCTGATCAACGGCGGCCACCGCAGGATCGCGTACCTCGGCGACGACCTCGCGATCTTCACCGCCCGCGAGCGGCTGACCGGCTACCGCAGCGCGCTCGCGGCGGCCGGGATCCCGCTGGACGAGGGCCTCGTGGTGATGGGCAAGGCCGAGCCGGTGGCCGTGCGCGCGGCGCTGGACAAGCTGCTCTCCCAGCCGAACGCCGCCACCGCCCTGTTCTGCGGAAACAACCGGCTGACCACCGCCGTGCTGCGCGAGCTGGCCGGCCGGGTCGACCGGCCCGCGCTGGTCGGCTTCGACGACTTCGAGCTCGCCGACCTCATCTCGCCCGGGCTCACCGTCGTCGCGCAGGACCCGGCCGGGCTCGGCCGCGTGGCCGCGACGCTGCTGTTCGACCGGCTCGCCGGGCTCTCCGACGCGCCGCGCCGCGTGGTGCTGCCGACCGTGCTCATCCCGCGCGGTTCCGGCGAGGTGCCGCCGCGCACCTGACCGCGCGGGATCGCTGTGGGCGGGACCGGGGCCGATGGCCTAGGGTTCGTTCCCGTGATAGCGCACAGAGCGGACGGCTATGAGATCTCCGACGACAGGGATCGGCTCGACGTCGGGCTGATCCACGAATGGCTGTCCACCGACGCCTTCTGGGCGCTCGGCCGCAGCCGGGAGACGGTGGAGCGCTCGGTCGCCGCGTCGCTCAACTTCGGGGTATACGACGAGGCCGGGCGGCAGTGCGGTTTCGCGCGCGTCGTCACCGACCTGGCGACCTTCGCGTGGCTCTGCGACGTGTACGTGGACCGCGAGCACCGCGGGCTCGGCATCGGCACCTGGTTGACCGTGACGGTCCGCGACTTCCTGGCGCCGTACCGGCTCAAGCGGGTGCTGCTGGCCACGAAGGACGCGCACGAGGTCTACGCCCGCGCCGGATTCGTGCAGTTCCCGGAGCCTGAGCGCCTGATGTACATGAACTTCACCTCCTAGCACCAGAAGGAACACACGGGGATGGACACCTTCAAGTCGCCGCTCGAGCGCGTCGACCCGCCGCAGATCGCAAACGAGCGCGAGGCCCTGGCCCGCTGGGTCGACTACCACCGCGCCGAGTTGCTGTCGAAGCTGGACGGGCTCACGGACGAGCAGGCGGACCGCCGCGTCGTGCCCTCGCTGAACACGCTGCACGGCCTCGTCAGGCACCTGACCAAGGTCGAGTTCGCCTGGTTCGTCCTGGTGATCGGCGGCAGCGACGAGCCGGGGCCCTTCGGCTGGCCGGAGCGCAAGGACGGCGACTTCCTGCTCGAGGACGGCGCGACGGTCGAGCAGGACGTGGCTCGCTTCCTCGCCGCGTGCGAGCGCAGCCGGGAGATCTTCGCCGGGGTCGGGCTGGACGACGTGTTCACGCACCGGCGCTTCGGCGAGCTCGACGTGCGCTGGATCATGATCCACATGATCGAGGAGTACGCGCAGCACAACGGCCACGCCGATATCCTGCGCGAGCTCATCGACGGCACGACGCAGTCCTGAGCGCGGCGGTCCTAGGCGGAAAGTCCTAGGCCGCGCTGGGTCGCGCGGCCGAGGTGCGCCGGTCCGCACGGCCGTAGCGTCACGGCCATGAAGGCAATCGTGGTACGTGAATTCGGCGGTCCGGAAGTGCTCCGGATCGAGGAGGTGCCGGACCCGGTCCCCGGCGCGGGCGAACTGCTCGTCAAGGTGGCCGCGGCCGGCATCCAGTTCGTCGAGACCCAGGCGAGGACCGGCGCCCTGCAGGGCGTCTCGCCGGTGGCGCCGAAGTCGTTGCCGTGGATCCCCGGGCGCGAGGTCGCGGGCGAGGTGATCGCGGCGGGCGACGGAGTCTCCGCCGACTGGATCGGCCGCCGCGTGCTCGGCGTGACGGTTCCGGTCAACGGAGGTCCCGGCGGCGGCTACGCGGAACTCGGCGTGGTCCAGGCGGAGGGCTCGCATCAGCTCCCGGATACGCTCGACTACGCCGACGCGGTCTCGCTCCTCGGCACCGGCCGCACGGCGCTCGCACTGGTCGAGCAGTCCGAGGTCGGCAAGGGTGACGTGGTGCTCGTCGAGGGCGCGACCGGAGCCGTCGGCGTGATCAGCATGCAACTCGCCCGCGCGGCCGGCGCCGAGCGGGTCATCGCGCTGGTCCGGGGGAGCGAGAAGGTGCAGCCGGCGAAGGACTTCGGAGCCGACGTCGTCATCGACACCTCGTCCGACGACTGGCCCGAGCAGGTGCGCGCGGCGGCCCCCGAAGGCGCGACAGTGGTCTTCGACGGCGTCGGCGGCGAACTCGGCGCGACGACGTTCGACCTCGTGGCCCGCGGCGGCCGCTTCGTCATCTTCGGCTTCTCCAGCGGCGCGATGACCAAGGTCGATCCGGAGCGTGCGGCCGAGCGCGGTGTCAGCATCCTGTCATACTTCGGCCCGGCGACCGGCCCCCGCGGCCCCGAGGTCCACTACCGCCAGTCGCGCGACATCCTCGCGGCGGTGGCCGAAGGCCGCCTGCGCACCCTGGTCGGCGCCCGCTTCCCGCTCGCGCGGGCCGCCGAGGCGCACGCGGCGATCGCGGCACGTCGCACGACGGGCAAGACGGTCCTGGAGCCGTGAAAATGCCGTGATCCTCGGCATCCGCGCAGCTAGCATCGGGGTTGACCGACCCGATCCCGATGGAGGTAGTGCGCGGATGTCCGAGGTGCTCGGAGCGAAGGCCCAGGTGGACGCGGCGATGGCGCGGGCCATGGCGCGCGTGCTGCCGGTAGGACTCGCCGCCGGGGATCCGCTCGTCCGCCGCTCGGACCGGGCCGACTACCAGTCGAACGCCGCCCTCGGCCTCGCGAGGAGGACGGGCACCGCGCCCCGGGAGCTGGCACAGCAACTGCTCTCGGCCCTCGATGCCGACCTGCACGCGGAGCTCTCCGGCCCCGGCTTCCTCAACCTGACGCTCCCCGACGCGGCGCTCTGGACCGTGCTCGCCGAGCGGCTGGCCGACGCGCGGATGGGAGTCGGGACCCCCGTGCGGGGCACGCGGACCCTCGTCGACTATTCGGGCCCGAACATCGCCAAGCAGCTGCACGTCGGCCACGTCCGGAGCACCGTGATCGGCGACGCCCTCGCGCGGATCCTGGCCTACGCCGGCGCGGACGTGATCAGGCAGAACCACCTCGGCGACTGGGGAACCTCCTTCGGCAAGATCATCCAGTACCTGGCCGAGCACCCCGACCTCAGCCTCGACGCGATCGACCTCGACGCGCTCGACGACGTCTACAAGGCCGCGCAGCGGCAGTTCGTCGCAGACCCCGAATTCGCGACGCGGGCCAGGGAGCGGGTCGTAGCCCTCCAGGCCGGCGACGAGGCCTCGCAGGCCACGTGGCGCAAGCTGGTCCAAGTCTCGACCGAAGCGTTCCAGGCGATCTACCAGCGGCTGGGCATCCTGCTGACGCCCGAGAACGCCGCGGCCGAGTCCTTCTACAACCCCTGGCTCGACGGGGTAGTGGCCGAACTCGACAGCAAAGGCCTGCTGACGGAGTCGGACGGCGCGCAATGCGTGTTCCTCGACGGCTACGAGAACGCCGACGGCGAACCCCTCCCGCTGCTGGTCCGGAAATCAGACGGCGGATACGGCTACGCCGCCACCGACCTGGCCGCAGTCCGGTATCGGGTCGGCCGGCTCAAGGCACAGCGGATCCTCTACGTCATCGACACGCGGCAGGCGCTGCACCTGCGGATGGTCTTCGAGACCGCGCGCAAGGCAGGTTGGCTGCCGGACGACGTCGAGGCCGTGCACATCCCGTTCGGCACGATCCTCGGCACCGACGGCAAGCCGTTCAGGTCGAGGTCCGGCGACACGCCGCGGCTCAAGGAACTCCTGGACGCCGCGATCGCCGGGGCCCGGGCCGTCGTGGCCGAGAAGAGCGCCGACCTGCCCCCGGACGAGTTCGAGCACGTGGTCCAGGCGGCCGGGATCGGCGCGGTCAAGTACGCCGACCTGTCCAACGCGCGGGTCAAGGACTACGTCTTCGACCCCGAGCGGATGGTCGCGCTGACCGGCAACACCAGCGTCTACCTCCAATACGCGCACGCCCGGACCTGCTCCGTGCTCAGGAAGGCGGACGGACTGGCTTCCACCATCGACCCGCAGGTCCCCCTCCACGACTGCGAACGCTCGCTGATCCTCACCCTCGACGAGTTCGGCGCCGTACTCGCGGAGGTCGCCGAAACGCTGGAACCGCACCGGCTTTGCACGTACCTGTACGAACTGGCGAAGGCGTTCAACGACTTCTGGCAGAACTGCCCCGTCCTGAAGGCCGAGACCGTGGCCCAACGCGGCAACCGGCTCGCGCTGGTCCAGGCTGTCGGCCGGACGCTGTCCCAGGGCCTCGACCTGCTCGGCATCGAGGCCCCGCAGCGGCTCTGAAGGCAGGGCGTCTATGATCCTCGCGTGACTGCGGGACGAGACCTCGGCCTGACCGGCCTGCCCAACGCGCGCGACCTCGGCGGATACCCGGCGGCGGACGGCCGAGGCGTGCGCGTCGGCCTGCCGCTGCGCTCCGAAGCGCTGACCGACGCCACCCCCGAGGACGTGGCCGGCCTCGAGCGGATGGCCGTCGCCACGGTCCTGGACCTGCGCGGCGACAGCGAGATCACCGCCTTCGGCGTAGGCCCGTGGCCCGGCCACCGCGTGCACATCCCGACCGCGGACCTGACCCAGGCCGTCTTCGCGAGCATGCTGAGCGCGGGCCCCGACGGCGAGCCCCTCGCCGAGGCCGAGGTCCATCAGGTCATGGTCGACATGTACCGCCGGTTCGTAGCCGACGACTCGTGCCGCGCCGCCTTCGCCAAGGCCCTGGCCCTGATCACCGAGCAGGTGAAGCAGGCCACGCCTATCCTCTTCCACTGCACGGCGGGCAAGGACCGCACCGGCTGGCTCTCCGCCATCCTGCTGACAGCCCTAGGCGCCGACCGCGAGACGGTCCTCGCGGACTACCTGCTCACCAACCAGCGAGCCACCGAAGGCCGCGGCGCCCCCTCCCGCGCCAAGCTCCTCGGCATCCTGCGCCAACTCGTAGGCGACCGCCAGCCCATCGCCCCCTTGCTCGACGTCCGCCCGGAGTACCTCCAAACCGCCTTCGACGAGGCCGAGACCAAGTACGGGTCCTTCGACGCGTACCTGATCGACGGGTTGGGCGCGGATGTCGAGGTGCTGCGGGCTGCCTTGCTGGACTAGGCGCTTCGTTCGGGGTTCGTGGATCGGCTAAGACCTCACCGCAACGCCAGCGTCAGCCCACTGCGACGCTCGGTCAAGGTCAGCTCCGTGCTCCGGCGCTTCCCTTCGCAGTCGCTCCTCCCGCGTCCTTGCGTCCGGTTGTCGCGCTCACGTCGCACCAGGTTTCCTCGAACGCCTGGTCCCGGCTACCCCTCGTGCTGACGGATACGTCCGGCGGACCCGCTTGTCCACCGATCGGTTGATGCCGCGGTCCACCGCGCCGCCGTCCGTTTGCAGCCCGGCGGTCGATCCGGCGGGGCGGGGTGCGGCGGCATGCTTCAGGTATGCCAGTCATCGAAGTCAGCAGTCTGCACAAGGAATACGGCCGGGTCACGGCCGTGGACGACGTATCGTTCTCCGTCGAGGCGGGGGAGATCTTCGGGATCCTCGGGCCGAACGGGGCCGGGAAGACGACCACCGTCGAGTGCATCTCGGGGCTGCGCGCGGCCGACTCGGGCAGCGTGCGGGTCCTCGGACTGGACCCGGTGGCCGATCGGGACGAGTTGCACCAGGCCGTCGGGGTGCAGTTGCAGGAGGCCGGGTTGCCGGACAAGCTGCAGGTCCGCGAGGTCATGCGGCTGTTCGCCTCGTTCTACCGCGACCCCGCCGACATCGACGTGCTGCTGCGCCGGCTTGGGCTGGAGGGGAAGGCCGGCGCGCGGTACAAGAAGCTCTCGGGCGGCCAGAAGCAGCGCCTGGCCATCGCTCTCGCGCTGATCGGGAATCCGCGCGTGGTCATCCTCGACGAGCTGACCACCGGTCTCGACCCGCACGCGCGGCGCGAGACCTGGGGGCTGGTCGAGCAGGTGCGCGACGCGGGGGTCACCGTGCTGCTGGTCACGCACTTCATGGAGGAGGCCGAGCGCCTGTGCGACCGGCTCGCCCTCATCGATCGCGGTCGCGTCGTGGCGGTGGACACGCCTGCCGGTCTGGCTGAACGCACAGGGGGCGGGCAGCGGATGCGGTTCAGGCCTTCCACACCGATCGAGGACGCCGAGCTGCTCGCTCTGCCCGAGGTCGACTCCGTGGTCCGGCACGGCGCACAGATCGAGCTCTCCGGCAACGCGCAGCTGGTCCAGGCCGTGACCGCGCTGCTCGCCCGGGCCCAGATCATCGCCGAAGGCCTGCGCGTCGAGCAGACCAGCCTCGACGACGCCTTCGTCACCCTGACCGCCGCCGCTTCCAAGGAGAACTGACCATGTCCGCGATCACCGTGAGTGCGGCGCCGGTTCGAGGCCGCCGCACGCTCACCGCCAAGGGCTTCTCCGCCCTGGCCACGATGCATCTCAAGCTGATGCTGCGCGAACCGGGGGCCTTCGTCACGCTCCTGCTGCCGATCGTGATGCTCGTCGTCTTCGGCAGCATCCCCGGCGACAAGACCGCCGAGGCCGACCTCGGCGGCCGCAGCGTGCTGGACGTCTACGTCCCGACCATCGCCGCGATGACGCCGCTGATGGTCGCGTGCGCGGTACTGCCGGGCGCAATGGCCTCGTTCCGCGAGCGCAACACCCTGCGACGCTTCCAGGTCAGCCCGGTGCCGCCGGGCGGGATGCTCGCGGCGCTCGTGGCGGTGCTCGCCTCGTTCGCCGCGTTCGGGGCACTGCTGATCGTGCTGCTCGGCACACTCGTGTTCGGCGCGCACCTGCCCGCCAACCTCGGCGCCGTCATCAGCTCCTTCGTGCTCGGGTTCGCCGCCGTGATCGCCGTCGGGATGATCCCGGCCGCGATCGCCACCACGAACACGATGGCCAACGGCATGGGGATCCCCTTCATGATCCTCAACTTCTTCTTCGCCGGCCTCTACATGCCGATCGCGACGATGCCGCACGTCATGCAGACCATCGGCGAGTACGTGCCCTTCGGCGCGGTGATGGACGCGTGGTCCGGCAGCGGAGCGTTGTGGCAACACCTTGCGGTACTGGCTGGATACACTGTGCTCGGGGGGATCACCTCCGCCAGGCTTTTCCGCTGGGAGTGACGGGGTAGTGCCGCCGAACAGCCAGATCGACAAGCGCGAACGCCACATCGACGTGGCGTTCGCGGTGGTCCCGTTCGTCGCCCTCGCCGTCTCGCTCATCCTCGCGCTGACCACCGAGCAGCCGCTGACCGGGAAGTACGTCGCCTGGACGGTCGGTCTGACCGCGGTGGCGGCCGGCTGGCTGCTGACCATGCGGGTGCGGCACGGCACGCAGCACGAGCACGTCACCAAGTCCGCCATCTTCTATGTCGGCCATCTGACGCTGATCGGCGTGCTGATCGTCGTCAATCCCTTCTACGCGGTGTTCGGCTTCACCGGCTACCTGTTCGTGCAGTACCTGCCGGGCCGCTCGAAGATCGCCGGCATGGTGGTCAACGCCTCGCTGATGGCGCTGTCAGAGGTCGGCGGCGTCAACCAGCTCTACGGGCGCACGTGGATCTCGTACATCGGGCTGTTCACGGTCAACGTGTTCATCGTCGGCGCGATGACAAAGGCCGCGTTGGACGACGACCGCCGCGCCGAGCAGCGCACCCGCACGATCGACCAGCTCTCCGAGGCCAACCAGCGTCTCGAGCAGATGATGGAGGAGAACGCCGGCCTGCACGCGCAGCTCGTCGCCCAGGCCCGCGAGGCAGGGGTCTTCGACGAGCGGCAGCGGATGGCGGGGGAGATCCACGACACGCTCGCGCAGGGCCTGACCGGCATCCTGGCGCAGCTCGAGGCGGCCGAGCTCGCCGAGCGGGACGAGTCGCGCCGTCGGCGGCACCTGGGGCTGGCCAGGCAGCTCGCCAGGGACAGCCTCGCCGAGGCGCGCCGCTCGGTGCAGGCGCTGCGTCCGCAGATGCTGGAGGGCGCTCGGCTGCCGGACGCGGTGCGCACGCTCGCCGACGAGTGGACGCAGACCTCGGGCATCCCCGTGCGCGTCGAGGTGGACGGAGAGGCGACGCCGCTGCAGCCCGCGCTGGAGGTCGTGCTCTTCCGCGCGGCGCAGGAGTCCCTCGCCAACATCGCGAAGCACGCGCAGGCCACCCGCGCCGGGATGACCCTGACGTATATGCACGACCAGGTCACGCTGGACGTGCTGGACGACGGCAAGGGCTTCGACGAGCAGCGGGCGAGCAGCGGGGACAGCTACGGCCTCGCGGCGATGCGCCAGCGGTTGCGGCAGGTCGGCGGCTGCCTGGAGATCGAGAGCACGCCCGGCGACGGGACGACGGTGAGCGCGAGCGTTCCGGCGCTGCGCGGCAATGAGAGGCCCAGCGAACTGTGACCGAACGCCGAATCCGACTGCTGATCGTGGATGACCACCCGATCGTGCGCGACGGCCTGCGCGCCGTGTTCGAGAGCGAATCGGCCTTCGAGGTCGCGGGGGACGCGGCGGACGGCTCCGAGGCCGTGGACCGCGCCGTGGCGCTCGGCGTGGACGTGGTGCTGATGGACCTGCGGATGCCGCGCACGAGCGGGGTCGAGGCGATCCGGCTGCTGCGCGAGAAGGCGCCCGAGATCAGGGTCCTGGTGCTGACGACCTTCGACAGCGACTCGGACGTGCTGCCCGCGGTCGAGGCCGGGGCCACCGGCTATCTGCTCAAGGACGCGCCGCGGGACGAGCTGCTGCGCGCGGTCCACGCGGCGTACCTCGGGCAGGCGGTGCTCGCGCCCTCCGTCGCGCAGAAGCTGCTCGGCCGCGTGCGCGCCCCGGCCGCGCCGGTCGAGCAGCTGACCGAGCGCGAACTCAAGGTGCTGACTCTGGTGGCCTCAGGGACGACCAACCGCGAGGCCGCGAAACAGCTGTTCATCAGCGAGGCGACGGTCAAGACGCACCTGCTGCACGCCTACGCGAAGCTGGGCGTGCGCGATCGGGCGGCGGCCGTCGCCGAGGCGTACAGGCGCGGCCTGCTCGGCTAAGCTCGGCCCGAAGGCTTTGGCGGATCCGGGGAGCGAATCACATGGTAGACGTGCTGATCGGCGCGAACGAGCTGCACGACCGGCTGGCGCGGGAGGGCGCCCGGCCGCTCGTGCTGGACGTGCGCTGGATGCTCGGCGACCCGCACGGCCGGGAGCACTACGTCGAGCGCCGCATCCCCGGCTCCGTATACGTGGACCTGAACACCGACCTCGCCGCGCACGCGAGCCCGCTCGAGGGGCGCCACCCGCTGCCGAGCCCCGAGGAGTTCCAGGCCACCGCGCGCGCCTGGGGCCTGCGCGAGGGGCAGCCCGTCGTCGTGCTCGACGACAACGGCGGCATGGCCGCCGCGCGCGCCTGGTGGCTGCTGCGCTGGGCCGGGCACGAGAGCGTGCTGCTGCTGGACGGCGGCCTCAAGGCCTGGGAGGCCGCGGGCCATCGGCTCGACGGCGCCGAGGACCCGATCCCGGTCCCGGAGCCCGGCGACGTGCGGCTGGGCTCGGGCCGTATGCCGGTGCTCGACATGGACCAGGCCGGTGAGTTCCCGGCGCGCGGCGTGCTGCTGGACGCGCGCGCGGGCGAGCGCTACCGCGGCGAGCAGGAGCCGGTCGATCCGCGCGCGGGCCACATCCCGGGGGCCCTGAGCGCGCCGACGAACGAGAACCTGCAGGAGAACGGCAGGTTCAAGGACCCGCGCGAGCTGCGCTGCCGCTTCGAGGCGCTCGGCGTCGTCGCGGGCAAGCCGGACGCGGTCGCCGTGTACTGCGGCTCCGGCGTGACGGCCGCGCACGAGGTCGCCGCGCTCGCGGTGGCCGGGATACACGCCGCGCTCTACCCGGGCTCCTGGTCGCAGTGGTCGAACCACCCGGACCGGCCGGCCGCCACCGGCCCCGAGGCCTAGGACGTCGATGCGCGTCGCCATCCTCGGCTCCCTGGAGATCCACACGGCGGACGGCGCCGTGGAGATCCCCGGCCGCCGACTCCGCGCCCTGCTGATCCGCCTCGCGCTCGATCCGGGGCGCGTCGTCTCGGCCGAGCGGCTGATCGACGATCTCTGGCGCGACGAACCGCCGGCCGCGGCGCACAACGCGCTGCAGGCGCTGGTCTCCCGGCTGCGGGCGGTCGTCGGCCGCGCCACGATCGAGCAGGGCGGCGGCGGTTACCGGCTCAACGTGCCGCGGGAGTCGGTGGACGTCGTCCGGTTCGAACAGCACGTCCGCTCCGGCCGCGCGAGCCTGGAAGCCCGCGACGCGGCGGCCGCCGCGATGCATCTGCGCAGCGCGCTGGTCCTCTGGCGCGGCAGGCCGCTGGCGGACGTCGAGGGGATGGAGTTCGCCGAGTCCGAGGCGGCCGCGCTCGAGGAACAGCGTGTCGCGGCGATCGAATACCTGGTCGACGCGGTCCTCGCGCAGCCCGCTCCCGCGGGTGAGCTGCTGCCCGAGCTCGAACAGCTCCGCGTCGCGTTCCCGCTGCGCGAGCGGCTGCACGCCCGCTATATGAAGGTGCTCTACGCGCTCGGCCGCCAGGCCGAGGCCCTCGCCGCGTACGAGCAGATCCGGGCCATGCTCGCCGACCGGCTCGGCGCGGACCCTTCGCCGGAACTCACCAAGCTGCACCTGGCGATGCTGCGCCAGGAGCCCGCGGTCGAGCCTGAGCCGCCGGTCCGGGCCGCGGCCAGGCCGCGCGTCGGCAACCTCCCCGCGCAGCTCACCAGCTTCATCGGCCGGGAGGCGGAGCTCGAATCCGTCGGCGGGCTGCTGCGCAATGTCCGCCTGGTCACGCTGAACGGCCCCGGCGGCGCGGGCAAGACGCGGCTCGCGCAGGAGTGCGGCGCCCGGCTCGGCGGGCTGGCGCCCGACGGCGTCTGGTTCGCCCCGCTCGCCGCGGTCGCCGACGGCGCGCACGTGCCGCACGCGGTGCTGACGGCGCTCGGCGGCGAGAGCACGCTGTCCTTCGCCGAGATCGCGATCGACGGCGTCGAGACGCTGACGCCGCGCGACCGCCTGCACCAGCTCGTGGCGGACCGCGAGCTGATCCTGATCCTGGACAACTGCGAGCACGTCCTCGACGCCGTCGCAGAGCTCGTCGATGAGCTGCTCGCCGTCGCCCCCGGACTGCGCGTGCTGGCCACGAGCCGCGAACCGCTCGCGCTCACCGGCGAGACGCTGTGCCCGGTCGCCTCGCTCGCGCTCCCGGAGGACGACGGGTCGGCCCTCGAATCACCGGCCGTCCGGCTCTTCGTCGAGCGCGCCGCCTCGGTGCGCCCCGGATTCCTGCTGACGGCTGCCAATGTGCAGCCGATTCTGCGCATCTGCCGCGCCCTGGACGGCATCCCGCTCGCCATCGAGCTCGCCGCCGCGCGGCTGCGCGCGCTCAGCGCCCAGCAGGTCGCCGACCGCCTCGACGACCGCTTCCGCCTGCTGAGCAGCGGCAGCCGCACCGCGCTGCCCCGGCACCAGACGCTGCGCGCGATCGTCGACTGGAGCTGGGATCTGCTGAGCCCCGCCGAGCGCACCGTCCTCGCGCGGCTGTCCGCCTTCGCGGGCGGCGCCACCCCCGAGGCCGCGACGCACGTGTGCGGCACGGAGCCCGACGAGGTGATCGACGTCATCGCGTCCCTCGTCGACAAGTCCCTCGTCGTGGCGCAGGAGGACGACGCGGGCGAGGTGCGCTACCGGCTGCTGGAGACCGTCCGCGCGTACGCGGCCGACCGGCTCGAGGAGTCCGGCGAGCGCTCGGCGATCCGGGACGCGCACGCCGCGCACTTCACCGCGCTCGCCGAGCGCGCCGAACCGGAGATCCGCCGGGCGGACCAGCTGCGCTGGATCACCCGGCTCACCCTCGAGCGCGACAACCTCAGCGCCGCCATGCGGCACAGCGTGGCCGTCGGGGACCTGGTGACCGGGCTGCGCCTGTTGCAGGCGCTGGCCTGGTTCTGGATGCTGCGCAACCACGAGAAGGAGGCGAGCCGGGCGGCCACCGAGCTCCACGAGCTGATCGAGCGCACCGGCGCCGAGATCCCCGCGGAACTCGGCGAGGCCGCGCTGCTCTGCACGGCGATCCACCGCATCAACGTGGCGGTCGAGGAGCACGCGGGCGACGTCGAGGCGGCCGGCCGGGCCCTGGTCGGCGCGCTGCCCGAGTCCGAGGTGCCGCCGCGCAACCCGCTGCTCGCGCTGGCCCGGCCGGTCGCCGCGGTCTTCATCAACCGGGGCTCGGACGTGGTCGCCGCGCGCCGCCGGCTCGACGCGCTGGCCGACCACCCCGAGCCGTGGGTCCGCGCCGGGCGCTACGCGTTCACCGCGATGCTCGAGCTGAACGCCGCGCACCCGGAGATCGCCGAGCAGCTGCTGCTCACCGCCTACGCCCGGTTCCGCGAGCTCGGCGAGCGCCAGGGCCTGGTGTTCACGCTCGTGCTGCTCACCGAGTTCGCGCTGGCCAAGGGCGAGTTCCAGATCGCGGTCAGCCGCGCGGAGGAGGCGCACGGCTACGCGACCGACGGGATCTCGGCCGAATCCGGGTCGATGCTGCTGGTCCGGGCCGGCCTCGCGCGCAGCTGCGCCGGGGAGATCGAGCAGGGCCGCCGAATGATGGAGCAGGCGGCGCTCACCGCCGAGCGCTGCGGGGAGCTCGCCGACGCCGCGGCCGGGCACGCCGAGCTCGCCGCGCTCGCCATCAAGACGGGCGACCGGGCCGAGGCGCGCCGCCGGCTGGACCGGGCCGCCGAGCTGGTCGCCACCCGCGGCGAGCGGCCCGACGCCACGATGGCCCGCTCGACGACGCTCTCGCGCCGCGGGTACCTCGCCATCCTGGACGGGGACTTCGACCTCGCCAGGGACTGCTTCCGGCGGGCCGTGGACGTAGTGTGGGAGGGTCCGTTCCTCAGCTTCATGTCCGGCAGCGACGAGGTGCTGCGCGGCCTGGCCGCGCTGGCCGGCGCCGAGGGCGACCACGTCCGGGCGGCCGAACTGCTCGGCGCGGCCTTCTCGATGACCGGCCTGGAGAACCGGGCGTCGTACGCCGATCCGCGCACCCGGGCCGAAGCCGTCACCGCGCTCGGCGAGGAGGCCTTCGCGGCCGCCTACGCCCGCGGCACCCGTATCCCCAGGTCCGAGCTGCGCGCCCTGGAGCCCTAGCCCGGCGCCGGACGGCGGAGGCTGGCGGAATGCACCCGGATCGTTTAATGTTCAACTATCCGAGAGGCCGCGCGCAGCACCGCTCGGTCGAAGACTCGAAGGAGGACGAGATGCCCGCCGTGACCACCGACAGGCTGCTGGAACTGCCGCGCGTCCCTGTGCCGGACCCGCAGGTCGCCGCGCCGCGCAAGGTGCGCTCGATCACCAGCGCGCCACAGGGTTTCGAGGGCGAGGGCTTCCCGGTCTACCGGGCCTTCGCGGGCGTCTCCAAGCAGACCCTCGACCCCTTCATCCACATGGACCAGATGGGCGAGGTCGACTACGCCGCCGGCGAGCCGAAGGGCACCCCCTGGCACCCGCACCGCGGCTTCGAGACCGTCACCTACATCATCGACGGCACCTTCGTGCACCAGGACTCGCACGGCGGCGGCGGCGTGATCACCGACGGCGACACCCAGTGGATGACCGCGGGCAGCGGCCTGCTGCACATCGAGACCCCGCCGGAGTCGCTGGTGATGTCAGGCGGGCTGTTCCACGGCATCCAGCTGTGGGTGAACCTGCCCGCCGCGAACAAGTGGAACCCGCCGCAGTACCAGAGCATCGAGGGCCCGCAGACCAAGCTGCTGAGCACCCCGGACGGCGGCGCGCTGATCCGGCTGGTCGCGGGCGAGGTCGGCGAGCACCGCGGCCCTGGCTCCACCTTCACCCCGATCACGATGGTGCACGCCACCCTCAGCCCCGGCGCGAAGATGACGCTGCCGTGGAACCCGGCGTTCAACGCGCTGGCCTACTCGCTCTCCGGCCGCGGCACGGTCGGCGCCGACGACCGGCCGTTCGACGCGCACCAGCTCACCGTCTTCGGCGCGGGCGACACGATCACCATCGCGGCGACCGACCGCCCGGACGGCCACACGCCGAACTTCGACGTCCTGCTGCTCGGCGGCCGGCCGATCCGCGAGCCGGTCTTCGCCTACGGCCCCTTCGTGATGAACACGAAGGACGAGGTCGTCCAGGCTTTCGAGGACTACCAGAAGGGCAGGCTGGGCGTCATTCCGGCCGACCCGATCCCGCACCTCGGCGCGTGACTCGACGCGTGATCTAAGAACAGCGATACAGCGGGGCCGTCACATCCGTGACGGCCCCGTACGCCTTCCCGGGCACCAGTCGGCACTGCTTCGCCACGGCGGCGGCGATCCGGGAGATGTCCGTCGACCGCGGCTTGACGAAGGCCGACGCGGCGCGGGTCTGCGGCAGGCGCATCCCGAAGCCGTTCAGCAGCACGTAGTGCAGCTTGCCGGTCTTCAGCAGGCTGTCGAACTGCTGCGGCTGCGGGAAGTCCGCGTCCCCGGAGAAGCCGCCCATCGGCAGGACCGACGCCTCCTCGGTCAGGATGTAGGGCGACGCCACGGTCCACGACTCGGTCGCCAGGAGGTAGCGCGATCCGTCGCGATGGTCGGTGAGGTACGTGAGCAGCCGGTCCTGCGCCGCCGAGAGCCTGCTCGGCGGGTTGAAGGGGTTGAAGCCGGGGGCGTGCCGCGTCTTGGCCGCCGCCTGATCGAAGTCCTTCGCGAAGTGCGCGAACATCCCGCCGGTGTAGCCGCCCGCGTTCGCGTTGCCCGAACTGCCGGCGTACTTCGCGTCGAAGACGGACAGCGACCACATCGCCGGGATCGCCAGCATCAGCGCGCAGCACGCGGCCGCCGCCCACATTGTCGACATCTTGCGGGCGGCGAGCGCCACGACGACCACGGTGACCGCGAGCGCCGCCAGCGGCGGCGCGATCCCGGGCACGAACGACGGGAAGTCGGCGCTCAGCCGGACCGCCCACGCGAGGGTTACCGCGGTCAGCGCCGGCAGCGCGAGCCGGTCCAGCCTCGTCTGTGCGCTGCGATACATGGCGACGGTCTTGATCAGCGCGTACGCGGAGAGCGCGGCGAGCGGCGGGGCGAGCGCGACGACGTACGTCGAGTGCGGCACACTGCCCGCCGAGAGCGCCAGGCCGGTCATCAGCAGCCAGACGGTCCACATCAGCGCGCCGCCGCGCAGCTGCTTCGAGCGCCCGCGGAAGAACAGCGCGAGCACGATCCCGGCCGCGGCGACCGGATACAGCCAGCCGACCTGCGAGGCGAATTCGTGCTGGAACAGCTTGAACCAGCCGCTCTCGCCGCCCCCGCGGCCGCCCTGGAACGCCGCGACGCTGCCGGTCCCGGCGGCCGAGATGCCCACCGAGCTGAAGCGCGCCAGGCCGTTGTAGCCGAAGACCATCGCGATGGCGCTGTTGTTCGTCGAGCCGTCGATGTACGGACGGTCCGCGACCGGTGTCAGGGTCGCGACGACGACCCAGGACAGTGATACGGCGAGGCAGACCGCGCCCGCCGCGAGCGTGTGCCAGAGCCGGGTGATCCGGCGCGGGGGAGCGGCGACCAGGTAGGCGACGGCGAAGGCCGGGAGCACCGCCCAGGCCTGCATCATCTTGGCCTGGAAGCCGATGCCGACGAACACGCCGCACAGCAGCAGCCAGCCCACCCTGCCCTCGCTCATCGCGCGCTGCCAGGCGGCCGCGGCCAGCACCAGCGCGCAGGTGAGCGCCGCGTCCTCCAGCGCCTTGCCGAACAGCGAAGCCGCGACCGGCGTCAGCGCGAGGATCCCGGCCGCGAGCAGGCCGGCCGCCGGGCCGATCCAGCGGCGCACCGCCGAACGGAGCGCCAGCACCGTGACGACGCCCTCGAGCACCTGCGGCAGCGCCAGCGACCAGGCGTGGAAGCCGAAGATCCACGCGCTGGCCGCCTGCGGCCACAGGAAGCCGGGGATCTTGTCGATGGTGATCGACGCGTTCGGATCCAGCGCGCCGAACAGGAAGGCCCGCGGGCCCGTCGTCATCGAGCGCACCGCCACGGCGTAGAAGCCGTGATAGCCGGCGTGCGCCGCCTCCCAGCCGTACATCCCGGCCGCCA
This sequence comes from Actinospica sp., assembly GCA_035712985.1. Taxonomy (GTDB): domain Bacteria; phylum Actinomycetota; class Actinomycetes; order Streptomycetales; family Catenulisporaceae; genus Actinospica. The sequence continues at coordinate 18,113 of DASTAE010000079.1, forward strand.
GCAGCATGATCCCGGCCAGCAGCCAGCGTTCCCGGGTGGCCGACAGCTCCACCGCGCTCACCTCTATTCACTCTCTGCGATCTGATCAACGCAAAGAGTAACCGATCACAGTGAGGCAGTGTCAGTTCCGGTGTCAGTTCACTCAATCGGCCGAGTGCTCCATCAGCAGTCGCCCGAGCAGACCGCCGCCGAACAGCACGAACCCGATCCCGATCAGCCAGGAGGTGAGCACGACGACGGTGCCGATCGCGCCGTAGGCCGCGGCGCTGGAGACGACCAGCGGGGAGAAGACCACCGCGGAGAACAGCCGCAGCCCGACCAGGCCGGCGGCCGTCAGCATCGCGCCGGGCAGCAGCGGCATCCAGTTCACCCGGCCGGCCAGCAGGAAGCGGGCGGACCACCAGAAGAACGCGGTCGAGCCCGCGGTCGCCACGACCGTCTGCACCAGCGTGCGCAGCACCGAGTCGCGCGGCAGCAGGCTGGTGTCCGCCGCCACGAACAGGAAGCCGATCAGCGCGGCCAGCCAGACCACCCGGCGCCACACGCTCATCAGCCGGGCCGGCGGCAGCGCCCAGATCCGCTCGAAGCCCACCTGGACGGCCGACACGAAGGAGAGGCCGAAGGCCGCGAGGCCGGCCAGGCCCAGCGCGGTCGTCGCGGACAGCGCCCGCGAGGCGGAGCCGAAGACCGGTCCGAGCTCCTTCGCCGCCGTGGAGGACAGCCCGATCGCCGCGGCCAGCCACGAGGGGAACTGCCGTCCGCCCACCGGATCGGCCGCGGAGACCACCAGCAGCAGCGGGATCAGCGTGACCAGGCCGAGCGCCGCGAAGCCCAGCGCCCGGTGCATGAGCTCCAGCTCCTGGCTCTCCCGCCACGCCCGGTGCGCGAAGCCGCGCAGCCCGCCGACATGGTGCTCAGGCTCGCGCGCGGGCTCCTCGCTCATGCGCACCCCCCGCTGCCCTGGGATCCTCGCGGTCGGCCGTTTCGACGCCCCGGGAGTGAGCACGGACACTGAAACTCCTCGATGATCACCATGGGTCGGCTCCGTGCCACCGACTGTAGCGCGATTGCGCACGCCGCGCCGACTCGAGCGCCGCCGCCCCGCGCTGGTGGCCGACCCGTGCGGGCGTCTAGGGTGGAAGGGAACCGATCGGAGTCGGAGGACCAAGATGGCCACGCTCGAACTGACCGCGCAGAACTTCGAGGAGAACACGGACCGCGAGGGCATCACCCTCGTGGACTTCTGGGCTTCCTGGTGCGGACCCTGCCGCCAGTTCGCCCCGATCTTCGAGCGGGTCGCGGAGAAGAACCCCGACGTGGTCTTCGGCAAGGTGGACACCGAGGCCAACCCGGACCTCGCCGCCACCTTCAACGTCTCCGCGATCCCGACGCTGATGGTGATCCGCGACCGCGTCGTGCTCTACGCGCAGCCCGGCGCGCTGCCCGAGGCGGCGCTCGAGGACCTGCTCACCCAGGCCCGCGGCCTGGACATGGACAAGGTGCGGCGCGAGGCCGGCATCGAGGAGCCGCAGGACCAGGAGCAGGGCCAGAGCTGAGCGGCCGTCAGGCGGCCGCGCGCGCGGCCGGGGCGAGGCCGTGCTCACGCAGCGGGCCGACCTTCCAGCCCCGCTCGGCGCAGTGCTCGAGCAGCATCGGGAGCGCGCCGAGGGTCGAGCGCCAGGACTCCGGCTTCGAGGTGCAGTCCGAGTCGTGCAGCAGGACGGTGCCGCCGCCGCGCAGGTCGCGCACGACGGTGCGCAGCACCGACTCCGGGGTCGCGCTCGCGGTCCAGTCCCTGCCCCACGCGCTCCACAGCACCGGTCGCAGCCCGAGCTTGCGGCAGGCGGAGAAGGTCCCGGCGGTGGCCACGCCGTAGGGCGGCCGGTACCAGATCGGCGCCCGGCCGGTCGCGCTGGCGACCTCGTCCCGGCCCTGGCGCAGGTCCCGCAGCGTCTGCGCGGGGGAGAGCGCGATGTGCGCGCGGTGTCCCCAGCCGTGCAGCGCCACCTCGTGCCCCGCCTCAGCGATCTCCCTGGCCAGGTCCGGCGCCTGCTGCACCATCCGGCCGAGCAGGAAGAAGGTCGCGCGCACCCCGGCCCCGTCCAGCGCCTCGAGGAACCGCGGCGTGGAGGCCGGATCGGGCCCGTCGTCGAAGGTCAGCGCCACGTGGCCCCGATCGCCGAGGCCGGTCAGCCGCGGGAACGCCGCGGCGCGCACCGGGCCGAGGCTGGTGACCATGGGCGCGGCCTGGGCGAGCGCCCCGAGCGCGGCCGCCGTCGTCAGCCGCCTGGCCCAACCGCTCACGCCGCCTCCCGCGTCTCGTAGCCGTACTCGCCCTGCTCGCCGACCTCGCGCGCCGAGGTCCCGAAGCGCACGCCGCGCAGCCGGCGCTCCCAGCGGCGGTTCTTCCGGTCCCGCTGCTTCGGGATCCGGCCGCCCGGCAGGGCGCCGTTCTGCGGCGCCATGCCCAGGATGACGGTCACCGGGTCCGCCGCGAACTCCGGCACGACGTCCCACGGCCGCTCCAGCAGCGCCTTCTCCAGGGTGACACGAAGGTCCGCCGCGTCGCGCACCCAGGGGGCCGTCCCCGCCTCGTCCAGCGACTGCGCGTTGGTCTCCCCGTGGCCGGGCAGCGTGCGGTAGGTGACGACCGGTAGCCGGCTGGCCCGCGCCTCGTACACGGTCATCCCGCCCGCGTTCTGCACCAGCACGTCGCACGCGTGCATCAGGCCCGGCATGTCGTCCACCCAGCCGTAGACGTGCTCCACGCCCTGGTCGAGCAGTCGCCTGCGCAGGTCCTCGTTCTGCCCGCACACGACCACGCAGCGGGCCGCCCCGGTCGCGTGGATGTCCCGGACGGTCTCCTCGAACTCGCCGATGCCCCAGGAGCCGCCGACCAGCAGCGCGAGGCTGCCCTCGGCGGGCAGGCCGAACCTCGCGCGGGCGCGGGCCTTCGAGGCCGCCGTGCCCGGGAGGAAGCGCGGGTCCACGGCCGGGTCCACGGTCACCACCTGCCTGGCCCCGAGCTCGCGCGCCTGGGCCGCGGCCACGTCGTGCACCGCGGTGTGCCCGTCCACCCCCTCGGCCACCCACAGCCGGTGCACGGAGTAGTCGGTCAGGTAGGTCACCACCGGGACGCGCAGCCGGCCGCTCGCCCGCAGCCGCCCGAGGACCTGGCTCGCCAGCGGGTAGGTGGACACGACGACGCGGGCGTCGGTCCCGATCGCGTTCAGCATTTGCCGGGTCGAGAGCGCGGAGAAGAAGCCGACCTGCAGCGAGAGCCCCCGGGAGCGGTCCAGCGCCCCGTAGAGCATCTGATAGCTCCACGGCGCCGCGAGCAGCATGCCGTGGTAGGAGTCGCACATCATCCGGCCGACCGGGCCGGGCAGCTGGTCGAGGAAGTCGTAGCGGTCCACCTGGAGGCCGGCGCCCGCGAGGCGGCGCGAGATCTCGTTCGCCGCGGCGTCGTGGCCGGCGCCGACCCGGGCCGAGAAGACCACGGCCCTGCCCTGGTCCGGCGCCTGCGCCGTTCGGGCGGGTCGGCGTATTCGTCCGGCCACCGGCAACCTCCGTGTGCTCGTCAACTGGGTAACAGAGGCCCAAGGTAGCCGCTCCAAATCGCGAATGCCTAGGTTCTTCAGAAGGAACTTAGGGAGGACATCTCCTCCTTCCGAGGGATACGGACCCTTAGGGGAGGGTGGCTTGACAGCCAAAGCTAACTGGATTAGCTTTGTGGCTATCGGAACTAGCCGAACCCGCTGAGGAGCAGGTCATGACCACGATCGCCAACCCCGGAAGCACCGAATTCCTCGAGATCCAGCGCGCCGACGGCTCCGTCGGCCGGATCGCCTACGACGACCAGGGCTCGGGCCCCGTCGCGCTGCTCGCCCCCGGCATGGGCACCACCCGCGCCACCTTCCGCCACCTGGTCCCCGTTCTGCTGCGCGCCGGATACCGGGTCGTCACCACCGACTACCGCGGCCTCGGCGAGTCCGACACCGGCTGGGCCGAATACAGCTCCGAGGCGACCGCCGGCGACCTGGCCGCGCTGATCCGGCACCTCGACGCCGGACCCGTGCTGCTCTACGGCAACTCCTACACCGCCGCCTCGGCCGTGATCATCGCCGCCGAGCACCCCGAACTGCTGCGCGGCGCCGTGCTCTCCGGCCCGTTCGTGCGCAGCCTCCCGGCGCCGAACCTCGTCGGCAAGGCCACGTACTGGCTGATGACGAAGCCGCTGTTCACCCGCACCCTGTGGATGACCTGGTTCCCGCACATGTTCCCGAAGCGCCCCGCCGACTACGCCGACATGCGCGCCGCCGTCGACGCCAACCTGCGGGAGCCGGGCCGGACCGCCGTGTTCGCGAAGATGTGCGCCGGAACCCACGACGCCTCCGAGGCCCGGCTGCCGCGCGCCAAGGAGTCCGGCGTCCCGATGCTCGTCATCATGGGCACCGCGGACGAGGACTTCCCGAGCGCCGTCGACGAGGGCCGCTTCGTCGCCGACGCCGTGGGCGGCCGCCTCGAACTGCTCGACGGTTACGGCCACCAGCCGCACGAGGAGGCGCCCGAGCGGATCGCCGAGCTCATGATCGGCTTCGACCGCTGAGCCGGCCGCACGTAATAAGAGGCATCGAAGAAGAGAAAAGGAGCGACCCGTGCCCCGCGCCGGACTGACCCCCGCCGCCGTGACCGCCCTCGCGCTCGCCGAACTCGACGAGTCCGGACCCGAGGCCCTGACCCTCAAGGCCGTCGCGGTCCGGGCCGGGGTCGCCACCCCCTCGCTCTACAAGCACGTGCAGAGCGTCGACCACCTGCGGGACCTGATGACGGTCCTCGCGCTGGACGAGGCCGCGGCCGAGATCGGCGCGGCCGTGATGGGCCGCGCCGGCCGCGACGCGCTCGAGGCCTTCCTGGTCGCCTACCGCGGCTACGCGCTGCGCTTCCCGCACCGCTGGGCGCTGCTCGAGCATCCGACCCCGGATCCCGCCGTGCAGGTCTCCGCCGGGCGCCTCGTGGAGATCGCGTACGCCGTCGTACGGGGCTTCGGTCTGGCCGAGCAGGAGCAGGTCGACGCGGTGCGGGCGCTGCGCGCCGCGGTCACCGGGTTCATCGCGCTCGAACACGGCGGCGGCTATCAGCTCGGACGGGATCCGGACGCGAGTTTCCGCTACCTGATCTCCGTTCTGACGAAAGGTCTGACCAGTGCCTGACGGGGCATCAGCCACGTTAGGGCCGTTCAATACAGGCTATTGCGTCGCAGTCCGCAACCGTGATATCACTTCTCCGATCATCGTCAAGATGTATTCAGGACAGGGATCGGCGGTCGTTGGTCCGCCGCGGGAGGCGGAGCGGTTGTGCCTGTGTTCAACCCGCGGTCGCGCCGTCTCAAACTCGACTCGGACCCCACGTTCGACGACGCGGAGCTGCGCCGCGCCCGCGACGACGCCGCGATGGGCGGCTGGGAGTCGGTCCGCGACCTGCTCGCCCGCACCGGCGAGGACTGGCCGCTGCGCACCCACCGGATAACGGTCCTGGCCAACGCCGCGGTCGGCCTCGGATGGCCGCGCACCTGGAGCACCGCCGAGCCGGACAACCCCAACGCGCAGGTGATGACGGCCTACGCCGCCGCCGTCCAGCTGCGCAGCATGATCGCCCGCCGCGACCCCTCAGCCGACGACAAGGCCGCCGTGCGCGCCGTGGCGCAGAGCCGGACCGCCGCCGAGAACTCGCCCGACGACCCGACCCCGTGGATCGGCCTGCTGGCCCTGGCCGGAGTGCTCGGCGACAACGGCGTCTCGATGGTCCAGTGGCAGGAGCTCTCCTTCGAGGCCGGAAAGCGCAGCTGGGGCTGGTTCCAGGAGGCGGTGACCCGGCACCCGGACAGCTGGCACGCGCACCACCGGATGCGCGAGGCGCAGACCGCCCGGCTGCGCACCGGCTCCCCGCGCGACCTGACCGGACTGCTCGACTTCGCCACCGCCGCCGCCGCGCACGCGGGCGACCACTCGCCGCTGCGCGTGCTGCCCCTCTACGCGCACACCGAGCTGCGGCTGGCCAACACGGTCGACCTGCTCGGCGCGGGCGAGCGCGAATGGCTGGCGCAGCGCAACGAGCAGGACCTGCACGACGCGTACCGCGACTGGTTCCGCGGCCCCGAGCGCGACCACCCCGCGACGCCCTACGACCTGAACATGCTCGCCTACCAGCTCGTCGAGACCGGCCGCCCGAGCCTCGCGCACCCCGTGTTCACCGCCATCGGACCGCACGCGACCGCGGCGCCGTGGGCGCAGGCCGCCCAGCTGTCGGGCGCCCGCAACGGGAACGACGCCTTCACCGCCGCGCGCGGCGCCGCCGAGACCGCCGCGGCCAAGGCCCCGAGGAACGTCACCGAGCCCGATCCGTTCCCGGAGCACCCGGCCCCGAACTCCGTCCCCGCCGCCGCGGACGAGCCAGACGCACCACCCACCTTCCCCGTCACCACTCTCACCTCCCCGGAGTGACCCCCACATGTCCGAAGACGACGTCATCCGAATAGACAGCATGAAAGCGGCCGCGGTCAGCGACGCCGCGGACACGGACCAGCTGCACCAGATGGGCTACCCGCAACTGCTCCACCGAGGCCTGACCGGCTTCCGGAACATGGGCGTGTCCTTCTCGATCATCTGCATCATCGGCGGCGTGGCGCTGACCTACAGCATCGGCATGACCGACGGCGGTCCGGCCGACCTGTTCTGGGGCTTCGTGCTCGTCTCGGGCCTGATCCTGGCGCTCGGCGCGGCGATGGCGGAGGTCTGCTCCTCCTACCCGACCTCGGGCGGCCTCTACTACTGGTCCGCCAAGCTGGCCAAGCGCAACGCGGCCGCCTGGGCCTGGTTCACCGGCTGGTTCAACGTGCTGGGCCAGATCGCCGGAACCGCGGGCGCCTCCTTCGGAGCCTCGTTCTTCATCGTGTCCTTCGGCGTGCTCGAGGGCTGGTGGACCTACACCACCAAGAACGTGGTCCTCGCGTACATCATCGCCACCGTCGCGCTCGGCCTGGTCGTCACCTTCGGCCGCAAGCTCGTCGGCTTCATCGGCGGCCTCAGCGTCTGGTGGCACACGGTCTTCGCGCTGGTGATGATCGGTGCGCTGATCTTCGCGCCCTCGAACCACCAGTCCGCCTCGTTCGCGCTGACCCACTTCGTGAACGGCACCACCTTCCACTGGCCGATCTACGCCGCGCTGCTCGGCCTGCTCGTCGGCGCCGAGACCTACACCGGCTACGACGCGAGCGCGCACCTGACCGAGGAGACCAAGCAGCCGGGCCTCGCCGCCCCGCGCGCCATGGTCCGCGCGATCGCCATCGCCGCCGTGCTCGGCACACTGCTGATCGGCTCGCTCAACTTCGCCATCCAGGACTACGCGAACGAGTCCGTGGGTGCCAAGACCGGCAACGCGGTCGGCGACATCCTGGTCGACGCGGTCGGCGTGAACTTCGGCAAGGTGCTCGTCGCCGCGATCGCCATCGCGCTGCTGATCTGCGTCAACGGAAACCTGACCTCGAACTCGCGGATGATCTACGCGTTCTCCCGCGACTTCGCCCGGGTCGACGACGGCCGTCCGCACCCGCTCTCCAGCAAGCTCAGCGAGGTGCACACCGGCAGCCGGGTGCCGCGCTACGCGGTCTGGGCCGCCGTCCTCGGCGCCTGCGTCCTCGGCATCCTGAACCTGTGGAGCACGGTGGCGTTCAACGCGGCCATCACCATCAACGTGATCGGCCTCTACACCGCCTACGCGATCCCGGTCTTCCTGCGCCTGCGGCAGGGCGAGAACTTCCAGCGCGGTCCGTGGCACCTGGGACGGTGGTCCTCCCCGGTCGGCTGGATCGCGGTGGGCTGGGTCGTCGCGGCGGACATCCTGTTCGTGCTGCCCCCGACCAACCCGGTGTTCTCCGTCGCGACCTTCCCGTACACCCTGCCGGTGTTCGTCGTCGTGATCGGCGGCGCGGCCCTGTGGTGGAAGCTCTCGGCGCACAAGTGGTTCATCGGCCCGCGCTCGCTCGGCACGCCCGAGGAACTCGCCGCGATCGAGGCCGGCCTCGCCGAAGGCCCGGCCGCCCCCACGCCGGTCGCCGGCTGACGGTAGAACAGTAGGCAACGCAGCAAAGCCGCGCGGCGGTCGGAGCACCCTCCGGCCGCCGCGTTCGCACGACGTCGCACGACTCGAAGGAGCCCACGATGCACCTCGGAACCGACACCGTCCACTACGTGTGGGACCGCGATCTCGCCCCCGCGCTCGAGATCGGGGGCTCCGGCACCGTCGAGCTCGACCTGCTCGACTCCGGCGCCGGCCAGTTCGACGCCTCCTCCACCCACGAGAGCCTCGCCGCCCTCGACCTCGGCCGGGTCAACCCGGTGACCGGACCGATCCTGGTCCGCGGCGCCGAGCCGGGCGACGCGCTGCTGGTCCGGGTGCGCGAGCTGGGCACCGCCGCCTGGGGCTGGTCCGCGAACATCCCCGGCTTCGGCCTGCTCGCCGAGGACTTCCCCGACCCGGTGCTGGTGCACAGCCGGATCGGCGAGAAGTCGGTCGAGCTCGACTTCGGCCCGGTGCTGCCCGCGCTGCCGATGATCGGCACCCTCGGCCTCGCCCTGCCGGAGCCCGGCGCGCACCCGCTGCTCCCGCCCTCCCGGCACGGCGGCAACATGGACATCCGGCAGCTCGGCGCCGGAAGCAGCGTCCTGATCCCGGTCGGCGTGGCCGGCGCGCTGCTCTCCCTCGGCGACGGCCACGCGGCCATGGGCGACGGAGAGATCTGCGGCACCGGCGTGGAGACCTCGGCCCGCGCCGTGCTCGACATCGAACTCGTCAAGGACCGCGCGATCTCCGCGCCGATCCTGGAGACCCCGGCCGCCGCGCGCCGCACCGGGGCCGCTCTGGTGACCACGGGGATCGGGCCTGACCTGCTGACCGCCGCGAAGGACGCGGCGCGCTCCCTGGTCGACGAGACGGTCCGGCGCACGGGCCTGAGCGCCGTCCAGGCCTACATCCTGGCCTCGCTGACCGCCGACCTGATCGTCAGCGAGATCGTCGACCTGCCGAACTACGTCGTCTCGCTGCACCTGCCGGTGGACGTGCTGGGCTGAGCCCGCCCACGACGAAGCGGCGCCTCCCGAGCCCGGGAGGCGCCGCTTCCGCGTCCTGCTAGACGACGCCGGGCCTCGGGAAGGCCTCCGCGGTCACCAGGCCGTCCTTGACCGCCTCGCGCTGCACCGCGTGGATCGTGCGCCCGTGCACGTCGGCGATCTTCTGCCAGCTGTGCCCGCCGCTCAGCTCCTTGGCCAGCTGCTCCCGCTCATCCGTCGACCAGCGGGTATGCGAGTTCGGATACTGCTTGCGCCGCGAGCGCAGCCACTCGGCGAAGGTCGGCCGGTCCACGAACCAGGCCATCGAGCGGAAATAGCGGCGGTCCAGCTGGAAGACCACCTCGTCGGAGCAGAGAAAGACCAGCGCGCCCTCGTCCACCGCCACCCGGTCCGCGCGCAGCACCAGCTCGCCCTCGGTCAGCGCCACTCCTCGCGGTCCGCTCGGGTCCTGCGGCGCGGTCAGCCGCACCCGCACCCATCCCGCGGTCCTCGGCCGGTCATCCTGAACAGTCCTCGACACGACTGGATCCTCCCCGGAAAGTCGCCGTCTCCTACTGTTCTTAGATGCCCGCCACAGGGGTCGAACAAACGTACGAGGGGCCCCGAAAAGGGCCCCTCGCCTGGGATTATTCTCAGTGGGAACGCTGGGCGAACCGGTCACGTCCGTAACCGTTGCCCCGGTCCCGACGCTCGCCGTAGGAGCCGCCGCCGTTGCCGCCGGAGCGCTCCCGACGGTCGCCGTAGCCGCCGCCGGTCGCGCCGGCGCCCTCGCGCCGCTCGCCGTAGCCGCCGCGACGATCGTCCCGGTCGCGCTTGGCGTAGTTGCCGCGGTCGTCGCGCCGCGGGCGGTCGCCGTAGCCGCCGCCACCGCGCCGGTCGTCGCGGTTCCCGCGGAAGCCGCCGCGGTCGCCGTAGCCCCCGCGCCGCTCGCGCTCGCGCACCGGCAGGGTGAACACCGGCACCTCGCCCGGCTCCGGCACCTCCTGGGCGCTGGTGAGGCCGGCCAGCGCCTCGCCGCCCTTGTCCCACCGGCCGCCGGCGCCGATCGGCGCCACGTCCAGGTTCTCCGCCTGCACGCCCGCGTCGCGCATCATCCGCTCAGCCTGCCGGGTCTGCTTCGGCAGGATCAGCGAGGCCACGATCCCGGTCTGCCCGGCCCGCGCGGTGCGTCCGGCGCGGTGCAGGTAGTCCTTCGAGTCACGCGGCGGGTCGATGTGCACGACCAGGTCCACGCCGTCCACGTGGATGCCGCGCGCGGCCACGTCGGTGGCGATCAGGACGGGCGTGCGCCCCTCCTTGAAGTCCTCGAGCGTCTTGGTGCGCGCCACCTGCGTCATGCCGCCGTGCAGCGCCGCCGCCGGCAGGCCGCGCTCGCGGAACTGCTCGGTGACCCGGTCGGCCGCCATCTGGGTGCGCACGAAGAAGATCGAGCGCGCCTCGGGCAGCTGCTCGCCGGTGTGCCGGCCCGCGATCTGCGCCGCGACCCGCGCCTTGTGCTGCGGGGTGACCAGGAGCAGGTGGTGGCTCATCGTCGAGACGACGCCCGCGTGCGGGTCCACCTCGTGCAGCACCGGCTCCTTCATGAACTTGGTGACGATCTCGTCCACCGCGCCGTCCAGCGTCGCGGAGAACAGCAGCCGCTGGCCGCCCGGGGCGACCTGCTCCATCAGCTCGCACACGTGCGGCAGGAAGCCCATGTCGCACATCTGGTCGGCCTCGTCCAGGATCGCGATGTCCACGTCGCCGAGCTCGCACTCGCCGCGCTCGATCAGGTCGGACAGCCGGCCCGGCGTGGCCACCAGGACCTCGACGCCGTAGCGCAGCGCGTCGATCTGCTTGCGCATCGGGGCGCCGCCGAAGACGGAGCGGATCCGGATCCGCAGCGCGCGGGCGTAGGGCCGCAGCGAGTCCTCGACCTGCATCGCGAGCTCACGGGTAGGCACCAGCACGAGCGCCAGCGGCTTGTGCGGGCGGGCCTTGAGACCCTCGAGGCGGGCCAGCGTGGGCAGGCCGAAGGCCAGCGTCTTGCCGGAACCGGTCCGGCCGCGGCCGAGCACGTCCCGGCCCGCGAGGGCGTCCGGGATCGTCGCGGCCTGGATCGGGAAGGCGGTGGTCACACCGGCCTCGTTCAGCACTCCGAGCAGCGGCTTCGGCAGCTCGAGCTCGGAGAAGGGGACGCCGGCGGGCTCCTGGGCCTCGTTCTCGGTGTCCAGCACGCCGTCTTCCAGCACGGCAGTCATTACTCTGCGACCTCCAGGTCATTCGGCACGTGACAAGTGACAAGGAGGCACAGCGAACGCGCATGCGCGACCGCGGCCGACCACAAGTACGGGCCCATCATCGGGGCAATGCCGCGCCTGTGTTCGGCGGTCCGCCGAAAGGTTCCCTCTTGAGAACACACGAACCGGCCGCAATCGAGAGGCGGCCGGACAAGCCAGGGAGCGCGCGGGCATCACATGGTTACGGGCTCCATGATAGACGGCTCTCGTACGGCACCGTTAACCGTGCAGGTCAGCGCCCGGTTCGGCGGCCGTCCAGTAGGGTGTCAGTCGATCGTTCCCACCCGGAGGCGTCACCCATGACAGACAGCTGGCTCGACACCCCTGAGCCCACCGGCTTCGGCCTGGACAACCTGCCCCACGGCGTCGTCGCGCACGGCGACCGCCCGCCGCAGATCGCGATCGCCATCGGGGAGCACGCCTTCCCGCTCGGCGCCGCGACCGAGGCAGGGCTCTTCGACGGCGTGGTCCCCGACCCCGGGATCCTCACCGCGCCGAGCCTGGACCGCTTCCTGGCGGCCGGACCGGCCGTCTGGCGCGCCGTCAGGGCGCGCGCCACGGAACTGCTCGGCGACCGCGCGCACGCCGCCGCGGTCCGCCCGCTGCTGCTCGAGCTCGACGCGGTCGCCAACCCGCTGCCCTTCACCGTGGCCGACTACGTGGACTTCTACTCCTCGCGCGACCACGCGGAGAACCTCGGCCGGCTCTTCCGGCCGAACAGCGAGCCGCTGCTGCCGAACTGGACGCACCTGCCGATCGGTTACCACGGCCGCTCCGGCACCGTCGTGGTCTCCGGCACCCCGATCGTCCGCCCGCACGGCCAGCGGCTGCCCGCGCCCGGCGCCGAGCCCGTCTACGGCCCGACGATCCGGCTGGACATCGAGGCCGAGGTCGGCTTCGTGGTCGGCGTGCCGACCCGGATGGGCCAGACCGTGTCCGTGGACGAGTTCGCCGACCACGTCTTCGGCGCCGTGCTGGTCAACGACTGGTCCGCGCGCGACATCCAGGCCTGGGAGTACCAGCCACTCGGCCCCTTCCTCGGCAAGTCCTTCGCCACCTCGGTCTCGCCCTGGATCGTGCCGCTGGACGCGCTGGCCGAGGCCCGCGTCGCCCCGCCGCGCCAGGACCCGGTCCCGCTGCCGCACCTGCTCGGCGACCACTGGGGCTACGACCTGAGCCTGCGGGTGGAGCTCAACGGCACCACCGTGTCCCGGCCGCCCTTCGCAGGGCTCTACTGGACCCCGGCGCAGCAGCTCGCGCACCTGACCAGCAACGGAGCCAGCCTGCGCACCGGCGACCTGTACGCTTCCGGCACCGTCTCGGGCCCCGAGCCGGACCAGCGCGGCTCCTTCATCGAGCTCACCTGGAACGGCGCCGAGCCCGTGCGGCTGGCCGACGGGACCACCCGCGGCTTCCTCGCGGACGGCGACACGGTCGTGCTCGGCGGCGGCGCGCCGGGTCACGGCGGGACACGGATCGGTTTCGGCGCGGTAACCGGCACGATCCATTCGCGATAGATCGTCAGCGGGCTCTCAGCTCCGGTCGGTATCCTGGCCGCCTGGGACCGCCGCGTCCCGGACCGGCACACGGGGCCGCGGGCGTCGTCGCGAAGGCGCCCGGCAGGCTCGCCGGGCCGACGCGGCCGAGGTCAGGAAGGCGGGCCTGCCGTGACGTATATGAGCACCGACCGGGCTAACGCGCGCGGACGACTCCCCGGCATGCGCCGGCGCCGGGACCAGCCGGACCCGGTCGCCGCCTTCGTCGCCCGCGGCCTGCCCGTGGTGCCCGCCGCGGCCCCGCACAGCAGCGGCCCCGGCTGCTCCTGTACCAGGATCGGCTGTCCGATGCCCGCGGCCCATCCGCTGTCGAGGGGCTGGCGCAAGGAGGCGAGCGCCGACCCGGACCAGTTGGCCCGCTGGCGCATCCGCATCCCGGAGGCCAACTACGCCAGCCCCACCGGCGGTACGCACGACGTCCTCGAGGTGGCCGCGGCGGCCGGCGCCCGCGCGCTGGAGGCCCTGCTCGCCGCCGGGCTCCTGGTCGGCCCCGTGGCCCGCAACGCCGCCGGGGACCGCTACCTGTTCTTCACCACCGCCCGGCCGGGGGAGGCGGACCTCGACGAATGGTGGTCCTCCGACCTGGACGCCCGGCCCGAGGAGACCGAGACCTCGGGACTGCGCTGGCACACCCGCGGCTCGTACGTGCTGATCCCCCCGTCCCGCGCCGTGAACGGCGGCGTCGCCCGCTGGGTGCACGACCCCGAGGCCGAACTCCCGGACCCGCTGCGCATCCTGGAGGCCCTGGCGGACGCCTGCGAGGCGTAGCGCGCCGATCAGAGGTTTTCAACGCCGGCCGACCCGCGCCTGCGGAGGCTGACCGTACGACCGTCTCGGAAACCGGGCTCACCACACCGCGGCCGGTCGCGGAGCGGGCCCGCGAAGGCTAAGGAAGGGTGAGGATCTCGGCGCCCGTCTCCGTCACCACGAGCGTGTGCTCGAACTGCGCCGTGAGCTTGCCGTCCATCGTCACCGCGGTCCAGCCGTCGGACCACATCCGGTGCTCGATCGTGCCGAGGGTCAGCATCGGCTCGATCGTGAAGGTCATCCCGGGCGTGATCTCCGTCGTCGCGCGCGGGTCGTCGTAGTGCGGGACGATCAGGCCGCTGTGGAAGGCGGTGGAGATCCCGTGCCCGGTGAACAGCCGCACCACGCCGTAGCCGAAGCGGGCCGCGTACGCCTCGATGACCCGGCCGATCACGTTGATCTGCCGCCCGGGCCTGACCGCCTTGATCGCCCGGTCCAGCGCCTCGCGGGTTCGCTCGACCAGCAGGTGCGCCGTCTCGTCCACCTCGCCGACCTCGAAGGTCGCGTTGGTGTCGCCGTGCACGCCGTTGATGAAGCCGGTGATGTCGATGTTCACGATGTCGCCGTCGTTCAGCACGGTCGAATCGGGGATTCCGTGGCAGATGACCTCGTTGATCGAGGTGCACAGCGACTTCGGGTAGCCCCGGTAGCCGAGCGTCGACGGGTAGGCGCCGTGGTCGCACAGGAACTCGTGCCCGACCCGGTCCAGCTCGTCCGTCGTCACCCCCGGCTTGACCGCGCGCCCGACCTCGACCAGCGCCTGCGCCGCGATGCGCCCGGCGATGCGCATCTTCTCGATGGTCTCCGGAGTCTGCGCGTCCGGACCGGTGTAGCGGCTGGGCATCTTCTTCCCGACGTACTCCGGACGGGGGATGTCCGCCGGGACGCGGCGGGTGGGGGAGAGGGTGCCTGCGACCAAAGGAGCCATGAGGACGAGTCTAGACGCCGGTTCGTGGGCACGAGGTACCCGGAGAAGGGAGCGATCGATGATCGACGAAGGCCCCCAGTGGTTCTACTGCCTCAAGCACCGCACGGTCGAGGGTCCGGTCGGCTGCAAGGCCAAGGACCGGCTCGGCCCCTATCCGACCCGTGAGGAGGCCGAGCACGCGCTGGAGAAGGTCAAGGAGCGCAACGAGGCCTGGCAGGCCCAGAACGGCGGCGGCCAGGACTGAGCCTCGTCACCAGCGGTCCACCCGGGGCCCGTTGCTCGCCTCGATCCACCGGCGCAGCCGCAGCAGCAGCCCGCTCGGCCTGAGGTCGACGGCCGCGCCGGCCACGAGGTGCTGCGCGCCGTCGAAGGACGGCGCCTCGGGGAGGTCGGGCACGCCGAGCGCCTCGTGCGCCAGGCCGCGGGCGAGCGGCGTGTCCTGACCGAGTGTCAGAATCCTGGCTCCGTGCCGCCGCGCGTCGTCGATCCGTTCCAGCACCAGGGAATCCGGGTCGTCCGCGGCGACGATGAGCACCGCCTCGCCGCGTTCGGCCGCGCTGATCCGGTCCAGGCTCGCGGACAGGTGCGCGGGCGCGTCGGGCCGCGGCGCGCGCCGGATCAGGGTCGGATCGAGTTGCCTGAGCCCGGCGGCCCGCGCCTCGTCCGACAGGTGCGCCGCCATGTGCCACGGCTCCGCCTGCTCGGCGCCGACCAGCAGCAGGCCGCCCTCGTGCCGGGGAGCCGCCCGCAGCGCCGCCGCGAACGCGTCGGCCTCCTCGAGCCAGGCCCGCCCCCGGCCGAGCTCCAGCAGTTCGCGCAGCACCCGCGCCTCGGACCGGTCCACCCGCCTATCGTGCCAGGGCCGCGACCGTATGCCTACGGCCGCGGCCCTGTCCGCCTCACCCGCGCTGCCGACTAGTGGAAGCTGTTCTCCGCGGTCGGGAAGGCCCCGGAGACGACGTCAGCCGCGTACGCCCGCGCCGCGTCGGTCAGCACGCCGCGCAGGTCGGCGTACTTCTTCGCGTGCTTCGGCGGGCTGCCCGGCGTCATGCCCGCCATGTCCGTCCACACCTGCACCTGGGCGTCGCAGCCGGCGCCGGCGCCGATGCCCACGGTCGGGATGTGCAGCAGGTCGGTCACCCGCTGGGCCAGCTCGGCCGGAACCAGCTCGAGGACCACGGCGAAGGCGCCCGCGGCCTCCAGCGCCTTGGCGTCGGCCAGCAGCTTCTCCGCCTCCTCGTCGCCGCGCCCCTGCACCCGGTAGCCGCCGAGCACGTTCACCGACTGCGGGGTCAGGCCGATGTGCGCCATGACCGGGATGCCCGCCTGGACCAGCGCCTCGACCTGGTGCGCGACCCGGCGGCCGCCCTCCAGCTTCACCGCGCCGACCCCGGCCTCCTTCAGGAACCGGGTGCCGGTCTCCAGCGCCTGCCGCGGCGAGGACTGGTACGAGCCGAAGGGCAGGTCGGCCACGATCAGCGAGCGGTGCGTGCCGCGCACCACGGCGGCGGAGAGCGTGATCAGCTCCTCCACCGTGACCGGCACGGTGTTGCTGTATCCCAGGTGGTTGTCGCCCGCCGAGTCGCCGACCAGCAGGACCGGGATCCCGGCCTCGTCGAAGACGCCGGCGGTCATCGCGTCGTAGGCCGTCAGCATCGGCCAGCGCTCGCCGCGTGCCTTGGCGAGCGCCAGGTCCCGCACGGTCACCCGGCGGCCGGTGCCGGTCGAGCCGTTGTACAGCGTGAGCTTGGGTTCGCCGGACGCGCCGGCAGGGGGAACGGTCCCGGATATGGACATGGTTGAAACGCTCCTTGAGAAGATCTCGTGGCGCCGCGCACGGCGTCCCCGGACTGTCTCGGATCGTCTCACTTCCGCCCCGTGCGCGCCAGACGGAGACCCGCATCCGCCGCGATACGCAGGGTGACCGGCGGCTGAACGCCGGCGGTCAGGAGGAGTGCCAGAACTGGAACAGCAACTGCCCCTGCCCCGCGCCGCCCGCGGGCTGCTGCCCGGCCCGCAGGATGTCGTTGACCAGCGTGGAGAAGCCGTCGCGGACCGGCGGGAAGAAGAAGAGCAGCAGCAGGACGATCAGGATGCCGTACTGCCGCACCGGCTCCAGCGCGCGCCGCGTCTCGTAGCGCAGGTAGGGCTCGATGATGCCGTAGCCGTCCAGTCCCGGCACCGGGATCAGGTTCAGGATGGCGACCGCGACCTGCAGGTACGCGAAGAAGGACAGGCCCATCCAGAAGTACGCGTGCGGCTGTGAGCCGTCGATCTCGGTGATCCCGAAGAGGCTCACGGTCGGCGCGAACAGCGCCACCAGCGCCATCGAGATTCCGGCGGCAGCCACGTTGGTGAGCGGCCCGGCCGCCGAGACCAGCGCCGCGCCGCGCTTGGTGCGGATCGCGCCCCGGTTCACCAGGACCGCGCCGCCCGGCAGCGGCAGCGCGCCGATGATCAGGTAGAACGCCGGGAGCAGCAGGGAGAGCACCGGGTTGACGTAGCGCACGGGGTTGAGGTCGAGGTAGCCGCGGGCCGCGATCGAGGCGTCCCCCTCGCGGTGCGCCGTGTACGCGTGGCCGAACTCGTGCAGGCAGAGCACCGTGAAGTAGAGCCCGAACACGAACACGAACACGGCGAACTTGGGGCCGTTGCCGGTGCTGGAACTCGAACTGAGCCAGGTCACCACCCCGCCGGTCGCGGTCGCCGCCACCACGGCCAGGAACACCGTGCTGATCCGCCCGGTCCCGTGCCCCGACCTGCGCGTGTCGAAGGCGCCTCGACCGCCGACCCGCTGCCTGAAGTTCATGTCCACCTCGTCGTCCGTGCCGCAGGCGCGGCGCCCGGCCCATCGTAGCGATCAGCCGTGGATCACCGCCCTACTCCCGCAACGGACGAAGGAGCGGTAGCGTTCCGACGGCACGTCGACCCCACGTCCCGCAGTCGTCGTCCCCTCGTCCTCCAGTCGCTTTCCAGGGAGCCTTGATGCCCGTGACCGGCGCCGCGGTGTTCGCGGAGATCCGCGCGATTCTCGACCGGATCGAGCAGGGGCAGGCCGGGCCGGTCGCCCGCGCCGCCGACGTGATCGCGGACAGCCTCGCGGCCGGGGGAGTCCTGCAGGTCTTCGGCACCGGCCACTCCGAGGCCCTCGCCATGGAGCTCTGCGGCCGGGCCGGCGGCCTGGTCCCCACGAACAAGCTGGCCCTGCGCGACGCCGTCCTGCTGGGCGACGTCCCCGCCGAGGCCCTGGCCGACCCGCTCGCCGAACGCGACCCGGCCCTGGCCCGCAAGGTCTGGGACCTGGCCCCCGTCCGGCCCGGCGACGTCGTGATCATCGCCTCTCAGTCCGGCGGCAACGGCTCGACGGTCGAGATGGCGTCCATCGCCAAGGCCGAGGGCCACACCGTGATCGCCCTGACCTCGCTGGAGCACTCGAAGGCGATCACCTCGCGCCACCCCTCGGGCAAGCGCCTCTTCGAACTGGCCGACATCGTCATCGACAACGCCGCCCCCCACGGCGACGCGTTCCTGGACCTCCCCGGCGGCGGCACCGTCTGCGCCATCTCCAGCATCGCCAACGCCGCCATCGCGCAGGCCCTGGTCGCCGAGGTGACCGCCCGCCTCATCGCCCGCGGCGTGGAGCCCCCCGTCTACCTGTCGGCGAACGTCGCGGGCGGCGACGCCCACAACGACGTCCTGGAGGCCCGCTACGCCGGCCGAATCCGCCGCGCCGCGTACTGAGACGGGCGAGGTGCGACGCGGACGTGCGAGGTGCGCTGCGTACTGAGACGAGCGAGGTGCGCTGCGTACTGAGACGAACGAGGTGCGACGCGGACAAGCGAGGTGCGCTGCGGGCTCGCCGCGGGGCCGACCCCTGGTAGTCCTACCCAGCCAGTACCTAGTACCTGAAGCGCGGGAGCTGAGCGGTGGCCGCCGCGTCTCCGTTGGCTCCCCGGTGCCGCGAGTTCGGGTTGTACGGCGCCGGGATCGTGGCGAGGCGCGGGAGGTACCCGTCCTCGCCGGTGCGGTCCCCTGGCAGCGTGCGCAGCGCCAGGCGGTACTCGTCGACCAGGGCGTCGTACAGCGGCGTATTGCGCACCAGCACACGATTCGAGCCCGGGGGCACAGGACGGACGGGGGCTACGGAAAGGCGCGATGCGGTCACATCGTCCCTAACGAACCGTCAAGGCCACCCGATACTCGGCCGTTCGGGTGAGCCTCCGCCAGCCCCTGCCCCGGCAGCTTCCCTCGTTCAGCCCAGTTCGGGGATGAGCTCCGCGATCGACTTCACGATCCGCGAGGGACGGTACGGGAAGCGGTCCACGTCCGCCGGC
Organism: Actinospica sp.; assembly: GCA_035712985.1. Classification (GTDB taxonomy): domain Bacteria; phylum Actinomycetota; class Actinomycetes; order Streptomycetales; family Catenulisporaceae; genus Actinospica. Next base: position 37,145 of record DASTAE010000079.1, read on the forward strand.
TGGGTGATGCCGGTGGTCACCAGGATCGTCTCCAGGCCGGCCTCGATGCCGCACTTCACGTCCGTGTCCATCCGGTCGCCGATCATCGCCGAGGACTCGGAGTGCGCCTTGATCTTGTTCAGGCCCTCGCGCATCATCACCGGGTTCGGCTTGCCGACGAAGTACGGCTCGATCCCGGTAGCCCGGGTGATCAGCGCCGCGACGGAGCCGCAGGCGGGCAGCGCGCCCTCGAGCGAGGGGCCGGTGGCGTCCGGGTTCGTCGCGATGAAGCGGGCGCCGTCGTCGATCAACCGGATGGCGCGGGTGATCGCCTCGAAGCTGTACGTCCGGGTCTCGCCGAGCACGACGTAGTCCGGGTTGCTCTCGGAGAGCACGTACCCGGCCTCGTGCAGGGCGGTGGTCAGGCCGGCCTCGCCGATCACGTAGGCCGAGCCGCCGGGCCGCTGCGAGTCCAGGAACTGCGCCGTGGCCAGCGCGGAGGTCCAGATGTTCTCCTCCGGCAGGTCGATGCCGGTGGCCAGCAGCCGGGCCCGCAGGTCGCGCGGCGTGTAGATCGAGTTGTTCGTCAGCACCAGGAACGGGGCGCCGATGTCGCGGAGCCTGTGGATGAACTCGTCGGCTCCCGGGATCATCACGCCCTCGTGGATGAGCACGCCGTCCATGTCGGTCAGCCAGCTCGACACCGGCTCGCGGTCCTTCACCCTGCACTCCTTCCCCGGCGGTGCGGCGCCGGGTTCGATACCGAACGGACGCGCGGCCCCGGTAGGCCGGAAAGGCCAGGTGGCGCCGCCGCGCCCATTATTCCGTGCGGCCCGCCCCCGGGCGAGGACGGTCCGCCAAAAGCCACGCGCCGCCGCGTCCGGCGACCACGGTCCATGGTCACGGGCGCGACGGCGCGGGAAGATTGAGCGCCGGTACGCGTGTCGCCTCTCGGCGAGTGGCTCGACGCGGCTCCAGCCTGACGGTATTCCGCGCCGGCTATAGGTGAGGCCCGGGGACATCGTACGTACCGGCCTCACGAGGCTAACACAGCCGAGTGGATCAGCGCATGGCCCCCGCCCGCGCCCAGCCCGCCCGCATCAGCCCCCGAAGTCGGAGCGAAAGCACGTGTCAATGGCCTAACGGCGGGTGGATCGTCAACTACCGACCACCGCGGGAGACCGCCGCCTGAGCGATCGCCGCGTCGACCACGCTATTGGCCAGGATGCCGGCGGTCTCGCCCTCCTTCACGAGGCTGTCGTCCTCGATCGGCCCGACCAGTGACACCCCCTCATGCAGCGCTTCACCGTGCACCGAGGACTCAGCGGACGGTGCCTCCTCGCCGCCGACCGCCTGGCTGGGAATCACAGCCTGCGCATGCGTATGCGCAGGTCCATCCCCATGCGATGACGCAGGTCCACTCCCGTGCGAGTGCGCAGAACCGTTCCCGTGCGAGTGCACGGCTGCCATGATCGCGCCGTACTCCTGGTGCGGATGCGTGATGGCGTGCTCGATGTCGTGCAACCTGAAGTGCCGGTGATTGTCGTCGGCGAACAGGTGCGCCCAACGCCGCGCGTCCAGGTACCGCAGCACCGGAATGTGCCGGATCTCCAGCGACAGCAGGATCCCCACGGCGGATGCCGTGGCCAGGATCAGATCCCCGCACCCCGCGATCGCCCCGATAGCGGCCGCGCCGAAGATGGACGCGGCGGTCGTCACCCCGTGCAGGATCTGCTTCTCGTGGTCCTCTTCCTTGACCGCCTGCCGGAAGCAGAGGCCACCCCCGATGAACCCGATTCCGGTCACCGCGCCACCCAGCACGGCCGGATAATGCGGAGCGATCGCCCCGATCAGCGCCGTACTCAGCCCGATCATCGAGAACGTACGGTCACCCGCAGGCGCGCCACGCACCTCACGCTCGAACCCGAGCACGAATGTCAGTGCCCAGCCGATGGCTATGTTGACGACGTCGTTCCACTCCACGTTGTGCACGAGCGCTCCTCCCCTTGAGGCCGGTTGCCGACGCGGATCAAAGTATTGGGGTCTTGATGGCTCAGCATTGTAGGGCCCAGCCCCACCCCGGCAAATCGCCGCCCACCGGGACCCGCGAGCAGCATTCCGCACCCTCGAGAGACGAGGTCGCCCAGGCTCTCGCAACGGCGACCAAGCAGTAGCGGCCGACAGAACGAAACGTGAACCGCGCCCCCTCCTCCCGCCGGGTTTCGGAGCGCGTAGCCCCCGGTGATCGCATCGATCGCCGGGGTGGCGGCCGACGCGGGGATGGGGCGTGAATCCTGGCCGCTTCTTCTGCTAGGTCCAGAGTGGCTGGCCGCTGGTGATTGCATCGATGGCCGGGGTGGCGGCCGACGCGGGGACGGGGCGTGAATCCTGACCGTCCCTTCCACCGGGTTCCGAGTAGGTGGGCGCCGGTGATCGCATACCGTGTATCCCATGCGCAGAGTTCGGCTCCGAGCCAGTGCCCAGCCCGTCGTGCACTGGGCGTGGCGGCACGTGGTCGAAGCCGGGAAGATCACCAGCGGATCGCGGGCCGCCCGACGCTTCGGCTTCTTCGGCGAGGGCAGTGCCATCGCCTTCCCGCAGGGCACGGTGCTCGGCGAGCGGTGGATCTCGGTGGGCCACTTCACCCTGATCGGCCCGCAGGTCACCATCTCCGCGGGATTCATCCCGGAGCGCGACCTCGGCCCGGACCCGATCGTCCGCATCGGCAACGGCGTCGTCCTGGGACGCGGTAGCCACGTCGTCGGCCACCAATCCATCGAAATCGGCGACGACGTATATACCGGCCCATACATCTACATCACCGACCAGAACCACGGCTACACCGACCCGGATACCCCGATCGGCAAGCAGTGGCCCGTCAACGAGCCGGTCAGCATCGGCGCCGGATCCTGGATCGGCACCGGCGCGGTGATCCTCCCCGGTGCCGCCATCGGCCGCAACGTCGTGGTCGCGGCCGGCTCCGTGGTCCGGGGCGACGTCCCCGACCACTGCGTGGTCGCCGGCGTCCCCGCCCGCGTCGTCCGCCGCCTGGACGAGGACGGCCAGTGGCGCAGCGCCCGCTCCTACGGCCGCTCCACCGAGCCCTCACTGGGCCATCCGGGCGTCGCGACCGACCCGCCGCTCATCAGCAACCCCGGCGTCACCACAGGCCCGTCGCTCGCCTCCGACCTGCCGCTCGCCGCCGACCCGTCGCTCACCAGCCATCCGGCCAAGCCCTCGACCCCTGCCTGAGCGGCTGCGGGCTCTGGGCCGAGCCGTGGCCGACTACCTTCTGAGCGGCGTCTTCGGGCGGCGCCGCGATGCCCTCGATCCCGGCCTGAGCGGCTGCGGGCTCGGGGTCGAGCCGCTGCCGACTGCCTCCTCGGCGGCGTCTTCGGGCGGCGCCGCGATTTGCGGGTAGACTGCCGTTACGTGCGCTTTCTTAACGACCTCACCCCCCAGTACGACCTGACCTACGACGACGTCTTCATGGTTCCGGCCAGGTCCGACGTCGGCTCCCGGCTCGGCGTGGACCTGAACACCACGGACGGCACCGGGACCACGATTCCGCTGGTGGTCGCGAACATGACCGCGGTCGCGGGGCGGCGGATGGCCGAGACGGTCGCGCGGCGCGGCGGTCTCACGGTGATCCCGCAGGACATCCCGATCGAGGTGGTGACCGAGGTCGTCTCATGGGTCAAGGCCCGGCACGCCGTGTACGAGACGCCCATCACCGTCCGCCCGACAGACACGGTCGGCGACCTGCTGAATCTGCTGCCGAAGCGCGCGCATGGCGCTGCGGTGGTACTCGAGGGCGAGCGGCCCGTCGGCGTGGTCACCGAGGCCGACGGCCAGGGGGTCGACCGGTTCACGCAGGTCGGGCAGGTCATGGCGCGCGATCTGCTGACAGTACCGTACGGAATCGCGCCCGAGGAGGCGTTCGAGCGCCTCAGCAAGGGACATCACCGGCTCGCTCCCGTCACGTACGAGGACGGCACTCTGGCCGGCCTGCTCACCCGCGAGTCCTCGCTGCGCGCGACCCTGTACACGCCCGCCGTGGACGAGCGCGGCCGGTTCCGCGTCGGCGCGGCCATCGGCGTGAACGGCGACGTGGTCGGCCGGGCCAAGGCCCTGCTCGACGCCGGGATCGACGTCCTCGTGGTGGACACCGCGCACGGCCACCAGGAGAAGATGCTCACCGCGCTGCGTGCGGTGCGCGCCCTCGACCCGCAGGTCCCCGTCGTGGCGGGCAACGTGGTCGCCGCCGACGGCGTGCGCGACCTCGTCGAGGCGGGCGCGGACATCGTCAAGGTCGGCGTCGGCCCCGGCGCTATGTGCACCACCCGGATGATGACCGGTGTCGGCCGCCCGCAGTTCTCCGCGGTGCTGGAGTGCGCCGCCGCGGCGCGGGCGCTGGGCAAGCACGTCTGGGCGGACGGCGGCGTGCGCCACCCGCGCGACGTCGCGCTAGCGTTGGCCGCCGGCGCTTCGAACGTCATGGTCGGCTCCTGGTTCGCTGGCACGTACGAGTCCCCCGGCGACATCCAGCGGGACGGCGACGGGCGGCAGTACAAGGAGAACTTCGGGATGGCCTCGGCCCGCGCGGTCAAGCTGCGCACCGCCGAGGACTCGGCCTTCGAGCAGGCCCGCAAGGCGATCTTCGAGGAGGGCATCTCCTCCTCGCGGATGTACCTCGACCCGCGCCGCCCCGGTGTGGAGGACCTGATCGACTCGATCGTCGCCGGGGTGCGCTCCTCCTGCACCTACGCGGGCGCCCGCTCCATCGAGGAGTTCCACGACCGCGCGGTCATCGGAATCCAGAGCGCCGCGGGCTACTCCGAGGGCAAGCCCCTGCACAGCAGCTGGTAGGCCGTCAGAAGGCGGATGGGCGGATGCGTCCGCCGATCCCGCGCCTGTCCGATATAGCGAGCCGCTGCACGGCAGTTCGTAGGCCGTTGCGCGGCGTGTGGTCAGGCGGATGCGTCCGCCGATCCCACACCTCTTCGCCCGCTCACGTGCCGGTCCCCGGTCCATGGCCTGGGGGACCGGCACGCGCGTCAACGGATGTCGGTCGGCCGTTCAGGCCCTCGTGCTCAGATCTGGTCCTCGTCTCCGTTCATGTTCGGGTCGTCCTGGCTCGGACCCTGCTCGTCCTGGCCGTCGTCCCAGCCCTGGTCGAAGGTCGGGTCCTGGCTGTCCTGGCCGAGGGTCGGGTAGTCGGCGTCCGGGTTCTGGGCGTCGGCCGGGGCGCCGGTGCCGGCCGCGGTGGACTGGTCCTCGTCACCGGCCGTCAGCTCGAAGCTGACCGGGTTCGACTTCGAGGCCAGGTGCTCGTCGTCCCCCGAGTACTGGGCGACGAGGGTGTGCTTGCCGACCGGGATGTCGATCTGCTCGCTGGCCCGGCCGTGGTTGAGCTCGACCGGCGGCTCCGCCTTGCCGTCGAGGAAGAACTCGACCTTACCGGTCACCTTGTGCCGCCGCTTGGTCGAGCCCTTGTGGTGCTTCTTCCCCTTCTTGCCGTGGCCGGCGCCCTTGTGCTTCTTGCCGGAGTCGTGGCCGGGCTTGTCCGCGCCCTTGCCGTCCTGGGCGCCGCCCTGGCCGGCGGCGGCCTGCGGGATGCTCACCCGGGCCGTCACGGTGACCGGCTGGCCCGCCTCGACGTGCTTGGGCAGGTGCACCACGACCGCCGTCGGCACCGGTTCGGCGCCGCTGCCGCCCCCGCCTCCGGAATCGGCGGCCATGGCCGCCGCGGGCGCGGTCAGCGCCGCGGCGCCGATGACGGATGTGGCGAGTACGCGATGGAACATGCGGGACATGTGTGAACCTCCTGGATCCTGGTCGCCGCCGACGCGGGGAGTCCGCGAGGAGCGGGGCGACAAGACCACGATCGCAGCGGGTGACGGGCCGTCACATCGAGCAATCGGCGTATATCCGCTACGGAAAAGGGACAGCTCCGAGTGGGTGACGGCCCCGACGAGTTTCACCCGAAGGCGGGAGAGCGCGGCGGGGGAGTTTCGAACTATAGTTCTAGTAGAGACGCTGGGACCGGTGGGATGGGCACGATCTGCCCGGACATCTCCGGATTCGCCGCACCGCCGCGCCGCGCTGTGGCACAGTTGCCTCGACGAACGCCCGTGGGGCGCGCCGCCGGGGTCGGGCGGTCTTGTCGGTGGCGCCCGGTAACGTCGTGGAAGACGAGCCGGACCAGGCGGTTTTCGATACACGGAGGCAGAGGAACGATGGCAGGTACAGACCGCGAGAAGGCGATCGACGCGGCCCTCGCACAGATCGAGCGGCAGTTCGGCAAGGGGTCCCTGATGCGCATGGGCGACCAGACCCGCACGCCGATCGAGGTCATCCCCACCGGCGCGATCGCGCTGGACGTGGCGCTCGGCGTCGGCGGCCTGCCGCGCGGCCGGATCGTCGAGGTCTACGGCCCGGAGTCCAGCGGTAAGACGACCGTCGCGCTGCACGCCGTGGCCAACGCCCAGCGCGCGGGCGGCCTGGCCGGCTTCATCGACGCCGAGCACGCGCTCGACCCCGACTACGCCAAGGCCCTCGGTGTGGACACCGAGAACCTGTACATCTCGCAGCCGGACAACGGCGAGCAGGCGCTGGAGATCGCGGACACGCTGATCCGCTCCGGCGCGCTGGACATCATCGTCATCGACTCGGTGGCCGCGCTGGTGCCGCGCGCCGAGATCGAGGGCGAGATGGGCGACTCGCACGTGGGTCTGCAGGCGCGGCTGATGAGCCAGGCGCTGCGCAAGCTCACCGGCGCGCTCAACCACTCGAAGACCACCGCGATCTTCATCAACCAGCTGCGCGAGAAGGTCGGCGTCATGTTCGGCTCGCCGGAGACCACGACCGGTGGCCGGGCGCTGAAGTTCTACGCCTCGGTGCGCCTCGACGTGCGCCGGATCGAGACGCTCAAGGACGGCCAGGAGGCCGTGGCCAACCGCACCCGCGTCAAGGTGGTCAAGAACAAGGTCGCGCCGCCGTTCCGGCAGGCCGAGTTCGACATCGTCTACGGCGAGGGCATCAGCCGCGAGGGCGGCCTGATCGACATGGGCGTCGAGCAGGGCTTCGTGCGCAAGTCGGGCGCCTGGTACACCTACGAGAGCGGCCAGCTCGGGCAGGGCAAGGAGAACTCGCGCAAGTACCTGAAGGACAACCCCGACATCGCCGACGAGATCGAGAAGAAGATCAAGGAGAAGCTCGGCATCGGGCCGCAGCTCGACACGCCGGCCGAGGAGAAGCCGGGCGAGTCGGTGCCGCGCCAGGCCGTCGCCGAGGCCGCCGCGGCGCCCGCCGCCGCCAAGACCCCGCGCGCGTCGCGGGCCAAGGCGGCCGCTGCCGCCGCGGACACTGCCACCGCCGCCACCACCGCCACCACCGCCACCACCGCCACCGAGCAGTGACGGGCCGGGCGAGGCGGTCTCCGGGCTACCGGCGCGCGCCGTCGGACTCGGAGACCGCTTCGCAGGACGGGAGCGGATGGGCGCCGTCCCAGCGCCGCTCGCGGTGGGATGCGGGCGCCGCCTCTCGCGACGCGGAGACTGCCTCGGGGCCGGAGGAGGCCGCCTCGCGGGAGGACGTGAGCGGGCGCGCCCAGTCGTCGCGCCGCTCGTCGCGGTGGGGTGCGGGCAGCAGCTCTCGGGGGTCGGGAGACCTCTCGGGGTCGGGAGACGCGTCAGGCGCGGAGGACGCGTCAGGCTCGGCCCCTCGGCGGCGGCGCGGGACGGGTGCTGCCGAGGCGCAGGATCCTGAGGCGTACGCGCGCGGGCTGGTGCTGGACTCGCTGGCGCGTTCGATGCGGACTCGGGGGCAGCTGGCCGAGATGCTGGCGCGCAAGGAGGTGTCCGAGGAGGTCGCGGAGAGCGTGCTCGACCGCTTCGCCGAGCTCGGGTTGGTGGACGACGCGGCTTATGCGGAGGCCTTCACACGCTCTCGGCACGAGCATCGAGGGCTGGGTAGTCGGGCGATCGCCTTCGAATTGCGGCGGCGGTCGGTGCCGGATGAGGTCGTGCAGGAGGCCGTCTCGGTCCTGGACTCGGAGCAGGAGCAGCGCACGGCGTCGCGGCTGGCGGCTGAGCGGCAGGCTCGGATGAACGGTCTGCCGCGGGAGGTGCAGGCACGTCGGCTGGCCGGATTTCTGGCGCGCAAGGGGTACGGCGGTGAGATCGTCGGGCGGGCTGTGCGCGAAGCCCTGGCGAATGCGCAGGCCAGGGCCGAGGAGTTGGACGAGGGGTTCGACGCTGAGGACCTGGACTTCGCCGGGGAGTGAGCCGCGGCTCGCGCTCAGGAGGAGGGCCAGGCGCCGACCGTCGGGGGGTTGGCCTTCAGGCCCTCGGGGGCCAGGGTGGAGTTGAAGATGGCGCGCCAGGTGCCGTTGGAGATCGCGGTGGTGAGCAGGCCGTCGATGGTCTGCTGCAGGAGCGAGTCGCCCAGCGGGAGGCCGATGCCGTAGTGCTGGACGCCCCGGCCGGTGTCGATCAGCTTGAGGCTGTTCGGGTCCTGGGAGGCGTAGCCGAGGAGCAGGGCGTAGTCGGTGTAGATGACGTCGGCCTGGCCGCTCTTGAGGTCGGCCACGCACTCGCCGTAGGTGCTCTTGATGTCGGGCTGCAGCACGGTGACGTCGCCGGCCTTGCTGGAGTTGCTCACCTCGCACACGTGGGTGCCCGAGGTGATCGAGTCGACGCCGGTGATCGTGGAGTTGTTGCGGGCCACCAGGAGCGCCTCGGGCGTGGTGAAGTAGGGGCCTGCGAAGCTGACCAGCTTGGCGCGGTCGGCGTTGTACGAGTACGAGGCGACGACCAGGTCTACGGTGCCGTTCTCCAGTTCGGTCTCCCGGTCCTGCGAGGCGATCGGGGAGAACTGGATCTGCGAGGCGGAGAAACCCAGCCCCGCTGCCACCATCTGGGCGATCAGGATGTCGAATCCGCTGTACGTGTTCGTCGCCGGGTTGAAGAAGCCGAGGCCGGGCTGGTCCGCCTTGACGCCGATGATGATCTGCCCGGCGTTGTTGTTCCGGGCCTTCATCGTGGTCCAGGTCCGCGACTGGGCCAGGTTGGCGGACGAGTTCACCGGGAAGTTCCCCGTGGTCGCCAGCGGGGAGATGGTGACGCAGCCCTCTGTCAGAGCGGCGGTGCCCAGGGCCACCGCCAAGCCAAGAAAACCCCGTCGATGCATGCTCGTCCCCACGTCGTTCCCCACCCTCCCCGTCGTCCCCGAAGCCTCTCGGTCTCGACGTTGAAAGGTAGCGTGAATCAGTCCCGCTCGTCACGCCGGGGGATAACGGTCGGATAACGGCACAGGCTGTCTGCCAGGGGACATATCCTTGGAGGCATGGCGCAGCGAGACGACGTGAAGAGTTACGACATCCGCACCTACGGGTGCCAGATGAACGTGCACGACTCCGAGCGCCTGGCCGGCCTGCTGGAGCAGGCGGGCTACGTGCGCTCCGAGAAGGGCGAGGAGGCGGACGTCGTCGTCTTCAACACCTGCGCGGTGCGGGAGAACGCGGACAACCGCCTCTACGGCAACCTGGGGCACATGGCCTCGGTCAAGGCGCGCAAGCCCGGTATGCAGATCGCCGTGGGCGGCTGCATGGCCCAGAAGGACCGCGGCGAGGTGCAGCGGCGCGCGCCCTGGGTGGACGTCGTCTTCGGCACGCACAACATCGGCTCGCTGCCCGTTCTGCTCGAGCGCGCCCGCGTGCAGGAGGAGGCGCAGCTCGAGATCAAGGAGTCGTTGGAGGCCTTCCCGTCCACGCTCCCGACCCGCCGCGAGTCCGCCTACGCGGCCTGGGTGTCGGTCTCCGTCGGCTGCAACAACACCTGCACCTTCTGCATCGTGCCCGCGCTGCGGGGAACGGAGAAGGACCGTCGGCCCGGCGACATCTTGCGCGAGGTCGAGGCGCTGGTGGCCGAGGGCGTGGTCGAGATCACGCTGCTCGGGCAGAACGTGAACTCGTACGGCGCGGAGTTCGGGGATCGGGCGGCGTTCTCGAAGCTGCTACGGGCCTGCGGCGAGATCGACGGTCTCGAGCGGGTTCGGTTCACGTCCCCGCATCCGCGTGACTTCACCGACGACGTGATCGAGGCGATGGCCGAGACGCCGAACGTGATGCCCTCGCTCCACATGCCGATGCAGAGCGGATCCGACGCGGTGCTGAAGGCGATGCGGCGGTCCTACCGGCGCGATCGCTACCTGGGCATCATCGAGCGGGTTCGCGAGGCCATTCCGCACGCGGCGATCACCACGGACATCATCGTCGGCTTCCCCGGCGAGACCGACGCCGACTTCGAGCAGACGCTCGAGGTCGTGCGCGAGGCCCGGTTCGCCTCCGCGTTCACCTTCCAGTACTCGAAGCGGCCGGGGACCCCGGCGGCGGAGATGGACGGTCAGGTGCCGAAGGAGGTCGTGCAGGAGCGGTACGACCGGCTCGCGCCGCTGCAGGAGGAGATCTCCTGGGCCGAGAACCGCGCGCTGGTCGGCACCGAGGTCGAACTGCTCGTCGCCGAGGGCGAGGGGCGCAAGGACGGGGCCACGCACCGGCTCTCCGGCCGGGCTCGGGATAACCGGCTGGTGCACTTCAGCGTCGGGGGCGCGACGGAGCTGCCGCGGCCCGGTGACGCGGTGACCGTGGTGCTCACACAGGCCGCGCCGCACCACCTGATCGCGGACGGCGAGGGGGGCGGTTCGGCGATCCGCACGCTGCGGCGGTTGCGCTCCGGGGACGCGTGGGAGGCCCGGCAGGGCGCGCCCGCCGAGCAGGCCAAGCCGTCCGTCGCCCTCGGGATGCCGTCGATCGGGGTTCCGGCGCCGCTGCCGGCCGCTCCCGCCTGCGGGTGACCATGGCGGGCAAGCCGGTCATCGCCGTGGTCGGGCCGACAGCCGCGGGCAAGTCCGACCTGGGCATCGCGCTCGCGCGGGAGTTCGGCGGCGAGGTCGTCAACGCCGACTCCATGCAGCTCTACCGCGGCATGGACATCGGCACGGCGAAGCTCACCGAGCCCGAGCGCGAGGGCGTGCCGCACCACCTGCTCGACGTCTGGGAGGTGACGGAGCGGGCGGCCGTCGCCGAGTACCAGCGGCTCGCGCGCGCCGAGGTGGACCGGCTGCTCGCCGAGGATCGCGTTCCCGTGCTGGTCGGCGGCTCGGGGCTGTACGTGGACGCGGTGCTCGGCGGCTTCGACTTCCCGGGGACCGATCCCGGGATCCGCGCCGCCCTCGAAGCGCGCCTGGAGGCCGAGGGATCGGCCGTGCTGCACGCCGAGCTGGCGGCGAAGGACCCCCGTTCGGCTGCGGCGATCCTGCCCTCCAACGGGCGGCGGATCGTCCGCGCGCTCGAGGTCGTGCTGCTCACCGGCGCCCCGTTCCAGGCCTCGCTGCCCGAGGCGGGCCACCACTACCCGGGCACGGTCCGGGTCGGGCTCGGCGTCGAGAAGGCCGAGCTGGACGAGCGGATCACCCGGCGGGTGGACATCATGTGGGAGAAAGGCCTGGTCGACGAGGTGACCGGGCTGATTCCGCAGGGGCTGCGCGAGGGGGAGACGGCCAGCCGGGCGTTGGGATACCAGCAGGTTCTCGACTACGTGGACGGGCACTGCTCCGAGCAGGAGGCGCGCGACCAGACGGCGCTCAGGACGCGGCAGTTCGCGCGGCGGCAGGAGAAGTGGTTCCGGCGCGCGCAGGACACCGTCTGGCTGGCCCGCGATCGCGCTGACCTGGTCTCCGCGGCGGCGAAGGCCGTCGGCGCCGCGCAGTGGAGCGCCACCCGGTAGATCGTCGGTTGCGACCGAGGCTGTCGGTGCCGCCGCGTAGCATTGGCCGCATGATCCCGTTCACCAAGGGCCACGGCACCGAGAACGACTTCGTCATCATCGAGGACGTCGAGGGCTCCTTCGACCCCGACGCGGCGTGGGTGGCCGCCGTCTGCGACCGGCGTGCCGGGATCGGGGCGGACGGGCTGCTGCGGGTCGTGCCCACGGCGTTGATGCCGGGTTACGAGCAGGACGCGGCGCAGGCGCCCTGGTTCATGGACTACCGGAACGCGGACGGGTCGATCGCGGAGATGTGCGGGAACGGGACGCGGGTGTTCGCTCGGTACCTCGTCGCGCATGATCTGGCCAAGCCCGGACAGTTCGGCATCGCCACCCGCGGCGGGGTCAAGCGGATGACGGTGCCGGAGGACGGCGGGGACATCACCGTCGACATGGGGGTCTCGGTCTGGCCGGCCGAGTCGGCCGAGGTGCTGGTCGGGGATCGGTGGCTGCCCGCGGTGAACGTGGACATGGGCAATCCGCACGCGGTCGTGTTCGTGGACGATGTCGCCGAGGCGGGGCCGCTCCTTCAGGCCCCTGAGTTCCGGCCGGCGAGCGCTTATCCGCGCGGGGTGAACGTCGAGTTCGTGGCGGCCGCCGGTCCGCATCGGATTCGGATGCGGGTGCACGAGCGCGGATCCGGCGAGACACGGTCCTGCGGTACCGGAGCGTGCGCGGCGATGCTGGCCGCCGCTCGGCGGGACGGAGCCGCGCCGGGCACGGCCTACGAGGTGCGGGTTCCCGGTGGAGTGCTCAGCATCGTCGAGCACGGGGACGGGCGGATCGAGATGACCGGGCCCGCCGTCCTCGTGGCGACCGGGGAACTGCTCTGACTCAGCCGGATCGGAGTCAGGCCCCGAAGATGCGCCGGGTGTAGTTGTTGGCGAACACGCGGTCCGGGTCGGTCTTCTCGCGCACGGCCAGGAAATCCGCGAACTTGGGATACGCCGCGGCGAAATAGTCGTGCTCCTGGGTGTGCAGCTTGCCCCAGTGCGGCCGGCCGTCGTGCGCGAGCATGATCTCCTCGGCCAGGTCGAAGTACCGGGTCTGGTCCATGCCCTGGAACATGTGGAAAGCCAGGTACGCGGTGTCCCGGCCGTACGCCGTGGACAGCCACAGCTCGTCCGCGGGGGCGCAGCGCACCTCGACCGGGACGCTGATCCGCAGGTTCTCCCGCGCGATCATCCGCTGGATCTCGCGCAGCGCCGGGACCGCGGCCTCGACCGGCAGCGCGTACTCCATCTCCAGGAACTTGAACGTGCGCGGCGAGGTGAAGACCCGGTCCGAGCGGTCCACGTAGGTGCGCGCGGACAGCGCCTTGGACGAGAGCTTGTTGATCGCCGGGATCGCCCGCGGCGCGGCGCGGCCGACCCGGCAGATCCCGGAGAAGACCGTGTTCGACAGGAACTCGTCCTCGAGCCATTCGCGGCGGCGGGAGAGCGGCCTGGCGGGGCCCGCCGAGCGGTTGTTGCGCTTGGTCGTGGTCATCGAGGTGTGCGGGAACCAGAAGAACTCGAAGTGCTCGTTGCGGGTGCGCAGCTCGTCGAAGTCCTCCAGCACCTCGTCGACCCGCATCGGCTCCTCGCGCGCCTCCAGCAGGAACGAGGGCTCGGTGCGGAAGGTGACGGCGGTGATCACGCCGATGGTGCCGACCGAGATCCTGGCCGCCTCGAACAGATCCGGGTGCGAGCGCGTGTTGCAGGCCACGATGCTGCCGTCCGCGAGCACGATCTCCAGGCCCGCGACCTGGGCCGCGATCGAGGCGCTGGCCCGGCCGGTGCCGTGCGTGCCGGTGCCGATCGCGCCGGAGACGGTCTGCGCCTGGATGTCGCCCATGTTGGTCAGCGCCAGGCCCTGCTCGGCCAGCAGCTCGTTCAGCCGCCACAGCGGCATCCCGGCCTCGGCGGTGACCAGGCCGGTCGAGTGGTCGGCGCCGCGCAGCCTGGCCAGGTTCACCAGGCGGATCTGCACGCCGTCGGTCACGGCCGCCGGGGTGAAGGAGTGCCCGCTGCCCACCGGCTTGACCGTCAGGCCCCGCGCGGCCGCGTCCCGCACCGTCTCCGCGACCTCCTGCGGGCTCGACGGGGTCGCCACGCGCTGCATCCGGGCCTGCTGGTTCCCGGCCCAGTTGCTCCAGGTGCGGGTCGCCGGTGCGGTGGTCGAAGTGCTCATCAAGCGCCAATCTTGCCGATGGACATGAGGGTCGTGGTGGTCAGCGGTCGCTTAACGGGTAGCCAGCCAACTTGACCGTAGACCTCGCGTCAAGAGGCGGCCGGTGATCGTGCGAGGATTTGTCTATGCCGGAAACGCTGCCCTATGACGCCCTGCTGCTGCTCTCCTTCGGCGGCCCCGAGGGGCCCGACGACGTGGTGCCGTTCCTGGAGAACGTCACCCGCGGCCGCGGAATCCCGAAGGAGCGGCTCGCCGCGGTCGGCGAGCACTATTTCCTGTTCGGCGGGGTCAGCCCGATCAACGCGCAGTGCCGGGCCCTGATCTCCGAGGTCGAGGCCGATTTCGCGGCGCACGGCCTGGAGATCCCGGTCTACTGGGGGAACCGGAACTGGCGCCCCTACCTCGCCGACACCCTCACGCAGATGGCCGCCGACGGAGTGAAGCGGGCGCTGGTTTTCGTCACTTCGGCCTATTCGTCGTACTCCGGATGCCGTCAATATCGGGAGGATCTGGCGGCCGCGGTGGAGCAGGCGGGCGTCGCGGACGTGCTCGGCCTGGACAAGATCCGCGCCTACTTCGACCACCCGGGATTCGTCGAACCCTTCGCCGCCGCGGCCATCGCAGCGTTCGAAGAGCTCGACGAGGGTGTGCGCGAGCAGGCCGAGCTGGTCTTCGTCACGCACTCGGTTCCCTTGTCCTACAGCGAGACCAGCGACTACGTGCCGCAGCACGAGGCGGTCGCGCAACTCGTCGCGAACCGCGTGGCCGAGCGCTTCGGGCGCGCGGAGCAGCCGTGGAAGCTCGTGTACTGCAGCCGCAGCGGGCCGCCGACGCAGCCCTGGCTCGAGCCCGACGTCTGCGACCACCTGCGCGAGCGCGCGGCGGACGGCGCGAGCGGTGTCGTGCTGGTGCCGATCGGCTTCGTCTCCGACCACATGGAGGTGATCTACGACCTGGACACCCAGGCCGCCGAGGTCGCCGCCGAGGTCGGCCTGCCGATGGCCCGCGCGGCGACCCCGGGCACCGCTCCCGCCTTCGTCGCCCTGGTCCGCGATCTGCTGACCGAGCGCTCGGCGGTCGAGCGCGGCGAGCAGGTCGAGCGGGCCGGCCTGAGCGGCCGCGGACCCATGCCCGACATCTGCGCCGCCGGCTGCTGCCCCAATCCGCGCGTGCAGGGCAAGCCGGCCCTGTGCGGCCGGGACTGAGAGGAGGATCCGTGTCGATCGACGCGCGTGAACTGCTGGCCGTCGCCCGGGCCGCCGCGGCCGAGGCGGGCAAGCTGCTCGTGGAGGGGCGCCCCGCCGATCTCGGCGTGGCGCAGACGAAATCCAGCCCGACCGACGTGGTGACCGAGATGGACACCGCCGCCGAGCGGGTCATCCGCGCGGCGATCCGGCGGCACCGGCCGGACGACGGATTCCTGGGCGAGGAGGGCGGTTCCGAGGACGGCGGCAGCGGCGTGCGCTGGGTGGTCGACCCGATCGACGGGACGGTCAACTACCTCTACGGGCTGCCCGCCTGGGCCGTCTCGATCGGCGCCGAGGCGGACGGCGTGGCCCTCGCGGGCGTCGTGCTGGCGCCGCAACTGAGCGAGGAGTACACGGCCGTGCGCGGCGAGGGCTCGTTCCTGGGCGGACGGCGGCTGCGGGTCAACGAACCGGAGAACCTCGCGAAGTCCTTGATCGCCACCGGTTTCGGCTACCGCGCGGAGCGCCGCGAGGTGCAGGGCCGGATCGTCGGCGGGCTGCTCGGGCAGGTGCGCGACATCCGGCGCGGCGGCAGCGCCGCGCTCGATCTGTGCGCGGTCGCCGCGGGCCGGGTGGACGGCTACTACGAGCGCGGCACGCATGCCTGGGACCGCGCGGCGGGCGCCCTGATCGCGGAAGAGGCGGGAGCCCGCGTGGAGGGTTTCCACGGGGCTCCCGCCTCGGAGGCGATGGTGCTGGCCGCCGGTTCCGCACTGTTCCCGGCCCTGCACGGCGCCCTGACCGTCCTGGGAGCGGACGATCGGGATTACTGAAGCTGGTCGATCGGTGGGGGTGTGACGGGGTGAGGGGCGCGATCCGCGGCGGTCAGGCCGCGATCGCGTGGATCTTGGTGTCGACGCCGTGGTCGGCGGCGATGCGAAGCAGCGAATCGAGCTCACCCTGCTCGACCTGGACCGCGTAGACATCCCGTGCTGAGACCGCCTTGCGCAGCGCGGATTCGGTGTCCTCGATCCTCTGGCGCAGACGGGCGGCGAACTCTCCCATGGTGCTCCTTAGTGCTTGCTTTGGTGCTCTGTACGACGGGCTCGGCTCGGTTCGAGCCTGGTCGTCCGGCGCGCCGCGGAGGGGGTCGCGGGATGCGCCGTGACGGGGACGGATGCGCTGCGTGCCCACACCCCGGGCGGTTCGCTGTCCCGGGGCGGCTGTTGGGCCGTACGAGTCAGGTTTCCCCGGTGTAACGCGTTCAAACGGGTGAGTCCGACTTGTTCACGCAGTCCTTAGGCGCGGGGCATGATGATGGCCTGACGTGCGGGTGCGGTCGGCGGAGGGCGGAGCGGTGCGGGTTCTGGTGGTCGAGGACGAGCAGTTGCTCGCGGACGCGATCGCGCGCGGCCTGCGCCGGGAGTCGATGGCGGTGGACGTGGCCTACGACGGGCTCGAGGCCTGGGAGCGGGTCGGCGTCAACGACTACGACGTGGCCGTGCTGGACCGGGATCTGCCCGGGATGCACGGCGACGAGCTGTGCCGCCGGATCGTCGAGGCGGGCGGCGCGACCCGGGTCCTGATGCTCACGGCCTCCTCCGAGGTCTCCGACCGGGTCGCCGGGCTCAGCCTCGGCGCGGACGACTACCTCGGCAAGCCCTTCGCCTTCAGCGAGCTCGTCGCCCGGGTGCGGGCCCTGGGGCGCCGCGCGATGCCGCTGGTGCCCCCGGTGCTCGAGGCCTCCGGCGTCCGGCTCGACCCGGCGCGCCGCGAGGTGACGCGGGACGGGGCGCCGGTCTCGCTGGCCCCCAAAGAGTTCGCCGTGCTGGAGGTGCTGATGCGGGCCGGCGGGGCCGTGGTGAGCGCCGAGCAGCTGCTGGAGAAGGCCTGGGACGAGAACGCCGACCCGTTCACGAACGTGGTCCGGGTGACGGTGATGACGCTGCGCCGCCGGCTCGGCGAGCCCCAGGTGATCAAGACCGTGCCCGGCGCCGGCTACCGGATCGGCTGACGAGCGTGCAGAGCGAGCTGCCCGAGCCCGATCCGCTGGCCCGCACGATCGTCCCGCTCACCGCCTCGGGCCAGTACACCCAGGCGACCGCGCGGGCGGAGTCCGCCCGGCCGCGGCGCGGGCTGACCGTGCGCGCCAAGCTGTCGTTGATCTTCGTCGCGCTCTTCTTCGTCTTCGGCACGCTGCTGACGACCGTGACTTACATCCTGGTGCGTTGGCGGCTCTACCATCCGCGCGCGGACCTGCCCGCCTGGTGCCGCCTCAGCGAGGCGCAGAAGCTCGCCGGGGTGAGGCTGACGGCCGTGCAGCAGCTGGAATGCGCGGCCGCGGTGCGCGCGGACACGCTGGAGCAGATCTGGATCGCGGCGGGGCTCGGCATGGTCGCGATCGGCCTGCTGGTCTTCGGCTTCGGCTACTGGCTGGCCGGGCGGGTGCTGCGGCCGCTGAGCGGCGTCACCTCGGCCGCGCGGCGGATCGCGCGGCGGGGCGAGGGATCCCTCGACGCGCGGGCCAGGCTCGCGCCCGAGGGTCCGCACGACGAGCTCTACGAACTGGCCGCGACCTTCGACGAGATGCTGGACCGGCTCGACGCGGCCTTCGAGAGCCAGCGCAGGTTCACCGGCAACGCCTCGCACGAGCTGCGCACGCCGCTCGCCGTCAGCCGGACCCTGCTGGAGGTCGCGCTGGCGGACCCGGACACGCCCCAGGACACCGTCGTGCTGGCCCAGGGGCTGCTGGCCAACAACCAGCGCTCCGAGCGGATGATCGAGGGCCTGCTGGCGCTCTCGAGGGCGGATCAGGCGGTGCCGGCGCCGGGGCCGGTGCGCTGGAACGACGTGGTCGGCGGCGTCATCGCGCTCAGCGGCGCCGAGGCCGCCCAGCGCGGCCTGCAGCTGCGGACGCAGCTCAACCCGGTCGTCGTGCGCGGGGACGGGCCGCTGCTGGAGCAGGTCGCGACGAACCTGGTGCACAACGCGATGCGGCACAACGTCCCGGACGGTACGGGCGGCTGGGTCGACGTGGTCAGCTACGACCAGGGCGACCACGGGCTGCTCGTCGTCGCGAACAGCGGGCCGCAGGTGCCGCCGGAACTGGTCGAGACGCTGTTCGAGCCCTTCCGGAGGCTGAGCGCGGCGGGCGCGCCGCCGAAGCCGGGGGACCGCGGGGCCGGGCTCGGCCTGTCGATCGTGCGCTCGATCGTCCGCGCCCACGGCGGCCGGATCGGGGTGCAGGCGCGGCCCGAGGGCGGCCTGATCGTCCGGGTCTGGGTGCCGACCGACCGGACGGGCCGCTAATCGATCCTGCGGAGCTCTTGGGCGTACCGCTGCCCGTTGGCCACGTAGCGGCCCACCGCGTCCTCGAAGGTGCCTTCCTTGACCGCCTCGGGGCGGATCCTGGCGGGCACTCCGAGGGCCATGGCCCTCGCCGGGACCTCCGTGCCCGGGGACACCACCGCTCCGGCCCCCACGAGGGCTCCGGAGCGCACCACGACCCGGTGCAGCACCACGCTGCCGGAGCCGATCAGGCAGCCGTCCTCGATCTCGCAACCCTCGAGGTGCGCGATGTGACCAACCACACAATCGCTGCCGATCTTCGTCGGAAGATCTTCTGTGGCGTGCACCACAGTCCCGTCCTGGATCGAGGTGCGCTCGCCGACGGAGATCCGGCCGTAGTCGCCGCGCAGCACGGCCCCCGGCCAGACCGTGCTGCCCGCACCCACGCTGACCTGCCCGATCACCGTCGCGTCCGGGTGCACGTAGGCCTCCGGGTGGATGTCGGGCACCAGGTCGCCGAGGGCGTAGACGGGCATCGCGGGGCCTTTCCGGACGGGGCGGGGGCAGTCGGGAACCATCCTGGCAGACCACCCGTTCGGTTGATGCGAATGGGTGTCGGTTGCGTAACGGCGCTTGAAGTACGGCAAAATCTGCGCTTCGTATCGGGCACAACTTCGCCGCCCGATACGTTACGTGCCCTGAACGACCTGTGAACCACCGCTGAAGGGGGAGAGGGAAGATGGCTACCGACTACGACACGCCGCGCAAGACCGACGACGAACTGAACGAGGACTCCCTGGAGGAGCTGAAGGCGCGGCGTGTCGACAAGACCGCTGCAGTGGTCGACCTGGAGGAGGGCGACAACGAGTCGCTCGAGCTCCCGGGTGCCGACCTTTCGAACGAGGAGCTGAGCGTCCGAGTCCTGCCCCGGCAGGCCGACGAGTTCACCTGCTCGCGTTGCTTCCTGGTGCACCACCAGTCGCAGCTCGCCTTCGAGCGCGACGGCCTGCCGGTGTGCCGGGACTGCGCGTGAGCGCTGCTCCTCAGCTGCCGGCCGCTGCGTTCGCCCGCGCGAAC
>DASTAE010000080.1:0-62164 GCA_035712985.1 Actinospica sp.
CTCGAGAAGCAGTTCCGCGGCTACTACGAGGAGGCCAGCCGCAAGCAGGGCAAGACCGGCGAGAACCTGCTGCGCATCCTCGAGACCCGGCTGGACAACGTCGTGTACCGGGCTGGCTTCGCCAAGTCCCGTGACCACGCCCGCCAGCTGGTGCGCCACGGCCACATCCTGCTCAACGGCCACAAGGCCGACATCCCGTCGATGCGGGTGACCGAGAACGACATCGTCGAGGTGCGCGGCTCCTCGCTCGAGCTCACCCCCTTCGTGGTGGCTCGCGCCGAGGCCGGCGACCGCACCGTCCCGGCGTGGCTCGAGGTCGTCCCGTCGAAGATGCGGATCCTGGTGCACGCCCTGCCGCAGCGCGGAGCGATCGACACCCTGGTCCAGGAGCAGCTGATCGTCGAGTTCTACTCGAAGTAAGCGGCTCCAGGCGCTTGACAGCCGGGCGCCGATTCAGTACCGCCCCGATGGGGTATACTGGGTCGGCGCCCTGTGTGCTCTTCGCATGGGCGCATCCGCGGACGTCATATATCGGGCGTCCTTGATCATGGAGGTATCCCCAGATGCTCATCGCTCAGCGCCCCACGCTGACCGAGGAAGTGGTGGACGAGTTCCGTTCCCGCTTCACCATCGAGCCCCTCGAGCCCGGCTTCGGCTACACGCTCGGCAACTCGCTGCGCCGCACCCTGCTGTCCTCGATCCCGGGGGCCGCGGTCACCAGCCTGCGGATCGACGGCGTGCTGCACGAGTTCCAGACCATCCCGGGCGTCAAGGAGGACGTCACCGACCTGATCCTGAACATCAAGGGCCTGGTCGTCTCCTCCGAGCACGACGAGCCGGTCGTGATGTACCTGCGCAAGCAGGGCCCCGGCATCGTGACCGCCGCCGACATCGCGCCGCCGGCCGGTGTCGAGGTGCACAACCCCGAGCTGATCCTGGCCACGCTGAACGCCAAGGGCAAGCTGGAGATGGAGCTGACCGTCGAGCGCGGCCGCGGCTACGTCTCCGCCGTGCAGAACAAGCAGCCCGGCCAGGAGATCGGCCGGATCCCGGTCGACTCGATCTACTCGCCGGTGCTGAAGGTCAAGTACGAGGTCCAGGCGACCCGTGTCGAGCAGCGCACCGACTTCGACAAGCTGGTCGTCGACGTCGAGACCAAGCAGTGCCTGCGCCCGCGCGACGCCGTCGCCTCGGCCGGTAAGACGCTGGTCGAGCTGTTCGGCCTGGCCCGCGAGCTGAACGTCGAGGCCGAGGGCATCGACATGGGCCCGTCCCCGACGGACGCCGCCCTGGCCGCCGACCTGGCGCTGCCGATCGAGGAGCTCGAGCTCACGGTCCGCTCGTACAACTGCCTCAAGCGCGAGGGCATCCACACGGTCGGCGAGCTCGTCGCCCGTTCGGAGGCCGACCTGCTCGACATCCGCAACTTCGGCGCCAAGTCGATCGACGAGGTCAAGGCGAAGCTGCACGGCATGGGCCTCGCGCTGAAGGACTCGCCCCCCGGATTCGACCCGACGGCCGCGCTCTCCGCGTCCGACGAGCCGTACGAGGACGACGACCTGTCCTTCGCGGAGACCGAGCAGTACTGATCCACCGGTAGTAACGAAAAAGCGTCCGGGGCCCCGCGAACGAGGGGCCCCGGGACTGCGTGAGTACCTAGTCCGGCTCACGCAGGATCAACAAGGGAGAAACAGATGCCCGCCCCGAAGAAGGGTCCGCGTCTCGGCGGTTCCGGTACGCACCAGAAGCACATTCTGGCGAACCTCGCCAAGTCGCTGATCGAGCACGAGCGGATCACCACCACCGAGGCCAAGGCCCGTCAGCTGCGCCCGTTCGTCGAGCCGCTGATCACCAAGGCCAAGAAGGGCGACCTGCACGCGCGTCGCCAGGTGGCCGCCACGCTGGAGCTGCGCAACACGCCGTTCTACAGCGGTCGCGACACCCTCTTTAAGCTGTTCGAGGAGATCGCCCCGCGGTACGCGGCCCGTCCGGGTGGTTACACCCGCATCGTCAAGCTCGGCCCGCGTCGCGGCGACAACGCCCCGATGGCGATCATCGAGCTCGTCGAGCCGCTGACGGTTGCTCAGGAGGCCACCCGCGAGGCCGAGGCCGCGACCAAGCGCGCGGTCAAGGAGAACGACCAGGCCAAGGCCGAGACCGCTGAGGTCGAGGACGTCGCCCCGGTCGCGGACGAGGCCACTGAGACCGAGGCCGCCGCCGAGGTCGAGGACACGGTCGAGGACGCCAAGCCGGAGTCCGAAGAGGCCTGATCGGCAGTAGCAGTTCGAAGGGCGCCGCCCGGGGAGACCCGAGCGGCGCCTTTCTTCCGTGGAGAGGGCAGGAATGACGTTCACCCGGGTGCGGCTGGACCTGGCGTACGACGGCACGGAGTTCGCGGGCTGGGCCAGGCAGCGCAGCGGGCTGCGCACGGTGCAGCAGACGCTCGAGGAGGCGCTGACGGCCGTTCTGCGGCTGTCCGAGCCCGTCCAGCTCACCGTGGCCGGGCGGACCGACTCCGGCGTCCACGCGAGCGGCCAGGTGGCCCACTTCGACCTGCCCGAGGGGGTCTGGAACGCGCACCGGGAGAAGCTGCTGCGCCGGCTCGCCGGAAAGCTGCCGATGGACGTCCGGGTCTACCGCGCCGAGCAGGCGCCGGAGGGCTTCGACGCCCGCTTCGCCGCCACCTCGCGGCGCTACGTCTACCGGGTCTGCGACTCCCGCGAGGGCACGCTGCCCGTCCGGCGCGGATTCGTGCTCTGGCACAACCGCGCGCTCGACCTCGAGCGGCTCAACGAGGCCTCGCGGCTGATGCTCGGCGAGCACGACTTCGCCGCGTACTGCAAGAAGCGCGAGGGCGCCACGACCATCCGCCGGCTGCTGGACGTGCACTGGGAGCGCGTCAGGCCGGACGAGGTCGAGGCCACCGTCGAGGCCGACGCCTTCTGCCACTCGATGGTCCGCGCCCTGGTCGCCGCGCTGCTGATGGCGGGGGACGGGCGCTGCGCGCCGGAGTTCCCGGCCGAGGTGCTGGCCGGCAAGGAGCGGCATCCGTCCGTGAATGTACTGCCGCCGCACGGGCTGACCCTGGAGGAGGTGCGCTATCCGTCCGCGTCGGAGCTCGCCGCGCGCGTCACGGAGACGCGTCGGATGCGCACGCTGGGTTGCTGACCTGTATCAGAGCTCTTAGGGGGTTGCTCTCAGGGTCCTGTGCCGATAGTCTCCGCACCCTGCGGTGGTGAATCGATTCGGGAGGGTCCTGGTGGGCATCGGCGCCCGGCGGGTGACGAGATGGACGACCGCGGTGGTCCTGGTGGGGGCGATCGCGTCGGGAACGGCTGGAACCGCGTTCGGCTACGCGGAGGGCGGCATCGACGTGCCCGACTCCACGTTCCGGCAGGGCACGGGCACGCAGGAGATCACGGTCTCCCTCGCGGCGCCGGTGGTGGGCTCGGACGAGAAGTTCGTCGTCTGGCCCTTCTACTCGACGGCCGACCACTGGCTGGTCGGGGTGACGGCGGACGCGTCCACCGGCGCCTCGTGCAGCTACGACGTGGGCCAGTGGCAGTGCGTGCCGGGCCGGCGGGGCTGGCAGAGCGGCGCGCTGCACGTCCTGGTGAACACCGGCAAGGCGATGGACTGCGGCCTGCACACGGGCGTCTGCCAGACCGACGAGGTCGCGGTGCAGTCGCTGCCGGACCCGGGCGACGACCACAACGGGCTGCCGGACGGCCAGGCGATCTCGGTGCTCGGCAACGTCGTGATCATGCCGGCCTCGGTGCCGTGGAGCGGCCCGACCGCCCCGGTGTACAAGCAGCCGCTGCTCGCGCCGACCACGTCGGCCCCCGCGCCCGACCCGGTGACGAGCGTGGACGCCGAGAAGACCTCGGTGGCCGTGCCGTCCGGCGGCTTCTCGCCCCTGGTGTACGCCGCGCTGGCGCTGCTGATCCTGATCGGGGTGTCCTTCCCGATCCTCTACCGGCGGCGGCACCGCAGGGACTGACCTGCGCGGAGGTCGTTTTGACCGATCCGGGTGCCGCCGGGTACCGTGGTCCACGTTGTGTTTTCCGCGCGATTCATGCGCGCCCGGACTTCTCCTCCTCACGGGGACAAGAAACCGGGGGGCTCGGTGCCTGATGCCGTAGGTGTCTGACGCTGTCCGCCTGCGGAATCACCGTCCAAATCCTCGTCTCCGACGCGGATACCGACACGAGTGAAGGCATACGACCCGTGCGTACGTACAGCCCCAAGCCCGGCGAGGTCGAGCGCAAGTGGTACGTCATCGACGCCACTGACATCGTTCTCGGCCGGCTCGCCAGCCAGACGGCCATCCTGCTGCGCGGCAAGCACAAGCCGCAGTTCGCTCCGCACGTGGACACCGGTGATTTCGTCATCATCGTCAACGCGGAGAAGGTCCACCTGTCCGGCAACAAGCGCGAGGACAAGCTCGCCTACCGGCACTCCGGTTACCCGGGCGGTCTGCGTTCCGTCAAGTACGGCGACCTGATCGACAAGGACCCGCGCAAGGCCGTGGAGAAGGCCGTGCGCGGCATGCTCCCGCACAACAGCCTCGGCCGCGACATGCTCAAGAAGCTCAAGGTCTACGGCGGACCGGTCCACCCGCACGCCGCCCAGCAGCCCGTTCCGTTCGAGCTGTCTCAAGTCGCTCAGTAATCGATCAAGGAGTTTGCGGCAGTGTCTGAACTGACGGCCGACGTCGAGAACATCGACGACGAAGAGGTCCCCGAGACCTACACCACCGAGACCGCCCCGGCCGCCGACGCCCCGGTGCGTCGCGCCGCCAACCTGGTCCCGGCCGGCGGCACCGGTCGCCGCAAGGAGGCCGTGGCCCGGGTGCGCATCATCCCCGGCACCGGCAAGTGGAAGATCAACGGTCGCACCCTCGACGCGTACTTCCCGAACAAGGTGCACCAGCAGGAGGTCAACGAGCCCTTCCACGTGCTCGAGCTGGACGACCAGTACGACGTGATCGCCCGCATCAACGGCGGCGGCGTCTCCGGCCAGGCCGGCGCGCTGCGCCTGGGCATCGCCCGCGCGCTCAACGAGGCCGACACCGAGGCCAACCGTCCGACCCTGAAGAAGGCCGGCTTCCTGACCCGCGACGCGCGCGCCACCGAGCGCAAGAAGGCCGGTCTGAAGAAGGCTCGCAAGGCCCCGCAGTACTCGAAGCGTTAGTCTCCGGACACGCTTGTGCAGGGCTTTGCCGTTTATCGGCAAGTCAGACAGCCCCATCGTCCGTCTCGCGGCGTACGGTGGGGTTGTCTCTTTTCGCTCCGCCCTCTCTTCCAACACAACAGCTAAGGGGTCCGTCTCCATGGCCCGACTTTTCGGAACCGACGGGGTACGCGGGCTGGCTAACCGCGAGGTCACCGCCGAGCTGGCGCTGGACCTGTCGGTCGCCGCGGCGCACGTCCTGGCGGAGCGCGGCGAGTTCGCCGGGCACCGGCCCAAGGCGGTCATCGGACGCGACCCGCGGGCCTCGGGCGAGTTCCTCGAGGCGGCGGTGGCGGCGGGCCTCGCCTCGGCCGGGGTGGACGTGGTGCGCCTCGGCGTGCTGCCGACGCCCGCGGTGGCCTACCTCACCATCGCGCTGGAGGCCGACTTCGGCGTGATGCTCTCGGCGAGCCACAACCCGGCTCCGGACAACGGGATCAAGTTCTTCGCGCGCGGCGGGCTCAAGCTGGACGACGAGGTCGAGGACGCGATCGAGGCGCGGCTCAAGGAGCCCTGGGAGCGTCCGGTGGGCGACGGCATCGGCCGGATCACCGACCTGGCCGACGGGGTCGAGCGCTATGTGGACTACCTGGTCGGCACGGTGCCGAACCGGCTCGACGGGCTGACCGTGGTGCTGGACACGGCACACGGCGCGGCCTCGGTCGCGGCCCCGGCGGCGCTGCGCCGGCTCGGCGCCGAGGTGATCACGATCGGCGACGCGCCGGACGGGCTCAACATCAACGAGGGCTGCGGCTCCACCCACCTCGACCTGCTGCGGGCCAAGGTGCTCGAGCACGGCGCGGACGTCGGCGTGGCGCACGACGGGGACGCGGACCGGATGCTGGCCGTGGACTCCGCGGGCGAGATCGTGGACGGCGACCAGGTGATGGCGATCCTCGCGCTCTCGCTGCGCGAGCGGGGCACGCTGGCCGAGGGCACCGTCGTGGCGACGGTGATGGCCAACCTGGGCTTCAAGATCGCGATGGAGCGCGCGGGCCTGAACGTGATCCAGACGGCGGTCGGCGACCGCTACGTGCTTGAGGCGATGCGCCAGGGCGGCTACACGCTCGGCGGCGAGCAGTCCGGCCACATCATCATGCAGGAGTACGCGACGACCGGCGACGGCATCCTGGCCGGGCTGCACCTGCTCGCCCGGGTCGCCGAGAGCGGCAAGCCGCTGACCGAGCTGGCCGCGGTGATGCGCAAGCTGCCGCAGGTGATGGTGAACGTGCGCGGTGTGGACAAGTCGCGGGTCGGCTCGAGCTCCGAGCTCGCCGACGCGGTCAGCGCCGCGGAGCTGGAGCTCGGCGAGCGCGGCCGGGTGCTGCTGCGCCCCTCCGGCACCGAGCCGCTGGTGCGCGTGATGGTGGAGGCCGAGACCCAGGAGCAGGCCGACCTGGTCGCCCAGCGCCTGGCCGGGGTCGTCAGCAGCGCGCTCGCCTGATCCGGCGTCAGGAGGGCGACGGGGACAGCGGAAGGTCGGCGGCGACCAGCCAGCGGTCGCCGACCGGGCCGGCCTCCAGCGTGCCGCGCAGCAGCGCGAGCCGCTCGCGCATGCCGGTCAGCCCGTAGCCCCCGTCCACGGTCCGCAGCGCCGACGCGCGAGGCGTGCCGACCGGCAGGTCGTTCGCGATCGTCAGGCGCACGGCGGCGTCCGTGTAGGCCAGGTTCACCTCGACCGCGGAGTCGGGGGCGTGCTTGGCCGCGTTCACCAGGGACTCCTGGGTGATTCTGATCAGGGCGACGGTCGCGTCCGCGGGAACCGGCCGCGGCTCGCCCGCGACGTCGCAGGGCGCGAGCCTGGCCAGCTCCTCGTGCAGCGGGAGCGTGTCGGAGCGCAGCGCGTGCACCGCGCGACGGGTCTCGACCAGACCCTCCGAGGCCATCCGCTGCGCCTTCTCCAGCGCCGCGAGCGCGGCCTCGGTGTCGCCGCGGTCGGTGAGCTGCGCGCGGGCCACCTGGATCTGGATGCCGAGCGAGCCGAGCGAGTGCGCGAGCACGTCGTGGATCTCGCGGGCCAGCCGCGCGCGCTCGTCCAGCACGTCGGCCCTGCGCTGCTCGGCGCGCAGCTGCTCGTGCTGCGCGAGCAGGGCGGCGGACTGCTCGGCCCGGATCCGGTAGTCCGCGCGGCTGCGGCCGAGCATCACGCCCACCGCGAGCAGCAGCGGATATCCGACGTAGGTGCCGAGGCCCTGCTCGAAGGCGATCCCGCCGATCTCGACGGCCAGCACGCCGAGCGCGGCGATGGCGAGCGACACGGTCAGGCTGAGGTCGGCGACCGCGCCCTGGATCGCGGTGATGGCGAAGAAGATCATGTAGGAGCCGTCGCCCGAGGCCGAGGCGCCGAAGCAGGCGCTGACGATGGTCAGCGCCAGCGCCGCGGGCAGCGCGATCCGGTCGACCCGCTCGGGCACCAGGCCGCTCTCGCTGCTCGCGATCACCGCCTGGCCGAGGCAGAGCGCCACGAACGCGATCTGCTGGGCGAGGGCTCCGCCCGGCTCGGGGACCGGGTGCAGGAAGATCAGCGTGCCGACGACGACGAGCCCGAACAGGCGCACCGTCCAGATGGATGCTCGCAGCATGCGCCCAGTATTCCGTCCGGCGCGCGGCGGGCGGAACGACCCGTGGGTGGAGACCGCCTCCACCGGATCTCCTCCCGGCCTCATACCGGGTCCCGAACCCCGGGCCGATTCGCCGGCGGGCGCGCGACGGGAGAGTCGGAGACGTCAACGAGACGTCGAACCGAAGGACTCCGCTCATGTCGCTCAGCGCCCTCGCCCAGGCCGAGATCATCAACGCCGCCGTGCTCACCGTGACCCTGCACACCGACCTCGGCGGGCACAAGAAGATCGGCGCCTTCCGGCTGCTGCGCCCGGTGCTGCTGGCCGGGGCCATCATCCCGCTGTTCATCGACGCGCCGGTCACCCACGGCACCGGCCTCGCGGTCGAGATCGCCGGGGTCGCGGCCGGGCTGTTCTGCGGACTGCTCGCGATCATGTTCATGCGGGTCTACCGCAGTCCGAAGACCGGGAGGCCGGTCTCCGCCGCGGGCCGGCCCTACGCGCTGCTCTGGCTGGTCGTCGTCGGCGCCAGGGCCTTCTTCTCCTACGGCGCGAGCCACCTGTTCTCCCGGCAGCTCGCCGACTGGTGCGTCGCGCACCAGGTCACCCAGGCGGCGATCACCGACGGCCTGATCTTCATGGCGATCGTCATGGTGCTGACCAGGACCGCCGGCCTGGCGACCCGCGCCGCGCTGCTGCGCGGGCCGCAGGGGGCTCAGTCCGCGATCGCGAACTCGTAGCCGGGGAAGCGCACCAGCGGCCGGTAGCCCAGGGCCCGGTTGACCGCGAGCATCCACTCGTTCTCATCGTTGTTGTAGGTGCGGACCACGCGGGTGCTCGGCCGGTCCTCCAGGACCCACAGGCTCGCCGCGGCCTTGACCCGCAGCCCGAGGCCGTGGCCGCGGTGCCCCCGGACCACGCCGGTGTCCCAGATCTCGATCCGCTCCGGCTCGTCCGGGTAGCAGCCGAGGATGTTGAACCCGGCGATGTTCCCGGCCGGATCCAGCGCCGCCTGCACGTAGAGGCGGACGCCGAGCCGCTCCCGCATCTCCTCGCCGAAGCGGAGGCGGTCGACCGAGTACTTCGCCCAGGTGTACTCGAAGGTGCCGATCGGCTGGTCGGCCATCGCGTCCATCGCCGCGCAGTACGACTCGACGAGCTCCTCCGGACAGCGTCCGACCCAGCCGACGAGCGTGTACTCGCTGTTCTTCGCGGTCGGCTCGGCCCAGGCCTCGTACTGCGCCCGGTCGATCGCGGTCAGGTCGAGGGTGGACATGATGGCCGTGTCGGTCACCTTGCCGCCGTGCTTCTCCGCGAACGGCAGAGGTTCCATCGTCTGCGGGATCCCGGTCGCCAGACGGCTGCGGCCGAGCTCGGCGGTGCGCCGCATGAGGTGCTCGAACAGCGCGGCCTCCGCGCCGCTCTCCCGTCCCGCCGCCGAGACCTCGAGGTCGCAGTACGCGAGATTCAGGTTCTTCGTCAGTTCGTACCCGTACACGGCCACGCCCTGGGCCTCGCTCGCGTGCTCGTCCGCGAAGACGCCGTACACCTGCGACGCCTGTTCATAGCCGCTCGTGCACCAATGCCGGATTCTGACCTCCCCGGCGTCGGGAAGGGCGGGCAGATAGTCAGCCACCCAACGTGCGTGGGCGGCTGTGACCGTGGCGAGGTCCCGCGGGTTCTCCGTCGGGTTCAGCTCTCTGATCTGCATTCAGTCAGGAGAGCATCCGCCCGCGCGACCCCGCCACTCATTTAGCCGCTCAGTCGGCCCGCACCGTGAAGGCGCTCAGCCGCACGCTCGCGTACCAGGTCGTCAGCACCACGGCGATGACGGACATGACGATCGAGGGGGTCAGCGTCAGGTGCGAGTCGAGGTTGGCGTTGTTCGACACGCTGTGCGCGAGGCCCAGCGACCACTGCTCGATCGACAGGTACTTCGCGCCGCCGACGAGGGTCGCGATCAGCTGCTCCCAGATCGCCACGTAGGCCAGCGAGTAGATCACCGGGTGCCGCAGCGCCGCGGAGACCAGTACGAACAGGCACGAGTAGACGATCGAGCCGAGCACGGCGCCGAGGAAGCAGCCGACGGCCAGCTTGCTCGAATTCGCCCCGGAACCCTGCGCGATGAGCCCGGCGACCAGCACCGGGACCGCCGCGAACAGCATCGTGGTCAGCGCGGACACGACGATCTTGGAGACGATCACGTCGCGCCGGCGCACCGGCGTGGCCAGCAGGTGCAGCACCGAGTTGTCGTCGATCTCCGAGCCGAGCACCGAGGTGCCCACCAGCAGCGCGGTCAGCGGCACGACCGCGCCGACCCCGACCCGGCCGAGCACCAGCGCCGGCCAGTCGGAGAGCGTGTTGTGCGCGCCCTTGAGCACCAGTGTGATCACGATCAGCACGAGCGCCGGCAGCACGAACAGCAGGGCCCGTCTGCGCCCGAACAGCGCCCGGAAGGTGATCCAGGCGACGGTGGAGTTGTACATATCCGGCTCCTTAGGATCCGACGAGGTAGGCGAACACGGACTCCAGCGACTCGTCCGAGGGGACGACCTCGCGCAGGCCGATCCCGGCGGCGCGGCTGACCTTCGCCAGCTCCCGGGTGAAGGTGCCGTGGTCCTTGGCGTGCACCTCCAGGCCGTCGCCGACCAGCTCGACGCCCTGCACGGCCTCGCTCGCGATGAGCACTCCGGCCAGCGCGCGGTCGTCGGTGCTGCGCAGCAGGAAGACGTGCGGACGGTTCGTCATCAGGCGCCGGATCGTGCGGTAGTCGCCCGAGGCGGCGAGCCGTCCGGCGACGACCACCTGGACCGTGTCGGCGAGCTTCTCCACCTCCTCCAGGATGTGCGAGGAGAACAGGATGGTGCGGCCGCTCGCGCCGAGCCCGCGCAGCAGGTCCATCATGTGCAGCCGCTGCCGCGGGTCCATGCCGTTGAAGGGCTCGTCCAGCAGCAGCACCTTCGGGTCGTGCACCAGCGCCGCGGCGACCTTGGCGCGCTGGCGCATGCCCTTGGAGTAGGTCTGGATCGGCCGGTCGGCGGCCTGGGTCATCTCGACCAGCTCCAGCGCCCGCTCGGCCGCGGCCTTCGGGTCCGGGAGCCGGTGCAGCTTGGCGGAGGCGGTGACGAACTCACGGGCCGTCAGGAAGGCGTAGACCGAGTCCCGCTCCGGCACCAGGCCGACCGTGCGGAACACGTCCGGGTGCCGCCAGGGGCTCACCCCGTCGATGGTGACCGAGCCGCGCGAGGGGGACAGGAAGCCGGACAGCAGGTGCAGGATCGTCGACTTGCCCGCGCCGTTCGGACCGAGAAGCCCCGTGACTCCCGGGCCGAGCTCGAGCGAGATGTCGTTGACCGCGACCACGTTGCCGTACCAGTGGGTCACGTGGTCGAAGCGGACGATCAGCGGACCGTCCTGTTCCACGGGCGCGACGGGCGCCGCCGCTTGCTCGACGGCGCTCACACGATCACCTCGCTGCGCTCGGTGATCGCGCTCGCGCGGCGCACTGCCCTCAATGGTTCACTCGCAAGCTCGTTCACGAGACGCTCACCTTCCGGTACCGCAGGAACAGGCCGCCGCCCGCGGCGACCACGAGGACGATGATCTCCGCGCCGTACACCGGGCCGAGCGGCGAGGGGTTGGGGATCTGGCCGTCGGTCGCGCTGAAGACCCAGATCCGGGCGCCCTCCACGACGTTGACCGGGTCGAGCATGCCGCCGACCTTGGCGACGGTGGAGTAGACCGGGGTCTGGTACTGCATCGTGATGTCGGCGTAGCCCGGCTTGCCCGGGTCCAGCCGGCCGTCGATGTTCTGCATGTTGTCGTTGCGCATGCTGAAGCCCGGGCACAGCTGTCCGATGAGGAAGGACGGCGGCCCGTTGTCGCCCCCGCCCACGCCGAAGACGTCCGGGGAGTTCGAGTTCCTGTCCGCGGTCGGCACCACGCAGCTCGCCGTGTGGTTCGCCCAGGTCTTGCCGAGCGCGTCCGAGAACACGTGCGAGATCGCCGTCGTGACCAGGAAGAAGATCGCGATCGCGCCGGTCGCGATGACCCGCCGGCCGGTCGTCGAGGCCATCAGCAGGCTGATCGAGGCGAACAGCGCCGCCTGGAAGAACGCGATGAAGACTCCCGGGAACGCGGCCCGCGAGTCGAGCCAGATCTCGTGCCCCGACTTCGCCGAGGCGACCTGGCCCACGTACGTGATCAGCACCGGCAGCAACAGCACCGCGAACAGCGAGGTGAACAGCGCGAGCAGCTTGGCCAGCGGATAGTCGCCTCGGCGCAGCGGCCGGGAGAAGTAGAGCGGCAGCGTGTGGTGCCGCAGGTCCCGGGAGACCAGCTCGGGCGCCGCGATGGCCACGAAGAGCACCGAGAAGAGCATCAGGTCGTAGGCCATGCTCGTGTAGCCAAGGACCAGCTCCTTCCCGGAGGAGGTCGTGTAGACGTTCAGCGCGGCCGGGATCAGCATGACCGCGATGACGAACCACGGCACGATCTTCGCTTTCGCCCCGCGGCCGAAGCCGAAGACGGCGCGCACACTGTGCACGTAGAGGGCGCGGACGATGTGCCCGCGGCCCAGGCGTGGACCCGTGTAGGGCTTGTATCCGATGTCGTGGATGACGCTGGTCGGTGCGGTGCTCACAGCGCGGCCTCCTGGCTCTCGGCCTCCGCGAGCGCGTCGGCGAACAGTTCCTCCACGTGGTGCCGCCGGTGCTCGAGCCGGGTCAGCGGCAGCTCCAGGTCGGCGACGGTGTCGCGCACCGTGTCGAACACCGGGTCCCCGTCCAGCCGGACCAGCAGCTGACGGCGGGTCGGCTGCGGGCTGACGGTCAGTCCGCGCTCGGTCAGCCGGGCCCGCAGCAGGTCGAGCCCCTCGTCCACCTCGACGGCGAGCCAGGGCAGCGCCTGCGTCATCGAGTCCAGCGACGCCGCGCGCAGCAGCCGGCCGCCCTCGATGGCGACGAGGTGGTCGCAGATCCGCTCGATCTCGCTGAGCAGGTGCGAGGCGACCACGACGGCGATGCCGAACTCGGTGCCGATCCGGTGGATCAGCGCCAGCATCGAGTCCCGGCCGGCCGGGTCGAGGCCGTTGGTCGGCTCGTCCAGCAGCAGCAGGCCCGGGTTGCCGACCAGCGCCTGGGCCAGCTTGACCCGCTGCTTCATGCCGGTGGAGAAGGTGCCGATCTGCCGGTAGCGCTCCTCGTGCAGCCCGACGTGCCGCAGCGCCTCGGCGGCCTGCTCCTTGGCGGCCGTCGGCGGCAGCCCGGTCATCCGGCCGAGGTGCGTGACGAACTCGGTGGCCGTCACGTCCGCGGGCAGGCAGTCGTGCTCCGGCATGTACCCGACCCGGGCGCGGATCCGCTCGCCCTGCTCCCGTGCGTCCAGGCCCAGCACGCGCACCTGGCCCGAGGTCGGGGTGAGCAGGCCGAGCAGGATCTTGATGAGGGTGGACTTCCCGGCGCCGTTCGCGCCGACCAGGCCGGTGATCCCCGGCCGCACCGCTAGCGTGAGGTCGCCGAGGGCCGTGACGCCGCCCGGATAGCGCATGGTGAGCGCCGTCGCCTCGATGATCGATTGCTCGTTATCTGACACGCCTTGACGGTAGGGCCGCGTGGCGCGCGTCACATCCGGCAGAAGTCCTAAACCTGAGTAGTCCCTGAGGATGGTGTCCCCTGAGCCGGATTGCGGGTTTTCCCCGGAGTCATCCCCGAGGATGAGCAGTGGTCTATACCTTTACCTGCGGTTTTGCCCGGTACGGTTAAAGTGTGGGGCGACATCGCTGAGAGGAAACGGTTCAACTGTGTGCGGGATCGTCGGATACGTGGGTGACAAGTCGGCGCTCGACGTCGTCCTCGAGGGGCTGCGCCGGCTCGAGTACCGGGGCTACGACTCGGCGGGCGTGGCCGTCGTCGCCGGGGGAGAGCTGACCGGGCGCAAGAAGGCCGGCAAGCTGGCCAACCTGGAGAAGGAGCTGGCCGACCGTCCGCTGCCCGAATCCGGCCTGGGCCTCGGCCACACCCGCTGGGCCACGCACGGCGGACCCACCGACGCGAACGCGCACCCGCACTTCGACACCGAGGGCAGGGTCGCGGTGGTGCACAACGGCATCATCGAGAACTTCGCCGCGCTGCGCGCCGAGCTGCGCGACGCCGGGGTCGAGCTGAGCAGCGAGACCGACACCGAGGTCGTCGCGCATCTGATCGGCCGGGAGTTCCCCGCCTGCGACGGCGATCTCGCGGAGGCGATGCGCCGGGTGTGCCGCCGGCTGGACGGCGCGTTCACCCTGGTGGCCGTGCACGCGGACGTGCCCGGCGTGGTCGTCGGCGCGCGGCTGAACTCCCCGCTGGTGGTCGGCGTCGGCGAGAACGAGGCCTTCCTGTGCAGCGACGTGGCCGGCTTCATCGGGCACACCCGCGAGGCGATCGAGCTCGGCCAGGGCCAGGTCGTCGAGGTGCGCAAGACCGGCGTGGCGATCACCGACTTCGCCGGCGCGGCCGCCGAGGGCAAGCCCTTCCACGTGAACTGGGACGTGGCCGCCGCCGAGAAGGACGGCTACGACTACTTCATGCTCAAGGAGATCGACGAGCAGCCGCGCGCCGTCGCGGACACCCTGCTCGGCCGGATCGGCGACGAGGGCCGGCTTCAGCTCGACGAGATGCGGATGAGCGAGTCCGAGCTGCGCAGCGTGGACAAGATCATCGTGATCGCCGCGGGCACCTCCTTCCACGCCGGCCTCATCGCCAAGTACGCGATCGAGCACTGGACCCGGATCCCGGTCGAGGTCGAGCTCGCCTCCGAGTTCCGCTACCGCGACCCGATCCTGACCCGCGACACGCTGGTGATAGTGATCTCGCAGAGCGGCGAGACGGCCGACACGCTGATGGCGCTGCGGCACGCCAAGGAGCAGCACGCGCGGGTGCTGGCCATCTGCAACACCAACGGCGCGACCATCCCGCGCGAGTCGGACGCCGTGGTCTACACGCACGGCGGTCCCGAGATCGCCGTCGCCTCGACCAAGGCCTTCCTGACGCAGCTGATCGCCTGCTACCTGGTCGGCCTGTACCTGGCTCAGGTGCGCGGCGCGAAGTTCCCGGACGAGATCAAGGACATCCTGGACCAGCTGGCGCAGGCCCCGGAGAAGGTGCGCGAGACCCTCGACCGGATGGAGCCGGTGCGCGAGCTCGGCCGGCTGCTCAAGGACGAGGAGCGGGTGCTGTTCCTTGGCCGGCACGTCGGCTTCCCGGTGGCGCTGGAGGGCGCGCTCAAGCTCAAGGAGCTGGCCTATGTGCACGCCGAGGGCTTCGCGGCCGGCGAGCTCAAGCACGGCCCGATCGCGCTGATCGACCAGGACCTGCCGGTCGTCGTCGTGGTGCCGCCGGCCGACCGGCCGCTGCTGCACGACAAGATCGTCTCGAACATCCAGGAGATCCGGGCCCGCGGCGCGCGCACCATCGTGATCGCCGAGGACGGCGACGAGGCCGTGGCCCCCTACGCGGACACGCTGATCCACGTGCCCGAGCTGCCGACGCTGCTGCAGCCGCTGGTCGCCACGGTGCCGCTGCAGGTCTTCGCCTGCGCGTTGGCGGACGCGAAGGGCCTGGACGTGGACCAGCCGCGTAACCTGGCCAAGTCCGTCACCGTGGAGTAGTAGGCAAAGGGTCGTCAGATGATCGTGGGCGTGGGCATCGACGTGGTCGACATCGCGCGCTTCCAGGCCTCGTTGGAGCGCACGCCCGGTCTGCTCGAGCGGATCTTCACCGAGCGCGAGCGCACGCTGCCGGTCGCGTCGCTGGCCGCGCGCTTCGCGGCGAAGGAGGCGGTCGGCAAGGCGCTCGGCAATCCGGGCGACCTCAGCTGGCAGGACGCCGAGGTCTGCAGCGAGACGAACGGCCGGCCCTACCTGCTGGTGGCCGGCGGCGTGGCGGCGCGGGCCGAGGAGCTCGGCGTGACCCGCTGGCACCTCTCGCTGAGCCACGACGCGGGAATCGCCTCGGCGATGGTGGTCGCGGAAGAGTAGCCCGCCTTCCAGAATGGGCTTATGAGATACGCGCACGCAGTCGCCGAGGTCCGGGCCGCCGAGCGGGAGTTGATGGCACGTCTGCCGGAGGGCGCGCTCATGCAGCGCGCGGCCTTCGGCCTCGCGACGGTCGCCGCGGGGATGCTGCGCGCCTCGGGCTCGATCTACGGCTCGCGCGTCGTACTGCTGGTGGGCGTGGGGGACAACGGCGGGGACGCGCTGTACGCGGGCGCGTTGCTGGCCGGCCGGGGAGTCGCGGTGCACGCGTTGCTGGCCGACCCAGGCCGCGCGCACGCCGACGGCCTGTCAGCCCTGCGCGACGCCGGGGGCCGGGTCGCCACCGGGGACTCCGCGCTCGACGGGGCCGACCTGATCATCGACGGGCTGCTGGGCATCGGCGGACGCGGCGGCCTGCGCGGGACCTTCGTGGTGCTGGCCGAGGCGGCGCGCGAGTCCGGGGCGCCGATGCTGGCCGTGGACCTGCCGAGCGGGATCGACGCGGACACCGGCGAGGTGGGCGGCGCCGCGATCCAGGCCGACGTGACCGTCACCTTCGGGACGCACAAGCCGGGCCTGTTCATCGACCCCGGCGCCTCGCACGCGGGCATCGTCGAGTTCGTCGACATCGGCCTGGAGTTCCCGTCCTCCGTCGCGCCGGTTCTCGAGAACCTGCAGGAGGGCGACGTCCGGGAGCTGCTGCCCGGGCCCTCGCATTCCTCACACAAATACTCCCGCGGAGTGGTCGGCCTCGCGGTCGGCTCCGAGCGCTACCCCGGGGCCGCGCTGCTGGCCGTGGGCGCGGCGCTGCGCTCGGGCGTCGGGGCGGTGCGGTACAGCGGGCCGGTGGACGTGGTCGGCGCGTACCCGGAGGTCATCGAGGGCGGCGGCCGGGTGCAGTCCTGGGTCGTCGGATCAGGGCTCGGACAGGACGACGAGGCCGTGCGCAGGCTGCTGAACGTGCTTTCCACCGACGTCCCGGCCGTCGTGGACGCGGACGGACTCAGGCTGCTGCCGCGC
Organism: Actinospica sp.; assembly: GCA_035712985.1. GTDB lineage: Bacteria > Actinomycetota > Actinomycetes > Streptomycetales > Catenulisporaceae > Actinospica. The sequence continues at coordinate 16,828 of DASTAE010000080.1, forward strand.
AAGGCGATCGAGCGTGCCGCGCCCACGATCCTCACCCCGCACGCCGGGGAGGCCGCGGCGCTGCTCGACGTGCCGGCCGAGCAGATCGAGGGACGGCGGCTCGAACACGTCCGCCGGCTCGCCGACACGTACGGCGCGACCGTCCTGCTGAAGGGCGCCGACACGCTGATCGCGTCCCCCGAGACCGCGACGATCCGGGTCAACACGCACGCGAGCCCCGTCCTGGCCACGGCCGGAAGCGGCGACGTGCTGGCCGGGCTGATCGGCGGGCTGCTCGCAGGGGGGCTGTCCGCGTATGACGCGGCGTCGGTCGGCGCCTACCTGCACGGCGCGGCCGGCCTGCTCGCCGCCCGCAGCGGGCCCGTCGCCGCCGGTGACCTGGTCGCCTCCTTGCCCTTGGCCTGGCACAATATCCAGAAATGAGTGACCACACCCCCCTGACCCCCGCCCGACTGGAAGCCCGGATCGACCTCGACGCGCTTCGGTCGAACGTCCGGCGGCTGCGCGAGATCGCGGCCCCGGCGCAGGTCATGGCCGTGGTGAAGGCCGATGCCTACGGGCACGGGATGCTGCCCTGCGCGCGCGCCGCGCTGGAGGCCGGCGCCGCCTGGATCGGCACCGCGCTCCCCGAGGAGGCCCTCGCGCTGCGCGCCGCCGGGATCACGGCGCCCATGCTGACCTGGCTGCACGCCCCCGGCGACGATTTCGCGGCCCTGGTCGGCGCGGACGTGGACGTCTCCGTCTCCGGGCAATGGGCGCTGCACGCGATCCTGGACGCCGTGGAGCGGACCGGCAGGCCAGCGCGGATCCAGCTCAAGGCGGACACCGGGCTCGGCCGCAACGGCCTGCAGCCGCACGACTGGCCGCTCGTGGTCGACGAGGCGGTCAAGGCGGAGCGGGACGGGCTGCTGCGGATCACCGGCCTGTGGTCGCACTTCGCCTGCGCCGACGAGCCGGGGCACCCCTCGATCCAGCGTCAGCTGACGGCCTTTCACGAGGCCGTCGCGTACGCCGAGACGGCCGGGGTGAGCCCCGAGGCGCTGCGGCACATGGCGAACTCCCCGGCCACGCTCAGCCTGCCGGAGAGCCGCTTCGACCTGGTGCGCACCGGCGTGGCCATGTACGGCCTGAGCCCGGCGCCCGAGCTCGGCACGCCGTCCGACCACGGCCTGCGCCCGGTGATGTCGCTGGTCGCCCGGCTGGCCTCGGTCAAGCAGGTCCCGGCCGGGCACGGCGTGTCCTACGGGCACACCTACCACACCCGCGAGCAGACCCGGCTGGCGCTGGTCCCGGCCGGCTACGCGGACGGCATCCCGCGCGCGGCCTCGGGCGTCGGCCCCGTCTCCATCGGCGGGCGCAGGTACACGATCGCCGGCCGGGTCGCGATGGACCAGTTCGTGATCGACCTCGGCCCGGGCGGCGACGGCGCGCCGGATCGGCGGGCCGGCGACGAGGCGGTGCTCTTCGGCCCCGGCGACGGCGGCACCCCCACGGCGCAGGATTGGGCGGACGCGACCGACACGATCGGCTACGAGATCGTCACCCGGATCGGACCACGGGTTCCGCGTGTGTATCACTCGGTCGACAGCTCGGCTTCGAACGCTTGAACCGCCCTTGACGGGCAACACTAAGCAGTAGAGAGTCGAGATCCCGAGCCGGGGGGCATACGGGGGCGAATCGTACGTTCACGTGGTGAGATCGCGTAGTGTGGAAGGCGGTCGGACCGTGGCACAGGGATCGGGGAAGGGCAGGCGGGCCGGTGTACTCGGCGCGGCGGTCGGCGTGGTGGCCGCGGGAGCGGCCCTCGGCTTCACCGTCGAACGACTGACGATCGGACGTGCCGTGCGGCGGATGGCCGAGATCCACGACCCCGGCGAGCCCTTCGGCACGCTGCGCGGCGACCCGCAGACGGTCACCGCCACGGACGGCGTGGAACTGTACGTCGAGGTGGACGAGCCGCGCGGCTGGGCGGCCTTCCCGCCGCGGGCCACCGCGCTCAACGGCTCTCCCGTCACGTCCCACGGCGCGAGCGCTCACCGGCCGACGCTGCTGTTCACGCACGGTTTCTGCCTGCCCCAGGACTGCTGGCACTACCAGCGCGCCGAGTTCTCCGCGACGCACCGGATGGTCTTCTGGGACCAGCGCGGCCACGGCCGTTCCGAGCGCTCCCCGCGCGACGAGAAGGGGCGGATGACGCCGGTCACCATAGACCAGCTCGGCGAGGATCTGAACTCCGTGCTCGAGGCCACCTGCCCCGAGGGCCCGGTCGTCCTGGTCGGCCACTCGATGGGCGGCATGACGATGATGGCGCTGGCCGCGCAGCGCCCCGAGCTGTTCGGCGAGCGGATCGTCGGCGCCGGGCTGATCAGCACCTCGGCCGGCCGTTTCCAGGACATCGCCTTCGGCCTGCCGCGCCCCAGCGCCAAGCTGCTGCACCGCACCACCCCGACCGTGCTCGACCTGCTGGCCAAGCAGACCGGCCTGGTCGAGCGGGGCCGCGCCCTCGGCGGCGACCTGGGCCTGGTCCTCACCCGGCGCTACGCCTTCGGCTCCGAGGTCCCGGAGTCGCTGGTGCGCTACACGCAGGACCTGATCCAGTCCACCCCCATCGACGTGATCGCCGACTTCTACCCGGTCTTCGGCAAGCTGGACATGAGCGCGGCCGTGCCGGTCTTCGACCGGATGCCGACGCTCGTGCTCGGCGGCGCCAATGACCTGGTGCTCCCGGTGGCGCACAGCGAGGCGCTGGCCGACGCGATCCCCTCGGCGGACTACGTCGTGCTGCCGGACGCCGGGCACGCGCTGATCCTGGAGCACCCGGACGAGGTGGGCACCTCGCTGCGTACCCTGGTGGACCGGGCCGAGGCACGGCTCGGCACGTCGTCGTCCGGCAGGAGAGCCGCCCAGTGAGTGTGGTCGAGGGTCCGTCAGAAGGGGCCGAGCAGCGGGAGGAACGGCTCACGGCGGCGGACGCCGAGCAGACCCGCGCCGTCGGCCAGGCCTTCGCCGAGCGGCTCGGGCCGGGCGATCTGGTCATCCTTTCGGGTGAACTCGGTGCCGGGAAGACGACCTTCACCCAGGGCCTCGCCGAGGGCCTCGGCGTGCGCGGTCCGATCACCTCGCCCACCTTCGTGCTGGCCCGGGTGCACCCCTCGCTGGTCGGCGGCCCGGCCCTGGTGCACGTGGACGCCTACCGGCTCGGCAGCCTCGCCGAACTCGACGACCTGGACCTGGACGCGTCGATGGACGAGTCGGTCACGGTCGTCGAATGGGGCGAGGGCAAGGCCGAGGTGCTGGCCGAGGGCCGCTCCGGGCACTACCTGGTCCGGCTCGACCGGGCCCGCGAGGACGACGTGCGCGAGATCTCCGTCTCGCGCGTCTGACCCGGGGTCAGGAGACCACGACGACGGCCGTGCCCACCGAGGCGAACGAGTAGAGCACCTGCGCGTCGACCTGGGTCATCCGGACGCCGCCGGTCGTCCCGGTGGGGGCGGGCGGCATGCCCGTGATGCCCTGCTCGGCATCGAAGCCGTAGCTGCCGCCGAAGCGGACCACGTAGACCACCTGCACGCCGTCGCTCGCCGTCGTGCTGGAGACCTTCGAGGTGACCGTGTACGAGCCGTTCGACGGGGTCTCGGTGCCCGGGACGATCGCCATCGTGCGCTCCACGGTGCCGTCCTGGGCGAGCCAGATGCGCCGCTGGCCGGCGGAGTACACGATCCGGGTGCCGCTGCCGGAGTTCGCGGGCAGCGCGTACGTGTTCGTGGACGTGCCGGACGAGCCCGTCTTCGTGGTCGTCTTCGTCGTGGAGGCGTTGCCGCCGCTCTGCGCGTGCACCCGCGGGGCGGTGGCCTCGGCCTGAGCCGCGAGCACGCCGACGCCGACCAGCGTCGCGATCGTCATCATCAGCACCGAGAACGTGGCGCCGCGCCCGGACTTGCGCGGCGGACTCGCCGGAGCCTGCCTGGCCTCAGCGCGGGACTGCGGCGGCTGCTGCCCGGACTGCGGACCGCTGCCGTAGCCGCGCGGCGATCCCGCACCCCTGGTCCCGCCTCCGCGTGCCGACCCCGCGGCCCTGGTTCCCTTGCCCATGGGTGCCATCATGCCCTACCGGCACCGTACGGGTTAAGCGGGCGCCGCCAGACCCGCGCTGAGACGGGACCGGGGGTGGTGTGCGGCGGTCCGGATCGGGCCAGGTGGGGTGGATAAGCGGTCCTGGTTGCCCCGATGGTCGGCATGTGCCCTACCGGTGCTGTGCGGGTTTGGGGGGTGGTGTGCGGTGGCCCGGATCGGGCCAGGTCGGGCGGATACGCGGTCCTGGTTGCCCCGATAGTCAATAATGGCCGGGTGCTGCTCTTGGCTTTCGACACGGCGACCCCCGCGGTGACCGTCGCGCTGCGTGGAGACGAGGGAGTGCTCGCCGAGCACACCGAGATCGACGCCCGCAGGCACGGCGAGCTGCTCGCGCCCGGGATCGAGAAGGTGCTCGCTGCGGCCGGCTGCTCGCGGACCGACCTGACCGGGGTGGCCGTCGGCGTCGGCCCGGGCCCCTTCACCGGGCTGCGCGTGGGCCTGATGACCGCCCGCGCCCTGGGCGACGCGCTGGACATCCCCGTGCACGGAGTCTGCACCCTCGACATCCTCGCCGCCGCGGTGGCCCCGGGCACCCCCTTCGCGGTCGCCACCGACGCCCGCCGCCGCGAGGTCTACTGGGCCACGTACGACATGACGGGCCGTCGGGAGACCGATCCCGAAGTCGACCGCCCGGCCGAGATCGCGGAGCTGCTGACCGGGCGGGCGGTGGCCGGACAGGGCTCAAGGCTCTACCCGGAGCAGTTCCCCGCGGCCCTGGACCCGGAACTGCCCAGCGCCGCCGTCCTGGCGGACCTGACCGCCCGCCTGCTGCGCGACGCTCCCGAGACCCTGCTGCCGCCCCACCCCCTCTACCTCCGCCGCCCCGACGCCGTGGAACCGGGCGCCCGCAAGCCGGTGGGCACCCAGTTCACCGCGCCGCGGTCGGAAGGCCCCGGATCGGGCCCAGCCTCCACATCTGCTTCCACTTCAACTTCTGCTTCAACTTCGTCTTCAACTTTTTCTTCCGGTTCCGGTTCCGGCTCCGGTGCTGCTCCCGGTTCTGCTTCTAGTTCTGGTTCTGGTTCTGGTTCGGGCAGGGCGGTGACCTCGGCATGACCAGCGCCCACCTGCTGCCCGCGGCGGCCCGACCCGGGCGCGTCGAGCTGCGGCGCATGCGGTGGTGGGACATCCCCGGCGTCATCCTGCTCGAGCACACCGCCTTCCCCGAGGACGCCTGGTCGGTCGGCATGTTCTGGTCCGAGCTGGCCGAGGCCTCGACGCGGTACTACCTGGTCGCCGAGGAGTACGGCGACGAGGACGGGCCGCGCCTGATCGGCTACGCCGGCCTGCTCGCCGGCATGGGCGAGGCCGAGGTCCTGACCATCGCGGTGGACCCCAAGCGCGAGAGCCGGGGCCTCGGCGCCGTGCTGCTGACCGAGCTGATGCGCGAAGCGGCCCGCCGCGACTGCGACGACGTGGTGCTGGAGGTCCGCGTGGACAACGACCGCGCCCAGAAGCTCTACCGCCGCTTCGGCTTCGAGGAGGTCGGCATCCGCAAGGGCTACTACCAGCCCATGGGCATCGACGCCCTGGTGATGCGCAGCGGCGCGGTGATCGATCGCTTCGGCGGCGGTAACGCGGCCGGCGAGCGCATCGAGGTGGACAGCGTGGTGAGCGTGGAGTGGGTGAAGGAATGACCGCGGGGCAGTCGGTCCGGCCGATCGTGCTCGGTCGCGGAGGCGCTGCGGCTGGGCGCGGCGAGGTGGAGCGTGTCGAGAGCGTGGAGTGGGTGAAGGAATGACCGTCGACCAGCCGATCGTGCTCGGCTTCGAGACGTCCTGCGACGAGACCGGGGTCGGGATCGTGCGGGGGACCGAGCTGCTCGCGGACGCGGTCGCGACCAGCGTCGAGGAGCATGCGCGGTTCGGCGGGGTGGTGCCGGAGGTCGCCTCGCGGGCGCATCTGGAGGCGATGGTGCCCACCGTGCATCGGGCGCTGGATACGGCCGGTCTGAAGCTGAGCGACATCGACGCCGTCGCGGTGACCGCGGGGCCGGGGCTCGCCGGGGCGCTGCTGGTCGGGGTGGCCGCGGCGAAGGCTTACGCGGTGGCCATGGGGAAGCCGGTTTACGGGGTCAACCACCTGGCCGCGCACGTCTGCGTGGATCAGCTGGAACACGGCAAGCTTCCTAAGCCGTCCATGGCGCTGCTCGTCTCCGGCGGCCACTCCTCGCTGCTGTTGGTGCCGGACGTGGCCACGGACGTGCGGCCGTTGGGCGCCACGATCGACGATGCGGCCGGCGAGGCCTTCGACAAGGTGGCGCGGGTGCTCGGGCTCGGCTTCCCCGGCGGCCCGCACATCGACCGCGCGGCGCGCGAGGGCGATCCGGACGCGATCAACTTCCCGCGCGGGCTGACCGGTCCGCGCGACGCGCCTTTCGACTTCTCCTTCTCCGGCCTGAAGACCGCCGTCGCGCGCTGGGTCGAGGCGAAGCAGCGCGCGGGCGAGCCGGTGCCGGTGGCCGACGTCGCGGCGTCCTTCCAGGAGGCCGTCGTCGACGTGCTGACCCGCAAGGCCCTGCGCGCCTGCAAGGAGAACGGCGTGGACCACCTGCTGCTCGGCGGCGGCGTCGCCGCCAACTCGCGGCTGCGGGCCATGGCCGTCGAGCGCGCCGAGGCCGCGGGCGTCCGGGTGCGCGTGCCGCGGCCGGGGCTGTGCACCGACAACGGCGCCATGGTCGCCGCCCTCGGTGCCGAGCTCCTCGCGGCCGGCGTCGAGCCGAGCAGCCTGGATCTGCCCGCCGACTCCTCGATGCCGATCACCGAGGTCACCGCCTGAGGCGCACCCCGGGCCGGGCCCGAGTCAGGGCCCCGATTTCGGTTCAAAGCAGTGACATATCAACCCCTCGACGCCTCCTCGGGCTCTCATTAGAATCTGGCTGCCCTCGGCCTCGCTGAGCTAGTCAGCCGGGCGAGGAGCTGTGTATTCAGGGGAGTAGCAGTATGGGGATTTCTCCGCTCACTAGATGGGGCCGCGCGGGAAGATCGGGGGTGCTGGTGCTGGCGGCCGCTGTCGCGGTCGGCATCATGGCGCCGGTCGGAACCGCCGCCGCGGCCAGCACGCCGACGAAGGCCTCGACGAGTTCGAGCGCGTCGGCCGGAAGCACCACGAAGAAGGCGTCTTCGACGGCCGCTTCGACCACGAAGAAGACCGTCACCAGGCCCAGCGCGCCGGTCAAGGCGAAGCACGCCGCGGGGCTCGCCCCGGCGGCGGCCCGGCAGGCCCGCGCCGCGGCCGCGCACAGCGCCATCTCGACGGCTACCGTGCCGGACACCTGCTCGGGTCAGATCAGCCCGGACACCGTCTATCCGTGCAGCACGCCGTCGGGCACGGGAACCGACACCTTCACCCTGACCCTCGCCGACACGACGGACCTCGTGCAGATCCGGGCGCTGTCGACCACTGGCAACACTCTCGGGGTCACGGTCACCGCGCCCGGAGGTACCGCGCTCACGTGTCAGAACACCGACCTCGTGCAGTGCGCCACCAGCGCCTCGGGCACCTACACCGTGCAAGTGCAGAGCCAGTCCAGCGACTACACGCTGGACTACACCGCGCTGCTGTCCGACAGTTCCTGCGCGGCGGCCGATCCGTCCTTCGCGACGCCGGTGCTTCAGGGCTCCCTCGCCGCGGGTGAGACAGGCGCCTGCTACACGCTGAACATGACCAGTGGGCACGTCCTGCACGCCTATACGGCCTCGAGCCAGTACGGCGAGCTGAACGCGACCGTGTACGACGCGACCGGCACGCAGATCTGCATCGACGACCAGGGCGACTGCACCCTGACCGGCACGGCTCCCTACCGCGTGCGCGTCGGCGACCTCTACGGCCACGCGGACGACTACTGGCTCACTCTCAACGACATCACCGACCCGCAGGGCTGCCAGACCGCGGCCCAGCAGATCTACGGCTCGGTGCCCGACACGAGTTCCGGCGACGAGTGCCGCACGCTGACCGTCGCGACCGCGGGCAGCTACCAGATCTACTCGGTGACGTCGCTGAGCGGCGGCATCGGCGGCTCCCTGTACAACCCCGACGGAACGGGCGCCTGCATGGGCACGAACTCGAGCTCGAACTGCCAACTGGCAGCCGGGACCTACGACTTCGTGGCCCTGGAGTACCCGGAGTACATGACGACCTTCGGCGTGGTCTTCATCGCCGCGAACGAGACCCGCGGCTGCACGGCCACCGGCGACACCGACTTCGCGAGCGGTCCCGCCACGGGTACCTTCGCAGGACTCGGCGAAGAGGTCTGCCTCACGCTGCCGACCGCCGCGGGCGCCTCGGCCTACGTGTTCAACCAGCCCGACGCCGGCGGAACCACGCCCTCGGTTCAGGTCCTCGACGCGACGGGCGCCAGCACCTGCTCCATCGCTTACGCGTACGTCACCTGCGCGCTGACCGGCACCGCGCCCTTCCACGAGATCCTCTCCGCCCAGTCGGCCGGCGGCGGCTACCGCCTGCTGACCCAGCGGACCGACTCCACCTCCGGCTGCAACGTCTGGCCGCAGTCCGGTTTCGGCGGCTCGTGGGGCGCGCAGGTGAAGCTCACCGCGAGCTCGGACGTCAGCTGCCTGAGCATCCCGGCCGCGCAGCACTCCACCGGCGAGATGATCGACTACTCGAACCTGGCGAACTCCGTGGACGGCGCGATCTACGTCAACAACCCGGCGGGCGGCCAGGTCTGCGTCGGCACGACGACCGCGGTGTGCTCGTACACCTCGGGCGTCGACTACACGGCGCTGGTGATCACCACGAGCTCGACCGGTGACACCTACGACCTCGTGCGGCGCGACGTGTCGCAGACCGCGAAGTGCTCGGCTCCGGCCTCCACGACGGTCGGCGGCCAGTCGAGCGCGCTCGTCCTGAACTCGGACCTGGACGCGGCCTGCTACCACGTGACCGCTGCGACCACCGACAAGTGGTGGTTCGACGTGCGCACCCTGGCGCCGGGCACCGCGGGCGCCGTGCTGGAGGTCGCGGGACCGACCGGTTCGATCGTCTGCCGCCAGTGGGGCGAGTCCTGCAACGTCACCGGATCCACGGCCTACCAGGTGATCGTGATCTCCTCGAACTACGCGGGGATCAACATCGCGGGGCACGTGGACGCCTGGAAGGTCGGCACCTCGTCCGGCTGGGCCTCGCAGTGCACGGCGCACCAGTTCACCGCGGCGGACGGCTGGGCGCCGCTGAGCGCGACGCTGACCGAGAGTTCGAGCGCCTACTGCGCCGAGGTCGCGGTCAAGCCGATCCAGGACTTCGCGGTCTACGGCACGACCAACGCCTCGGGCCTCAACCTCCCCTGGCTCAGCATGTACGTCGCCTCCGACTGGACCAACGGCATCGGGCTCTGCGGCGGCATCAACTACGGTCAGTTCGGCTTCAACTGCGGCACGAACCAGATCAGCGCCGCCGATGAGGCGGTCATGGTGGTGACGCCGAGCAGCGCGCCGACCCCGGTCGGCTTCACGATCCAGGGCGTCTGCTCCACCGGCTGCGCCACGCCGCCGCCGGCCGCCACCATCTCCTCGATCACACCCGCGACGGGCGTCGCCGGAGTGGACAAGGTCGTGATCAGCGGCACGAATCTCACGTTGGGCACCAAGGTCGCGCTCGCCAGCAACGGCATCGCGGTCGACTCGAACAGCTCGCCGGTCTCGATCAACGCGGCGGGCACGGCGCTCACGACCGATCTCATCACCACCGGCCTCACGCCGGGCAAGTACGACATCGTGCTCAACGGAGTCGGCTACACCACTGGCACGCCCTCCCAGGGCTACCTGCCGGGCGCGTTCACCGTCACCGCGGCGCCGACCGTCCCGAACAGCACCTTCACGCCGGTCAACACGGTGCGGATCCTGGACACCCGCAAGGGCCTCGGCGCCGCCAAGGCCCGGGTCGCGGCCTTCAGCGGGATCACGCTCAAGGTCGCCGGAGTGGGCGGGGTTCCCGCCACCGGCGCGACGGCGGTCCTGGTGAACATCACCGCGGTCAGCCCGGCCAACGGAGGCAACCTCGAGGTCTACCCGGACAGCGAGTCCAGGCCGGGCACCTCGACGGTCAACTTCGGCACCGGCCAGACCGTGGCCAACCTGGCGGTCGTCCCGCTGGTCGACGGCAAGATCGACCTCTACAACGACTCGCCCGGGCTGGTCGACATCCTGGCCGACGTCTCCGGCTACTACACGACCGCCTCCTCGGGCTCGCTGCTGACCACGGTCACCCCGACCGCGATCCTGGACACCAGGTCCGGCCTCGGCGCGCCCAAGGCCAAGGTCGGCGCGGAGGGGACCGTGGTCCTGCCGGTGAGCGGCGCGGGCGGCGTTCCGGCCGACGGCGCGACGGCGGTGCTGGTCGACGTGACGGCGATCAACCCGACGGCCTCGGGCAACCTCGAGGTCTACCCGGACACGCTCACCGCGCCGGGCAGTTCGACGCTGAACTTCACGCCGGGCACGACCATCTCCAACGAGGCGGTGGTCCGGCTGATCGACGGCAAGATCGACGTGCACAACGACACCCCGGGCACGACCGACGTGACCGTGAACGTGCTCGGCTACTTCTCGGCGACCGGCTCCGCCTTCCAGCCCGAGAACACGGTGCGGGTGCTGGACACCCGGACCGGGCTCGGCGGCAGCGGGGAGACCGTCATCCCGGGCGGCGCCGCGGTGCTGAACGTGATGGACCTGCCGGGCGTCCCGCCCACGATCACCGCCGTGGTCCTGAACGTCACGGTGACCGGCACGCCGAGCGCGGGCAGCATGACCGTCTTCCCGGACGGGACCGCGACCCCCGCGGTGCCGGACTACTCCTGGGCGACGGGCAACACGGTCGCCGGGCTGGTCACGGTCCCGGTCGTGAACGGCAAGGTCGACTTCTACAACAGCTCCTCCGGCACCATCCAGGTCATCGCGGACCTCGCGGGCTACTACCACTCGTGACCCTCGCCGACCGCTAACCACCGGAGCATCCCCCGCCCAGCACCCTGAGGGCGGGGGATGCTTTGTTCAGGCGCTCGATCAGCGCCCGATGCAGGGCTATGAGCTCGTGCATCCCCTGATCCACCCGCCAGATGGCGTACGACGCGTCGAGCACCAGCCGCGCCTCCTCGGGGCTGACCGAATCCGCGTCGGACAGCTGCCGCAGGATCCGCTGCGAGGCCTCCTCGATCTCGTGCCACGCGGACTTCAGCCGCGCATCCTGCTCACGCAGCAGGGTCTTGTCGATCCGCATCATCGGTCACCTTTCGTATCCAATGGACTACTAGAGGTGACAACGTGTCACTTCCGGCACGAGTTCCCCGGATCCGCGGCAACCTTTTCCGTTCTGGCGGGGACCTAAGGGCGAACGGACCGCGATGGTCCGCAGACAGAGGAGCCCTGATACCCATGGCCAGACTGGGCCTCAACGACCGATTCCGCAGGCACCCGCGACGTTATGTGGTGCTCGGGGGAGCGCTCACCGCGCTCGGACTGGTCGCGGCGGCGGCCGGGATGGCGTCGGCAGCCGGCGCCTCTGCCGCGCCGTCCACCTACAACTTCGGCTCCGGCTACTCCGCGATCGACGGTGCCTTCACGTCGGTCACGGCCAACTGGATCGAACCCACCGCGAGCTGCGGCGGCGGGAATCAGCAGACCGGATACTGGATCGGGCTCAGCGGCACCGGCACGATCGCGCAGCTCGGCACCGCCACCAACTGCGACGGCACCACGCCGGACTACTACTCCTGGTGGGAGATGTATCCGGACGCCGGAGTGCCGGTCAGCAACGTGACCGAGCCAGGGGACCACATGCACGCGTCGGTGGTCTACGACGGCGATAACAACTTCACGATGGTTCTCATGAACGTCACCCGCGGGTGGACGCTGAAGGAGAACAAGACGCAGGTGGCCACCGGCGGCACGCCGATCTCGGCGAACATCATCGTCGAGGCGAACTCGGATACCGGCGCGGCCGGGTCCTCGGGGAACGTGACCGACTTCGGCAGCGTGACCTTCGGCGGGATCACCGTGAACGGCGAGCCGCTGCGCAGCTTCCAGCTGTGGACGGGGAACCTGGTCGACATGCGGGGCGTGCAGGAGGACAGCGTCTCCGCGCTGACCGGGGGCGGCCGGAAGTTCACGGTGACCTGGCTCAGCAACGGATAGCCGGAGATCCGGAGTTCCGGACGGCCGAGGAGCAGGGCAGCGGGAGAGTCGGACGGAGGCGGGCCACTCGGCGGTGTGGCCCGCCGCTCCGTCAAGACCCCGAGGTCGGGTGCGTCTTCGGCGGCGTCGGCGCCGCCACCTCCAGCGCCGCGTTCAGCGACTGCAGATAGCCCTTGCTGGTGTACGTCGCGCCGCTGACCACGTCGAGATCCGTGCGCTGCTTGCTGAGGACCTCGCTGCGCAGTACGGCCGCGGCGTGCATCGAGTCGTCCCAGGAGTGGTTGTTGTCGTGCGGCAGCTGCACCGCGACGACGTTCACGATCCGGGTGCCGACGCAGGTGACCTGCACCTGCACCAGGCCGTGCGCGAGCGGGATCGCCGGGCCGAGCGCGGTGCGCGTGCCCGCGGTCGGCGAGACCCCGGTCAGCGCCGCGTGCTGCGCCGGGGTGGTGAGGGCCTTGGCGGCGATCGCGGAGGCGATGACCGCGGCCGAGGCCAGGGTGCAGAGGGTGAAGGTGCGCAAGGCAACTCCCAACTCAAGGGTCCGCCACGTGGGCCACGTGGATCAGAAGTCGAAGAGCTCGGTGTGGATGTACGTCCTGCGCACGCCCGCGCGCCTGAGGTTCTTGATCGTGGAGTGCACCATGCCGGGCGAGCCGCAGATGAAGACCTCGCGCTCGCGCAGGTCGGGGATCGCCGCCCGGAGCCGGTTCGGGTGCATCGGGTCGTCGCGCGCGGTCTTGCCGCGCCGCCCGAGGATGGGGAGGAAGGTGAGCTTGCCCTGCCGCTGCATGCGGCGCAGCTCGTCGGCCATCAGCAGGTCGTTCTCGCTCGAGGCGCGCTGCGCGAAGATCACGTCGCGCGGATTGCCGCCCATGGTCTCGGCGATCGCCCGCAGCGGGGTCACGCCGACGCCGCCGCCGATGAGCAGGACCCGTCTTCGCCGCCTGAGGTAGGCGGTGAACGCTCCGTAGGGGCCGTCCGCCAGCACCCGCTGTCCCGGGCGCAGCCGGCGCTTGAGCCGCCTCGTGTACGCGCCGACGCCCTTGACCGTGAGGCGCAGCGTGTTCTCCGTCGGGTGCGCGGAGAGCGAGAACGGATGGGTCTGGAACCAGACGCCGCGGGCCAGGAAGCGCCAGCGGAAGTACTGGCCGCCCTGCGCGTTCAGCTGGTCGATGTCGACGCCGGTGATGTAGATGCTGATCGTGTCCGGGGACTCCGCCACGATGTGGGAGATGCGCAGCCGGTGCCTCAGGTGCCGCTTCAAAGGGAGGTAGAAACGGTGCGTGAGGACCAGGCCGGCGATGACGAGGCTGGTCACCGTCCAGATCACCCGGGCGATCTCGTTCCGGGTGAACTGGGCGCCCATCGCGATCTCGTGTCCGTACGCCAGGACCCCGGCGGGGTAGGCGCACAGGTGGATCGCGTGCCAGCGCTCATAGCCGAGCCGCCGCCGCAGCTTGCGGATCGAGCTCACACCGAGCCCGAGCAGCAGCAGGTAGGCGACCGTGGCGATCAGCACGTCGGGATAGGTCTTCAGGATGCCGATCAGCACGGTGCCGACGGGTGAGCGCAGGCTGAGGGAGTAGCCGGCGAGCACGAGGCCGACGTGCATGGTGAGCAGCATCATCAGATAGCCGCCGAGATAGCGGTGCAGGGAGGCGAGCCAGGAGCCGATCCGGCGCTCCAGCCAGGGCAGCCGCGCCATCAGCGCGACCTCGATCAGCAGCAGGTAGCCGCCGAGCAGCCCGGTGAGCTGGGCGCCCATGATGAGCTCTTCGGAGAGGTTCTGCACACGGGAGGAGGGGGTCTGCAGCCACCACAGGGCCAGCATCTCCATGCCTCCGCCGACCCCGACCAGGATCAGCACGGTGCTGAGCGCCAGGCGGGAGAGCATGGGCCGGTTGGCCTCGCGCTCCTGCGACTTCGCGTGCGGGTTCGGGAACGTTCGCACGAACGGGTATATCGGTCCGGTGGTCTCGGGATCCTGTGGGCTGGGCCCCTGCACCGCCTCCACCGGCTGCGAGCTGGTGTCCATATCCCCGCAGTAAACCTCGCAGGGCACGATGATCGTCAGTTTTTAACCAAAAACACGTGCGAATTTGGCGAATCCTTGCCGAGACCGGTGAAACACCGGCCTCGGCAGTACACTACGTCGTCGGCTGACTACCCATCAGTAACGACTTTTCGCGGCGAACTCGTCAGGCGACGAACTCGGTCTCGAGAGTGATCGGCACCGACTTGAGGGCCTGCGAGACCGGGCAGCCCTCCTTGGCCTTGTTCGCGAAGTCGACGAACTCCTCCTCGGTGAGCCCGGGCACCGCGGCGCGGACCGACAGGCGGATCCCGGTGATCCCGGTGCCCGGCTGGAAGTCCACCTCCGCCTTGGTGTCCACGGTGGACGGCGCGGTGCCGTTCTGCGCGAGCGCGTGCGAGAGGGCCATCGAGTAGCAGGTGCTGTGCGCGGCGGCGATCAGCTCCTCCGGCGAGGTGAGCTGGTGCTCGTCGCCCGAACGCGCCTTCCAGTCGACGTCGAAGGTGCCGGTGTGCGAGGAGTCGAGCGAGACCGCGCCCTTGCCCTCGAGCAGGCTGCCTTCCCAGTGCGCCGACGCCTTGCTGGTGGTGGCCATAAGGATCCACTCCCTGATGCGAGATGGTGATTCTCCGTCAGGGTCGATCCTACGACCGCCGCAGCACGTAGATCCCGTAGGTGTCGCTCCAGATCACCGAGTACTTCGCGCCGGGGTGCCGCTGCTCGACGAAGGCGACCGGGTCGCTGATCGTCCCGGAGAAGCCGGAGACGACCGTGTCCAGCACGACGTACTGCACGGCCGGGTTGCCGGTGTTCCCGATCCAGAACGCGTCGTCCTTCGCGGCGAGCGGCGCGAGGACGTTGATCGTCGCCTCGACGGTCACGTTCTCCGGCACGATCGAGACGGCGTGGCGCAGCTCGGCCGTGCGCGCGTCGAAGGTGAACGTGCTCGGGCTGAAGAACTGGTTGAAGGCGAACTGCGGGACCATCGCCACGCTCGCCGCCAGCATCGCCACCGCGCCGTGCCGGCCGATCGCGTCGCTCGCGATCCGGCCCCAGCGGCGCCACCACGGCGCCGCTGGCGCGACCACGGCCTCGTTCTCCGCGGGCTCCTCGTCGGATTCCTCCGCGTCGGCCGGCGCCGCGGTGTGCCGCGCCCGCTCGATCGCGTCGATCGCCACGACGGCCAGCACCGGCATGAGCACCGCGTTGTAGTGGTACGCCGTGCCCCAGAAGCTGGTGTCCGTCGAGATGAAGCGCAGGCCGAGGTTGGCGAGGACCAGCAGCACGTAAGGGGAGCGGAGCACCGTGAACGCCGTGACCGCGAGCAGCAGGAAGACCAGTTCGATCTTCGAGCCGGCCTGGTTCATCCCCGAGTCCCACAGGCAGCTGACAGCGTTGCCGTGCGCGACGCCGGCCGTCGTGCCGACGCAGCTGTTCTTGCTCCAGTACTGGTAGACGTGCTGCGCGTTGAAGTGCGGGATGATCCAGTAGATCGCGGTCAGCGACCCGGCCACGCCCATCGCCGCGATCGCGCCGCCGAGCCTGATCCGGCCGCGCAGGATGACCGCGATGCCGATCGGCAGCACGAAGGTCAGCCCGAGGTCCTCCTTGCACAGCAGCAGGAGGAAGCAGCACACCACGAGCGTGCGGGTGCGCTCCTCGAACAGTGCCCAGAGCGCGAAGGCGAGCAGCGGCACGGCGAAGGCGATCTCGTGGAAGTCGAAGTCCACCGCCTGCGCCACGCCGAAGGACAGCCCGTACGCGACGCCGACCGCGTACCCGCCGCCGGGCCCGATCCGGTCCCGGCCCAGCCAGACGATCGGCACCGCGGCCACCGCGAACAGCAGGGCCTGCGCCACCAGCAGCGTCACCGGGCTCGGGGCCAGCAGGAAGAGCGGCCCGAGCACGGCCAGGATCGGGTGGAAGTGGTCGCCGAGCAGGTTGTAGCCCGGGGCCAGGATGTCCACGATCGGCGCGTGGAAGTGCGCGTAGTCCCGGACGACCTCGGTGAAGATGCCCAGGTCGTAGGAGCCCGGCGCGGCCCGGTAGTACCGGGAGATCGAGTCGGTGCCGTAGACCAGGAACAGCCCGAGGGCGAGCAGCCAGGGTCCCCGTACCGCGGCGGCGGATCGATCCGTCCGGGCGGTCATCCGTGGTAAACGCACAGGGTGCAGGGTACCGGCTGGATCTGTGAGCAAGAATATGATCCGTGCATCTCACCGAATTCGACCACGTGCTCACCGAACGTGGCCAGGAGTTACTGGCGGAGCTCGGGGCCCTGCCGGAGCCGGTCGACCCGCTGACCGCGGCGACCAGGCTGCGGGCGCGCTTCCCGGCCGACCTCGTCGTCACGGCGCTGACCCAGGACCGGCTGCGGCGCCGCGCGGTGGCCAAATTCGGCGAGCGGGCGCGCTCGATGTACTTCACCGAGGCGGGCTACGAGCAGTCCACCCGGAGCGCCGTGGCCCGGCTGCGCGCTGAACGTTTCACGGCGGCGGGCGTGCGGAGCGTCGCGGACCTGTGCTGCGGGATCGGCGGGGACGCGCTCGCCTTCGCCGCCGCGGGCATCCGGGTGCTGGCCGTGGACCGCGATCCGGTCACCTGCGCCGTGCTGGGGGCGAACGCCGCCGCGCTCGGGCTCGGCGAGCTGATCCGGATCGAGTGCGCGGACGTGACGCGCGTTCGCCTCGACGACTGCGACGCGGTCTTCCTCGACCCCGCACGGCGCGGCGAGCGCGGCCGCGTTTTTGATCCCGATGCCTATTCGCCGCCGTGGTCCTTCGCGGTCGGTCTCGCTGACCGCTTCCCGGCCTCCGGCTTCAAGGTCGCGCCGGGCATCCCGCACGAGCAGATCCCGGCCGCGGCCGAGGCGGAGTGGGTCTCGGACGCGGGCGACGTCAAGGAGGCCGGGATCTACTTCGGCACGCTGCGCACGGCCGAGCGCCGGGCCACGCTGCTTCCCGGCGGCGACACGCTGGTCGCCGCGGGGGAACCCGACCCGGAGCCGGGCGAGGTCGGACGGTATCTCTACGAGCCGGACGGCGCCGTGATCCGCGCGCGGCTGATCGGCGAGCTCGCGAACTCCCTCGGCGCGCGCACACTCGATCCGACGATCGCGTACCTGACGGCGGATCAGTACACGCAGACGCCGTATGCCGCCGCTTACGAGATCACCGACGTGCTCCCGTTCACGGTGAAGAAGCTGCGCGCGCTGGTCGCCGAGCGCGGCTACGGCACGCTGGCCATCAAGAAGCGCGGCGCCGACATCGACCCGGCGGCGCTGCGCAAGCAACTGCGACCCTCCGGGCCGAAGACCGACGCGGCCACGATCATCGTGACGCGGCACCTCGGTCGGCACGTCGCGCTCGTGGCACGCGAGATGTCCACGCCGACGACGTCTTCTGCTGACCGTTCGCCGGCCTAGGCTCCAGCGTCGGCAGCGTCACGTGCACCTGCAGGCCGCCGAGCGGCGAGCGGTCGGTGTGCAGCGAGCCGCCGACGCGCTCGGCCAGCTTGCGGACGATGTCCAGGCCGAGGCCGGTGGACCCGGTGCCGCCGGTGCCCGCGCCGCGCTTGACCGCGTTCTGCGGCTCCTTCAGGCCCGGCCCCGCGTCGTCGATGAGCACCGCGACCGCGCCCTCGCCGTGGTGCACGGTGACCTGGAAGCCGGTGCCCTCGGGCGTGTGCCGGAAGATGTTGCCGAGCAGCGTGTCCAGCGCCGCGCCGAGCTCCTGGGCCGAGACGGGCACCGCCGCCGGGGTGTTGGGTCCGAAGAAGCGCCAGGGCCGCTCCTGGTCCTCGGCGAGGGCCGACCAGAAGGCGATCCGCTCCCGGGCCACCGCGGAGACCTCGCAGACCGCCGAGGTCAGCGGCGTGGCGGACCGGCTCTCTGTGCCGGCGCGCGCGGTACGGATGATCTTGTCCACCTCGAGCTCGAGGCGCATCACCGACTCCTGCGTCTGCCGCGCGGCCTGGCCGTCGCCGAGTCCGGCCGCGTTCAGCCGCAGCGCGGTGAGCGGGGTGCGCAGTCGGTGGGAGAGGTCCGCGACCATCTCGCGCTCCGCGGTGATCAGCTGCTCGACCCGGTTCGCCATCGCGTTGAAGGCCTCGCCGGCCTCGGCCAGCTCGCGTGGCCCGTGCGGCTCGACCCGGACCGAGGTGTCGCCCTCGCCGAGCTGCTGGGAGGCCTCGGCGAGATGCCTGGCCGAGCCGACCACGCGCGTGGCCAGACGGTCGGCGACCAGCGTCGAGCCGAGCACCAGCACGATGGCCACACCGCTGAGCGTGATCCACGCGGCGGCCAGGTCGTGGGTGCTCGCCGAATCGGGCAGGTAGACCTCGATCAGGCTGGTGCCCGAGCCGACCAGCTCGGGCTGGACCAGCTCCTGGCCGCCGGGCACGGCCAGCGTCGTCGCGCGTCCGGCCTGCGCGACCTGGCCCAGCTGCGCCACGCTCGCGTGGTTCGTGCCCAGCAGGGTCTGGTCCGGGAGACGGATGCCGACGTCCTCGCCGCCGCTGAGCGTGGCCAGCGCGTCGCGGAGGTCTGATTTGTTCGTGGTCACCGCGAGCAGCGGCTCGAGAGCGGTGATCTTGGATTCGGCCTGGTTGCGCGCGTTCTGCGCGGCCAGGTGCTCCATCGCGACGCCGAGGGGGACCAGGAAGGCGAGTGCGATCATGCTGGTCACGGCGAAGGCTACGCGGGCCAGCGCCCAACGCATGCCGCTCGTGCGGGTGCCGAGCGGGGTGCGGGTCTCACGGCTCACGGTGCGGGCTCGTTCCCGGTCGGATCCGTCAATCGCACCCCGACTCCGCGCACGGTGTACAGGTAGCGCGGCTGCGAGGCGCGCTCGCCGAGCTTGCGGCGCAGCCACGACAGGTGCACGTCGATCGTCTGGTCGTCGCCGTAGGGCAGCTGCCAGACCTCGGAGAGCAGCTCGCGGCGGGTGACGACCTCTCCGGGGCGGGCGGCGAGGTAGGCCAGCAGATCGAACTCGCGGCGGCTGAGGTCGAGCCGCTTCCCGTCGAGCTGGGCCTGCCGGCGGCGCGGATCGATCTCCAGGCCGCCGACCTTGAGCGTGGGCGGCTGCGCGCCACTGCCGGAACGGCGCAGCACGGCCGCGATCCGGGCCGCGAGGTGCGCCGCGGAGTACGGCTTGACCAGGTAGTCGTCGGCCCCGGCGTGCAGCAGGCGAATGATTTCGGCCTCGTCGTCGCGCGCGGTGGCGATGATGACAGGAACGCGGGTGACGGCGCGTAGCATCTTGAGCGCCTCGGAGCCGTCGAGGTCCGGCAGCCCGAGGTCGAGCACTATCACGTCGCCGGGATCCCGGGTGGCCTCGCGCAGCGCGGCCAGAGCGGTCCCGGCGCTGCGCACGCTGTGCCCGAACTCGGACAATTGCCGTATCACGGTGCTGCGGATATCGGGATCGTCTTCGACGAGCAGTACGCGGGTCATAGTGTGGCAACCTAACGGATCGACCGGGTGCAGCCAATGGACCACCTCGCCCCTCGCGGGCGGGTCCGGAGCGTGGAGGAGGGCGTCGGCAGTGTCGAGGAAGCGCGCCGGATACGCGGTGCTGGCCTGGGGCGCGGCGACGGCCACGGCGATGGCCGTGGTCTGGGCCGGGCTCGACTCCGTGCTGCCCGGGACCGTCGAGGGGCCGCACGTGGCGACCGTCGCGGCGTGGCCGGTGCAGATCGCCGGCTCGACCGTGATCGGCTCGGGCGCGGCGACCACCGCGAGCAGCGCGCCGCCCGCCTCGCCGTCCGCGGGGAGGTCGACCCATCCGGCGAACAGGGCATCCGCTCCCGCCTCCGCCCCGGCCTCCGCGAGCGCGGCGGCCTCGAGCGCCCCGGCGAGCGCGAGCCCGTCCGGCGGTGCCTCCTCCGCCGGCTCGGAGAAGCGGTACACGACCGTGGGCGGCACCGCGGTGCTCACCCTGTACTCCGACCATGCCGTCCTCGACGCCGCCATCCCGAACAGCGGATATTCCGCGCGTTCCTGGACCAATACGGACATGCTGGAAGTCGAGTTCTCCCCGTCCGGCTCGGGCACCGTGTACGAAGTCATCGCCACCTGGAACGGCACCTCCCCTCAAGTGAACACGTACGCCGTCGGCGGTTAATCTTCGCGCGCCGCGGGCCTTTCCGGGGCCCGCCGCGGACCCCGGCCGGCGAGCCTCAGGAGCCCTTAGGGCGGGGTTAATGAAAGAGGGCTGTGATCGCCGTCGCAGGTGGGTACGGTGGTGCACCAGTCCAGGCCACACCCACTGGTCTGGACCAAAGACCTCGGCCGTCTGGCCGCGCGTGCAACCCCGACCGGAGGACCTTCATGGGCTCTCACAGCTCTGCCACGCCCACATCCGCCAGCAGGCGCCGCGTCTCCCGCCGCGCCAAGCTGATCGCGCTCGGCACCGGGGCGACGCTCGCCGTCGCGGGCGCCGGAATCGCCCTGGCGGGCGGCGCGGGGGCCGCCGTGCCCGCCGCGTCCTTCACCGCCAACGGCTGGGACGGCGGCTACACCGGCACGTACACGATCACCAACACCACCGGCGCGGCCGTCAGCAGCTGGAAGGTGGTCTTCTCGCTGCCCTCGGGCACCACGATCACCTCGCTGTGGAACGGCACCGAGACCGCCAGCGGCCAGACGTACACCGTGGCCAACGAGAGCTGGAACGGCGCGCTGGCCGCGGGGGCGAGCACCACCTTCGGTTTCACCGCGAACGGCAGCGGCGACCCGGTGAACTGCACCATCAACGGCAGCGCCTGCGGCGGAACGAGCACGACCTCGGCGTCGGCCTCGCCCAGCGTGAGCGCCACCGTGTCGGCCTCGCCGTCGAAGACAGCCACCGCGTCGGGCAGCCCCACCGCGACGGCCACCGCCACGGCGACGAGCACCGGCACCTCCACCGGCGGCTCCGGCTCGGGCTCGGGCACCTTCGGCAGGTTCGCGCCGTACGCCGACCTGTCGCTCTACCCGCTGTACAACCTCGGCTCCGAGGCCTCGACCGAGGGCACGAAGTTCTTCAATCTCGCCTTCATCACCGCCGGCGGCTCCTGCACGCCGGAGTGGGGCGGCGTCACCTCGATCACCGACGCCTCGATAACCAGCGACATCAAGAGCCTGCGTTCCGCGGGTGGCGACGTCCGCGTCTCCTTCGGCGGAGAGGCGGGCACCGAGCTCGCGCAGAGCTGCACCAGCGCCGGTTCGCTGGCCGCTGCGTACCAATCGGTCATCAAGCAGTACTCGCTGACGAACATCGACTTCGACGTCGAAGGCGCCGCGATCGCCGACACCGCCTCGATCAACCGGCGCAACCAGGCCATCGCCATCCTCGAGGGCGAGGACTCGGGCCTGCAGGTCTCGTACACCCTGCCGGTGCTCCCGAGCGGCCTGACCAGCGAGGGCGTGGCGGTCCTCAGCAGCGCCAAGGCCGCCGGCGCCGACATCGCCGCCGTCAACGTCATGGCGATGGACTACGGCGGCTCCTTCAGCGGCGACATGGCCACCCTCGCCGAGAACGCCGCCACCTCGACCGCGGCCCAGGTGCAGTCCGTCTGGACCAGCCTGAGCAGCGCCCAGGCCCTGTCCAAGATCGCCGTCACCCCCATGATCGGCGTCAACGACGACAGCGCGGAGACCTTCACCGTCGCCGACGCGAGCACCCTCGCCGCCTGGGCCAAGTCCAAGAACCTCGCCTGGCTCTCCATGTGGTCCGCCACCCGCGACGGTGAATGCTCCGGCGGCGCCCAGACCTACGCCTCCGCGACCTGCTCCTCGGTCGTCCAGTCCGCGGGGGCCTTCGGGCGGGGGCTGGGTCAGTACTGAGGTTCTGAGTGCTGAGTTCTGAGTACTGAGATCCCGGAGCCCGGGTGCCGCCGTCCCGCACGGCCGCATCCGGGCTCCGTGCATGTGCAGGAGTGATCAAGTTACCTCAGGGTACGCATTAGTACTTAAGAACCCGCAGGGCGGTGGGGGTGGACAGTCCACGATGGAAAGGCCGTCAAGCATGAACCAACTGGAGAGTCCGGATTGCACCGTTTGGGCGCCGGACGGACGCAGGTTGACGGTTCGGGATCTCGGTGACCGGGCCGGAGCGCCGGTCTTCTTCATGCACGGGACTCCGGGCAGCAGACTCGGCCCGTTCCCGCGCAGCGCGCTGCTGTACCAGAGCGGAGTGCGCATCATCTCCTACGACCGGCCCGGCTACGCCGGTTCCGACCGGCTGCCGCTGCGCAGCGTGGTGCACGCGGCCGCGGATGTGAAGGCGATCGCCGACGCGCTCGAGATCGAGCAGTTCGCGATCGTCGGACGCTCCGGAGGGGGACCGCACGCGCTCGCGTGCGCCGCGATGATGCCGGACCGGGTCGCCCGGGCGGCGGTGCTCGTCGGACTCGCTCCGCGGGATGCCGACGGCCTCGACTGGTACGCCGGGATGACCGCGTCGAACCGGCGGGAGTACAGCATCGCGGAATCCGATGTGCGCGCGCTGGCACAGGTGATCGAGAGCCTGGCGGAGAAGATCAGGGACGATCCGAAGCTGCTGCTGCGCAACCTCGGGCCGGAGCTCCCGATGCAGGACTGGCTCGCCGTGGCGGACAACGGGATCCGGACCGGACTGCGCCGCAACTTCGCCGAGGCGGTCAGCCGGACGGGAGCCGGCTGGGTCGACGACGCGCGCTCGTTCACCCAGGAGTGGGGCTTCGATCCCGCGAACATCCTGGTGCCGACGCTGCTGTGGCACGGCGCGCAGGACGTCTTCTCGCCGGTCGCGCACACGCGCTGGCTGGCCCGCACGATTCCGGGATCGATCGAGATGATCGTGCAGGACGCGGCGCACTTCAGCGCGATCGAGCACCTGCCGCGGCTGCTGCCCTGGCTCGCCTTCGGCAGGCGGCACCCCATCGCGGACGCGGCCTGACCCGATCTCCGCGTCCGCCGGGCACGAGGTCCGTCAGATGGGCTGGGGCTCCAGGTCCCAGTCCAGCCGGTCGGCTTCCCGCGCGGACTTCGTGTTGTGGTGCATGGGCCCGAGGGCTACCTCCATCTCCGCGATCACGCGGCTGCGCAGCTGCCGCGCGTCGGCCGTGGCGCCGAGCGAGTTCAAGCTGATCGACCGGTTCGACTCGATCGCGAGCACGTCCGGGTGGTTGGGGCGCAGCACCTCGGACAGCTTGCGCGCCGCGTTGAGTTCCATGCCCTGCGCCTGGTCGTATTCGCCTTCGTCGGCAAGGCTGTTGGCGACGTTCCCCGCGGCCGTGAGCGTGTACGGGTGATCGTCGCCGAGCAGCGTCACGAAACCCGAGTGCGCGCGCTGCGCGGTGCGCAACGCCTCGTCGCGTCGGGCGATCTTGCGGAGGTAGGTCGACAGGTTGTTCACGCAGCACAGGGTGAAAGGGTGCTGCGGACCGAGCTGCTGCTCGTAGGCGGTGAGGACTTCGCTGCCCAGCTGCAGCGCCTGGTCGTGGTCGTTGAGTGCGGACAGGGCCGCGGCGTAGACCAGTGCGCAGGACTGCCGGTCGGGGTTGGTCGCCGCGAACTCGGCGCGGTAGCGCTCGAAGGTGTCCCTGGCCAGGGCGAGGGATTCGTTGAGCTCTCCGCCCTTGCGCAGCGAGACCGCGAGGCTCTTGGCCGCGCGCAGCGTCTCCGGATTGTTCTCGCCGACCGCGTCGCGGTAGTTGGCGAGCGCTCCGCGGAGCAGGTCGGTGGACTGCTTGTACTGTCCCGCGTCACGGAGGTCTCGGGCGAGGTTCTGGCTCGAGTACAGGGTGTACGGGTGGTTGGGGCCGAGCACCGAGCGCCGCTGCACGTAGGTGTTCTGGTCGAGTTCCGCGGCCTTGTAGCAGTCGCCGAGCAGCCGGTAGCTCACCGCGAGGTTGTTCGCGGCGCTCAGCAGCTTCGGATCACCCTCGGTATAAGCCTGGCGGTGCAGCGTGTAGCTCTCGAGGTCGTTGGTCAGCGCCTCCTTGAACCGGCCGAGGCCGCGCAGGTCGCCGCCGATACCCAGGAAGGTGGTCAGCGTGTGCGGGTGGGCCTTGCCGAACCGGCTGTCCTGTTCGGCGATGACCTCGACGTCGAGGTCGTACGCCTCGTTATAAGCACCCTGTGAGCGCAGGACGCTGGCGAGCAGCGCGCGCAGCACCAACTGCTGCTGGTAGAGCGCCGCGCCCGCCGGAGTCTGCCGGCCGCCGAGCGCGTCGATGCGCTCCTCCCAGCGCTCCTCGAGCCTGCGGGCGTTCTCCACTCCGTTGCGGTACTCGCCGCGCTTCCACTGGTAACGCACTCGGTCGATCAGGAGCTGGCGCACCGGGCTCTCGTCGCAGTCGATCGCGTTGGACGGCGTCATGTGCGGCCAGAGCAGCGCGTACAGCGGCCAGTTCTCCGGGTCGTCGGTGTCGCCGGACTGCGGCCGGGCCGCCGCCAGCACGCGGTGCACGGCGTGGATGGCGTCCTCGTGGCGTTCCGCGCTCATTCGAGCCTTGATGACGGACTGCACGAGTCGGTGGATGCGAAGTTCGCGCGCCACCTGGTCGAGCTGTAGCAGCGAGAGCCGCACCGGCTCGGCGACGATCGTTCCGATCATGCCGATGTCCACCAGAGACGGGTCGTACTCGCGCAGGGTCTCGAGCATCGCGTTCGAGTAGATCAGGCGCGTGGTCGAGATGCCGTCGGGGTTCATGAACGCGCACAGTTCGAGCAGCCAGGCGGCCGCCGGACGACGGCGCTCCAGTTCCTCCATCGCGATGTTCCAGGTCGCGGCGACCGAGACCGGGTAGTCGCTCGGCGGGGTGGCGAGGACCTCGGTGATCTGGTCGCGCAGCCTGTCTATGTACTGCGATACCGGGTGCCCGGTCGACGCCAGCCACGCGCCCGCGCTCTCGACCGCCAGCGGCAGGTCGCCCACCAGGTCGGCGATCTGCTCGGCCTCGGGTTCCTGCAGGCCGGGCACGGTCCTGGTCAGGTGCTCGACGGACTCCTGCCGGGTGAACACGTCGACTTCCAGGGGCACGGCCTGCTGGGCCCACGCCTGGTTGCGCGAGGTGATCAGCACGTGGCCGGAACTGCCGCTCGGCAGGAAGGGGCGCAGCGCGCTCGGGTCGGTCGCGTTGTCGTAGATCAGCAGCCAGTGCCCGGCCTGGCCGCGGCGCAGCGCCTCGCGCACGGCCGCCGAGTCCTCGGTGCTGGACTCGCCTGTTCCCGGCAGGCGCAGCGCGCGGGCGAGCTCCGCCAGCGCGCCGTCGATGAACTCGGTCGACTCGGCGTTGATCCACCACACCAGGTCGTAGTCCGCGCTGAAGCGGTGCGCGTACTCCCTGGCCAGCTGGGTCTTGCCGACACCGCCGAGGCCGTGCAGCGCGACCGGCAGGATCACCGTGGCCGAACCGCCGGTGACCTGGCGGCGCAGCTTCTCCATCGCCTCGTCACGACCGGTGAACACCGCGTTCCTGGCGCTCACGTTCCAGACCTGGGGCTGGCCGGTCGGGAAGCGCTGGCCGTCCGGCGGGCGGGAGGTGGCGATCTCGGCGTCCGGCAGGTCCGCGAGGCGCAGCAGCAGTCCGGTGGCCGTGATCGGGTCGGTCACGCCCTGGAGTTCCGCGGTCGGCGCGGCCAGCCGGGAGTCGGAGCGCAGTTCGGTGAGCGAGGCGACGGCCAGTTGCCCGGTCGACGACCAGGCGCGCAGCTGGGTCATCGCCTCGGCGTCGCGCGTGGTCTCCGCGGACATCAGGGCGATGATCTTCGTGGTGGACTCGATCTGCGGACGCGCCGACGGATCGCCGAACAGCGGATAGATCCGCGCGTCGAAGTTCGCCTGCGTGTACAGCGCCTCCAGCCACTCGGCCCACAGCCGGTCCTCCGCGGCGTACGCGATGACCAGTTGCTGCTGCCGGGTCGGCTGCAGCCGGGAGACCTCGGCCAGGATCGCCTTGCGCTCGGCCTCGTCCATCTCCGGCAGGTCGGTGATCTCGCCCTCGGTGAGCACCTCGGCGAGCCGGATGTATGCGCGCAGCAGCGACTTCTCGTTGTCCGGGTCGTCCGCGAAGGTGGCGAGGGTCTCCTCGTAGTTGTAGAAGGGCACGTAGGGGATCTCGACCCGGCCCCAGTAACGCGAGGTGGACAGCTCGTCCAGCTTCAGGTCGCCGAAGCGGGCGCGGGCCGCGGCGCGGCCCGCGTCGGCCTTGTTCTTCTCCGCCTCGTCGACGCGCATCGGCACGGCCAGCAGCCGGATCGGGTGGCTGTTGAACTTGGAGACCGCGTTCGCCACCATCAGGGCGCCCTCGAGGCCCTGGTTGTTCAGGGTGAAGCAGTCCACGACGACGTCCGGCAGGTGCAGTGTGCAGATGTCGGCGACGTCGCTCAGCCCGGTGCGGCTGTCGATGAACGCGTAGTCGTAGTTCGCCTTCATGTCCTCGCGGAAGGCGTTGAACAGCTCGCCGCCGCCGAGCCGCTCGTAGAACCGTTCCCAGTCCAGCGTCGCCACGGTGCTCGAGTAGCTGCGGTTCTGCAGCCCCGAGGACATGTAGTGCAGCCCGCCCCCGTTCGGGAAGTCCCGGCGGATCGCGATGGCGAAGTCGCTGACCCTGGCCAGGTTCCGGTACCACTCCGGGGAGCGGTCCTCGTCCGGAGTCTCGGCGGCCAGGTCCTCGAACTCGCGGACCATGTTGACCACACCCGGGGTCGCGGCCAGCGCCTGCGGGTCCAGTAGCGAGGGCGCGAAATAGCGGTGCAGCCCCGGCGATTCCAGGTCCCAGTCGACGATCAGCACGCGCTTGCCGTTCGCCGCCAGGATCCAGGCCAGGTTCGCCATCGCCATGGTGCGCCCGGTGCCGCCCTTGTACGAATAGAACGTGACGACCTGCCCTGGCCGTTCTGCGCTCATCATCCCTGTCCCTCGTTGTCGTCGGTACGTCCCGTCCGCGTCGTGAGCATGGGCCTCGATCACCCCGGCCCGCGGTGCGGCGGCTCGTCCTCGGGCGGTGGGGCGAGCCGAGGCCGTCCCGAATAGCCGCCGATCGTCGAATCGCGCAGCGGCCTGCTGTTGTTGAGGTAGTGGTTGCGGGCCCGGTCGATCACCGCGGGCAGCGCCTCGTCGAACTGCTCCGGGGTGGAGAGGTCGAGCAGGTGCTGCTGGCAGGTGCGTCGCCAGCCCTGCATCATCCAGGGGACGGCGTTGTGCACATGGGCTTCCAGGCTGGTGCGCTGCTCGCGCGTCTCGTGGTCGCTGGCGGACCACGGGACCATCAGCCGGACCCACTCCTTCTTCCGGAGGTCGACCGTCTCGAGGTTGCGGCGCTCCCGGAACCCCCGGAACAGCCAGGGATCGGCGAGCAGGATGCTCGCGGCCGAGGGCTGCAGGAAGTTCGACTCGGGACGCAGCTGGCTGTTCATCCGGACCTCGGGCTTGACCTCCGGCGACGTCGCAGTCAGGACTCTGATCTCAGGCTGGTAGCCGAGGGCGCGGGCGATGCGCGCGGCCCGCATCGCGATCGGCTCCACCGACTCGGGATGGTACGGACGCCATTCCTCGGGCCGGTCGCCGTAGTACTCGGGATTGCGCTCCGTCGGCATCGAACGGCGCACGCCGGCCACGACCGTTATATAGAGCTGCCGGGTCGATCGACCCGGCGCGGGGAAGGCGGGCGTGGCCCAGGAGAGCGCGTCCTCGGCGGCCACCGGCGGCGCCTCGGTGTGCGCGCGCCGCACGATCTCCTTCGCGAGCAGGCGCACCACTTCGAGGTAGGCGCGTTCGTGCAGGCGGATCAGCTCGAAGAGGCCGAGCCTGAGGTAGAGATCGTTGGACAGCAGGGGATTCGGCCGCGCGCGGTGCGCGACCTCGGGCCAGTCCTCCCGCCCGGGCCTGGTCCAGAGCACCGGCACGACGGACTCGCCGTCGTCCCCGGTCCGGGCGCGGCGCAACTGCCGTCTCTGATCGAACACGGTCCATTCCCGGCCGCACTGCTCGTCGTCGAAGTAGTCGTCCCCGTACAGCGGAACGAATATTCGAGCACTGGCGAGATTCCGAGCGGTCAGCGTCTCCGGGCTCGAACCCGGCGGGACGTGGTCGGCGATGAAGCCGTGCCGCAGGTTCCCGTCCAGCGAACGGATCTCCGCGGCCAGCTGGTGGAAGAAGCGCTTGACCCAGTAGTCCGGGTCGGAGCGGTCCCCGCGCAGCGGGGTCACCCGGGAATAGCTGAGGAAGAAAGCCGGCCCGAAGGCGTCGATCTCCGCCGGTGACGACGGCGCCGATTCCGGAGGGTTCGGCCCCATGGATCATCCTCTCGGTGCCACCGTGCCCAAGATCCCGTTCAAGACAGTCCTTCCACTATAGGACGGGAGAGGAGTCCGAAACAGGGGGCGCATGGCAGCGCGCGAGCGGAGCGAATCAGCGTGCGAATCGCAACTCGGGCAGGTCCTTCGCGGCGAAGTCCGCGGCCAGGGCCAGCGGGAACAGCCGTGCGGTGGCGGATCCGACCGTACTCCGAAGCACGTCCGAGGAGTGCGCGTGTTCGAAGCGGGCGCCGAGTTCGGCGAAATCTGAGTCCTGGTACGCGAGGCCTTTGAAATCCACCCACGCATCGCCGATCTTGCAGCGGTAGGAGCGCCACACCGGCAATGCCCGCGCCTCGCCGAGGTGGAAGGCCGTGCACTTGTCGAAACCCACCCCGAGAAGCAGAACCCTGGCATCGAGTCGCGCGAGCAGGGCCAGCGGCGACTGCGGGCCGAGCAGGCACTCCGGCGGATGCTCGGCGCACACGTCCGCGGCGTACTCGCCCACGGCGGCGAACGACGCGATCGGATGCGGGCTGCGGTGCGCCCGCGGGTGGACGCGGACCGATTCGGCCAGCGCACCCATCCCCTCGGACGGCGACGTGACCGGGTCGAAACCCCTGATCGCCGCGCGGTGCGCCGCGAGCCGGGCCGCGTCGAGGCCGGCGACGGCCGCGCGGTACTCCGGGGAACTCTCGGAGTTCGCGGCCGTCTGCGCGGGAACGACCAGCGTGCCGCGCCGCTCGCCGATGACGTCGAGCAGCGCGTCGCGCAGCGTCTCGGCGCCGCCCTCCACCCAGCCGACGTTGCGCATCGAGCAGTGCACCAGCACGGTCATGCCGCGGCGCAGCCCGAGCCGGGCCAGCTCCCGCCGGAGCCGGCCGCGATCCAACGGCGTGGCGGCCACCTTGGCAGAGTACTGCTTCGCGGGGGATTCGCCCTCCATCAGTCGGCCGCCGTGGCTGATTCATAGGCCGAGCGGTGCTCGTAGCTCTTGCGCACGGCCTCGGTCCGCGCCTGCGTGCCGACCGCGATCTCCAGCCACGGGGCCAGCGTCCCCCGCAGGCCCGCCACCAGCCTCGCCCCGAGCTCGGTCATCGAGCCGGACTCCTCCAACGCGCCGAGCGCCTCCCAGGTCTGGTCGCGCCAGCGGGCGAAATGGACGGCCGCCCCGGCCTGGCCGCGCTCCGACGCGCGTCGCCAGAAGTCGACGACGGCCACGTGCGCGTAGACCCCCTGCAGCAGCCCTTCGAGCGGCCGCGGGTCTTCGCGCCAAGGGGCGTAGTAGAGACGGGTGTCGGCCTCGTCGTAGAGGTCGAAGAGGTCGAGCACCGCGCCCAGCTTCACGTGCTGGAATTCGTGGATCAGCAGCAATGCCAGGTGATCGGGCTCCGGCGGCAGCGCCAGGCCGAGAGCGCCGAAGGCCGCTCGCGCCGTGCCGCTCGCGGCGTGGCCGTCCGGCGACTGCACCAGAGGCATGATCACCTTCAAGCCCGCGGTGAGGCCCGGCGCGTACTCGGGACAGTGCTTCTGAATGAGGCGCCAGGCGTTGCTGTACGCGGATTCCCACTGCGCGAGCTCCTCCGCCGAGAGCCGGGGAGCGGCGGGCAGTTGGAACGCGTCGCGCTGGTCGTCGAGGTCTTCCAGCAGCACCCGGGGGCCGTCCTCGCCGCCGCCGAGGTAGCGGGACTTCTCCAGCGTGTTCGCGGGCTTGCCGCCCGCGCCGACGGAGACCTTGCCCTCGCGGGCCGCGATCCGCGCGATCCCCGGTAGGTACACGGCCTCGGTGCCCAGCGGCACGGGAAGCTCGGCGGGGAGCCCGGCGATCGAGGCCGCGGCCAGCACGTAGCCGATGAGCGTGGCCGGATGGGTGGCCACCGGATCGTCGATCGCCGTGAAGGCCCAGGCGCGGAAGAAGGGATGCGCGATCGCCTCGGCGACGGCGGCCGGGTGCTCCGAGTCGAGAACCTGCAGGTATTCCCACGCGGCCGCGGCCTCCGTGGTCTGATGCGCCAGGGCCTGGCCGCCCGCGGCCAGCAGCGCGCGGTTGACGCTCGCCTGGGCCGCGGCCAGTTCCTCGATCGCGGCCGCGCCCCCGAAGCCCGCCGCCAGCTGATCGAAATGCTCGGTGCTGACGGTGATGTTCTCCGACGAGGGCATCGCGGCGTTCTCTGTTCTCTGGATCGACTGGATGAGCGCGAGCAGGTCCGCGCAGTACACCGTGGGATTCCTGAAGGCGGCGGCCGGATCGGCGGGGTCGGAGTTCTTACTGTGATAGCGGTGCGCGAACAGGCCTCCGCCGCAGCTGGCCAGGACCGGGCACGCCCTGCACTGCTCCGAGAGGCCCTCGGGTCCGCTCTGCCGCGCGATGATCTGCATGTTCGCGGCCGCCATGCTCAGCGGATGGTCCTGGACGCGCAACCCGGTGTCCACGGCGCCGTCGAAGGCGACCTTGAGCGAATCGGCCTGTTCGATCTGGCCGTCGGTCTCGATGACCAGCAGATCGCTGGGCGTCACGCCGAGTGCCTCGGTCAGCGGCGGGCCGCCGAGCAGCGTGGAGCGGACCGAGTCGAACAGCCGGATGCCGAAGGGGCGCCCCGCGGCGGTCCAGACGCGGTAGATCTCCATCAGCCACGCGGCGTACGCGGGATCGAAGGCCGTCGAGGGGCGGGCGATCGCGTCCGGCCTGGGAGGCGGGCTGTCCCAGGTCGCGTGGGGGAGCAGCAGATCGATCCGCGGCGGCTTCTCGGCCTCCATGGCGCGATAGACCGCGACCGGATCATTGGCGATATCGATCGTGCACAGGATTCCGGCGTAGAGGTGCTTATACCGCGGAGTGCGCAGCAGCGCGAGGGCGGCGAGCACCTGCGCGTGGCTCGATTTACCGTTGGCATAGCGCCGATGCCGGTCATTCGCGGCCGTATCACCATCCAGCGATACTCCGACTTTGACACTGTATTCCGCGAACAGATCGCAGAATTCCTCGTCGAGCCGCACGCCGTTGGTGTGGATCCGAAGGTCGAGGCGCGGCGGTCTCGGCAGGGCCGACAGCGGCCCGCGCACCGCCTCGATGATCTCCCTGAGCCGGCCCGCCCCCGCCAGCAGCGGCTCGCCCCCGTGCATGATCACGCGAACCAGATCGAGTCGGTACTCCTCGGCGTGCTCGGCGATCCGGCGGCCCACCGCCGCGGCCGTCTCGACGCTCATCACCATCGGCTGCGCGCGCCAGCCTTGATCTACGGCTTCGTACATGTAGCAGTGGTCGCAGGCGAGGTCGCAGCGTGAGTGGACCTTCAGAACGAACTGCCGGAACGGGGCGAAGCGCGCGGTCACGGAACCCAACCCTCGAAGGAGTGCAGTCCGGCAACCTCAGCGGTGCCGCTGAAGTTGCCGGTATTGCGGCAATCCTAGAGCGTCGCGCGCCGATCTGATGTGTTTCCCGACAACAAAGCGAAGACGTCGCGTTTGTCAGATCCGCGAGGTATGCGTCGTTCTCTAGAGCGAGGCGTTGAAGGCCGCGACGGCGGGCTTGGCGGAGTCCCCCTGGCGGACCCGGTCCAGGATCTTCGGAGCCGACAGCAGGCTGAGCGGGGCCTGGCGAACATCGGTCAGGGGGGAAGTCATGGCGGACTTCTCAGCGGTGGTGTCCATGATGGTCCTGCTCCTCTCGTGAATAGCCGGCTGTTGACGTCGGGTGACAACCCGCATCGCGTCAAGAAGATCATTGAATGAGTCGTTGATCTTCACGGCAGTTGCTGGTCACATTACACCCCGCGAGGACTGGCGCCTTACCAGCGCGCAACGCCTTTAGCCTGTTCGTGTAACGGCATGTGCACATTCGACCGTGCGGGTGAACGAGCCCATTGATCAACTTCTCCGGACGCCGTCGAAGGGGGCAGAATAAGACCCTTGCGGCCCCCGTGCACTGTCGTGACCTTGCCGACAGCGGTGTAGCCATAAATCGTGTCTGAACTGTGATCTAAGGGCTCTGACCGCAGGTCGGGAAGGGTATTCGGAGATCTAGCGGCGCCCTACGCCGGGGTCTCCGGGTTTGTCGGGAAAAGCTGTTCCGCACGGAAAAGCTGGGGCCGGGCGGGCTCGTGGGCTGAAAAAACTGAGGCAATGCACGAGTTCGACCTTCAGAACCCCGGCCGGGTCGGGGCCCGGTCCGGGTGATCGGCGGCGCCGGCCTCCAGGGCGAGGGTGGCGGCCCAGCTGGCGAGCAGGTCGAGGCCGTCCTGCGAGGCGCTGCCCGGTTCGGCGCTGTAGGCGACGAGGGTCAGGCCGGGGTCGGCGGGCAGCTCCATGGCGTCGTAGACGAGATCGAGGTCGCCGACGGCGGGGTGGTGGAAGTTCTTGGCGCCGGTGCGATGGAAGCGCACGTTGTGCGTAGCCCAGCGGGTGCGGAAGACCTCGCTGCGGGTGGAGAGTTCGCCGACCAGATCCTGCAGGAGCCTGTCGTGCGGGTCGACGCCCGCCTCACTGCGCAGCACCGCCACGACGTCGTTGGCCACGCCGCTCCAGTCGCGGTAGTACTCGGTGGCCGCGGGGTCCAGGAACAGGAACCTGGCGAGGTTCGGCGGCCGGCCCTGGCCCTCGAAGACCGGGGACAGCAGCGCGCGGCCGAGCCGGTTGTGGCCGAGCACGTCCAGGCGCCGGTTGCGGGCGTAGGCCGGGACGGTCGTCATCGAGTCGAGGATCCGCTGCACGCTCGGGCGCACCCGCGGCCGGGCCGCGCCGCGCGAGCCGCGCCCGCGGGAGGCCGCGCGGGCCTGGGCCGCGGAGCCCGCGTTGACCGCGTTCGCGAGGTCGAACAGATGCGAGCGCTCCGCCTCGTCGAGCTGCAGCGCCCGGGCGAGCGCCTCCAGGACGCTGTCGGAGACGCCCTTCGCGTTGCCCCGCTCCAGCCGCACGTAGTAGTCCACTGACATGCCCGCGAGCAGCGCGACCTCCTCGCGGCGCAGCCCCGGCACCCGGCGGTTCCCGCCGTACAGCGGCAGCCCGGCCTGCTCGGGGCGCAGCCGGGAGCGGCGGGAGGTGAGGAAGTCGTGGAATTCGGTGCGCGCGTCCATGCCCTCCACGGTACGTCGGAACATTCCCGGCCAGAGGGGTACTGGCTTTACCTGCCTCGCCGCGGGTCGCGCCACCGGGCCACTGGGAGAATGGGAGGCGGAAAAGCCAAGCCCACTGCCTAGGAGCAGCATGCCTACCGTCAACGCGTACGCCGCGACCTCGGCGACCGGACCCCTCGAGCCCGTCACCATCGAGCGCCGCGAGCTGGGGCCGCACGACGTCCGGATCGACATCAAATACTGCGGCATCTGCCATTCCGACATCCACACCGTCCGCGGCGAATGGGGCGAGACCGGCTTCCCGCTGGCTCCGGGCCACGAGATCGCCGGAATCGTCAGCGCGGTCGGCGAGGCCGTCACCCGGCACGCCGTCGGCGACCGGGTCGGCGTCGGCTGCATGGTGAACTCCTGCCGCGAGTGCGCCCACTGCAAGGCCGGCCTCGAGCAGTACTGCTCCGGCTTCGTCGGGACCTACGGCGCCGTCGACCGCGACGGCACGATCACCCAGGGCGGGTACTCCGAGCAGGTCGTCGTCACCGAGGACTTCGTGCTGCGCATCCCGGACGGGATCGAGCTCGACGCCGCGGCCCCGCTGCTGTGCGCCGGGATCACGCTCTACTCGCCGCTCAGGCACTGGGGCGCCGGACCGGGCAAGCGCGTCGCCGTCGTCGGCCTCGGCGGCCTCGGGCACATGGGCGTCAAGCTCGCCCACGCGCTCGGCGCCGAGGTGACGGTCCTGTCGCAGAGCCTGAAGAAGAAGGAGGACGGCCTGCGCCTCGGGGCCGACCACTACTACGCGACCGGCGACCCGGAGACCTTCGAGCAGCTGCGGGGCTCCTTCGACCTGATCGTCAACACGGTCAGCGCGAAGCTGGACCTCGACGCCTACCTCGGCCTGCTCGACGTGGACGGCACCCTGGTCAACGTCGGCGCCCCGCCGGAGTCGCTGGCCGTCAACGCCTTCTCGCTGATCCCGTCCCGGCGCTCGTTCGCGGGTTCGATGATCGGCGGGCTGCCGGAGACGCAGGAGATGCTCGACTTCTGCGCCGAGCACGGGATCGGCGCCGAGATCGAGGTCATCCCGGCCGAGCGGATCAACGAGGCGTACGAGCGGGTCATGGCCTCCGACGTGCGCTACCGCTTCGTGATCGACACCACGACGCTGGGCTGACCCTCACTCGGCGAGGGTCAGCAGGTGGTCCACGCCCGCGCGGGAGCGCTTGTGGGCGTACATCTCCCGGTCGGCGCGGTCGAGCAGCTCCTCGACGCGGTCGGCCGGGGGACGTAGCGCGTCGCGCGGGCGGGCGGGTTCGCAGACCAGGCCCAGCGAGGACGAGACCTCGAGGCGCAGGCCGAAGGCATCGACCGGCTCCGAGGCGAAGGCCTCGTCGATGCGCTGCAGGAGTTTCGCGGCGTCGGGCTCGGTGACTCCGGCCGCCACGACGACGAACTCGTCGCCGCCGATTCGGGCCACGCACGCCAGGTCCGCCAGGTTCCCGGCCATCCGACGGGCCGTCACGCGCAGCACCTCGTCGCCGACGGCGTGGCCGTGGGTGTCGTTGACCTCCTTGAAGTGGTCCAGATCGCAGAACACGACCGCGAGCGGCACCTGCGCGACCAGCAGCTCCTCGAGCCGCTCCTGCAGCCGCACGCGATTCGCCAGGCCGGTCAACGGATCACGGCGCGTCTGCGTGTGCAGACTCGTCTCGCGCTCGCACTGCTCGGTGAACGCGGCGTGCAGCTCGGCCTTCTCGCGCTCCAGCGTCGCCATGTCCCGCAACGCCTGCTCGTGCCGCCGGGCGTTGAGGATGGCGAGCGCGGCCTGTTCGGCGAAGACCTCGAGGATCTCGTTGACCCACGGCGCCGGGACCCGGCCGCCGCGCGGCTGGTCCATCGACATCATGCCGACCAGTTCGCCGTCCGGCGCGTAGAGCGGGGCGTTCAGCTCGTACTCCGGGAGCCAGGCGTCCGGCGCGTCGACCGGCTCGTAGTCGGGCGAGTAAGTGGTGACGCCCTCGGTTCGCGGCTCGTTGGCCCGGAACTTCAGCGCGCCCCAGGATTCGCCGGTGGTCAGGTGCTGCTCCAGCGCGGTGCGCGGGCACGTCGTGCCGAGCAGCGCGGCCTGGCCCTCCGGGGAGCTGACCACGGCGATCGTGTGCAGCTCGGCGGCGTACGGCTCCTTGGCGACCGTGACGGCGATCTCCTGGTACGGGGTCGAGGTGGTCACGCCCACCGCGATGGCCTGCAACGTCGCCTGTAGTCCGACGGCCGTGTGCACCGTCATCAGGGCGTGCTGTACCGGTCCGAGCGCCGCCAGCGGCATGCGCACCTCCGCACCCGGGCCCTGGCTCACCGCGCCGTTCTCCCTTCACCCACCACCGAACGCGTCATCGGGTGTGGTAACTCTACCCTTGGACGCGGCCACCAGGGGTGACTGTCGCCATGTCCTCCAGCGCCCGGACAGCGCGGAGTCGAGCCCTGACAGCGCGGCATCGTATTCGACCAGGATGTCGTCGATTCCGGCGCCCGCCACGGCCGGCGCCCGCCTGACCGAGGTGCCGACCAGGGCCAGATGGACCGTCGCGGCGAGGTGCGGGCGCAGGTCCTTCTCCGGGTCGACGCCCTCGCGCTCGGGGCCCTCGTCCTGACGCTGATGTTCGCCATGTTCGGCGCGGTGTTCTTCATGACCTTCTACATGGAGAACGTGCACGGCCTCGACGCCGTCGACACCGGTGTCAGGCTGCTGCCGATGACCGGCATGCTGATCGTCGGATCGCCGCTGTCCGGATTCGCGATCACCAGGTTCGGGCCGTGCCTGCCGATGGTCGTCGGCATGCTCCTCGCCGCGGGCGCGCTGTTCGGCCTGTCCCGGACCGTCGGCGTCGCCCCGGTCGCGGCGGGCACCCCGGCGCAGACCGCGGCCGCCATCACCGACGTCGTCCACTCGACGTTCATCAGCGGCATGACGGCGTCGTTCCTGGTCGCGAGTTTCGTCGCCATCGGCGGCGCGCTGATCGCGCTACTCACCAAGAAGGGCGAGAACGCGACCGAGGGCGCGCCCGCGATGCACTGAGCCGCCGGCTCCCCGGACTAGCGTGCGCCGACCCACGCGTTGGTCATCGTCTGCACGGCCGAGCCGTCGAGGTCCTTGAGCTTCGTCCCGGCGAAGGCGCGTGCGACGTCGGAGGTGAGGGTGCGGAAGGCGGGTCGCTCGGCGCCGAGCAGCCCGACGATCTGCGCCCCCACCTCCTGCGACGTCTGGGCGCCGGCGAAGGCGCCGCGGGTGCGCTCCAGGTAGGCGGCCAGGGCCGGCGCGTACGGCCCGGCCTGCTCCACCGCGTCGGCGCCGAGGCCCACGTTGCTGACGAACTCGCTGGCCACCGCGCCCGGCTCGACCACGCCGACGGTCACGCCCGCCGTGGCCGCGACCGGCGCGAGGGACTCCATGAAGCCCTCGACCGCGAACTTGGCGGCGCAGTACGCCTCGTTGAAGGGCTGGCCGACGACCCCGCCGACGCTGGTCACGGTCAGCATCCGGCCCCTGCTCGCGCGCAGCAGCGGCAGGGCGGCCTTCGTGACGTGCAGCACGCCGAAGAAGTTGACCTCCATGACGGCGCGCACGTCCTCGACGCCCTCCTGCTCCAGGGTGCCCACGTGGCCCGCGCCGGCGTTGTTGACCAGCGCGTCCAGACTCTCCACGCCGGCGAAGCAGGCCTCGACCGAGGCCGGGTCGGTCACGTCCAGGGCCCGGACGTCGAGCCCCACCCCGGCCTCCGCCGCCGCCTCCAGCAGCGGACCCGACTTCGCGGTGTCGCGCAGGGTGGCGATGACGTGCCAGCCCTCGTGCGCCGCGGCGACCGCGGTGGCCAGGCCGATGCCGGAGGAGGTGCCGGTGATCAGGACGGTCTTGGAACTCATGCGCGGTGACCTCTACTTACTTATGGATCATAACTAACATCTTCCATAACTATGTGCCCAGATGTTTCAGCGTGTCAAGCACCTCGGTACACTGGGCCCCATGTCCACTCCGCCGGATGAGCTCACCGGGGCGATCGTCGGGCTCTTCGCGGCCGTCTACCGCCGCTATGCCGAGGAGTCCGAGTCCGCCGCGGCGTTCCACGACCTGACCCCGCTCCAGGCCAAGGCGCTCCTCGCCGCCGAGGGCCCGGTTCCGATGCGCAGCATCGCCTCCCGGCTGGGCGCGGAGCCCTCCAATGTGACCGCGATCGTCGACCGGCTGGAGTCCCGCGGCCTGGTCGAGCGCGGCCCCGACCCGGCCGACCGCCGGGTCAGGCGGGTCGCCGCCACCGCCGCGGGCCGCTCCGTCGCCGCCGACCTGCGCGCCCGCATGCCCTTCGCCGCCGAGCCCGTGGCCCGGCTCACCGCGCGGCAGCGCGAGACCCTGCACGCGTTGCTTCAGCAGATGCTGGAGGCGTGACGTCACCTGTGCCGACTCGGCGCCTTCAGCAGAACTTAATGATGGAGTGCCTGGTCACTGGGGGTTGATCGGTGGTCGCGAGTTCGCTGCGCTCGAGGAAATGTGCGATCGTGTCATCGTCCTCCCGCGGTCAGGCCGTCGTCGGCGAGGGCGCCGTCGCCGTCCGATCCGAACATCCGAAAGGTCGTCGTGAAGGTCTTCGTCCAGGTTCCGTGCCTCAACGAGGAGGCGACGCTCCCCGCCGTTCTCGACAGCATTCCGAAGTCGATTCCCGGTGTGGACGAGCTGCACGTGCTGATCATCGACGACGGGTCCACCGACCGGACCGTCGAGGTCGCCCGGGAGCACGGCGTGACGCACTTCGTGCACCACGTCCGCAACCAGGGCCTCGCCCGCTCGTTCCGCGACGGCGTCCACTACGCGCTGAGCCAGGGCGCCGACATCGTGGTGAACACCGACGGCGACAACCAGTACCCGCAGGCGATGATCCCGGCGCTGCTGGCCCCGGTCCTCGCCGGGGAGGCCGACATCGCGATCGGCGACCGCCAGACGCACCTGATCGAGCACTTCTCGCCGTTCAAGAAGCGGATGCAGCGCTTCGGCAGCCGGGTCGTCAACGCCGCGGCCGAGACGAACCTGCCGGACGCCGCCTCCGGGTTCCGCGCCTACAGCCGGGACGCCCTGCTCAAGCTGAACGTCGTCACCGAGTTCAGCTACTGCATGGAGACGATCATCCAGGCCGGCAACAAGCGGATGAAGATCGCCAGCGTCCCGATCACCACGAACGCGAAGACCCGCGAGTCGCGCCTGTTCAGCTCGATCGGCGAGCACATGCTGCAGTCCGGCAAGGCGATCGCCCGCAGCTACTTCATGTTCAAGCCGTTCAGCTTCTTCCTCTGGCTCGGCATCTTCTTCGGCGCCGTCGGCCTGATCCCGTTCATCCGGTACGCGATCCTGCTGGTGACCGACTCCGGCGGCAACCACCTGCAGTCGCTCATGCTGGGGATCTTCCTGCTCGTGGCGGGCGCGCTCTCCTTCGCGCTGGCGGTCATCGCCGACCTGCTGCGGACGAACCGGATCCTGCAGGAGGAGACCCTGGAGCGGCTCAAGGAGATCCACTACGGGGTCGTGCGCGAAGAGGCGCGCCCCGAGGTGCGGCTGTAGGCCTTTCGGACGGGCGCGCGCTCTTCAGGCGCTCGTGGGCCATCCGGCTCAGGGCACTGTGGGCACCGAGACCAAGTTGGTCTGGCTGGCCCACAGCGCCGTGCCGGCCGAGGACTCGTCGATCACCAGGTCGCCGCCGCTCTGGAAGGCCAGGAGCGCGTCGGCGTCGGTGTGCGCGCCGGAGTTCCAGATCGACGTGCCGTTGCAGTCTTCGACGACGAGATCGGCGCTCGACTGGAACCGCGCCAGGCAGCCGGGCCCCGCGGGATTGCCCGCGAACGTCGTGCCCGAGGCCCACTGCCTGGTGAGCTTGCCGCCGTCGCCGGTGACGGTCAGCACGAGGTTTCCGTCGGTCTGCTGACTCAGCTCCATGGTCACCGACTGCCCGGCAACGACCGCCTGAGGGCTGGTCCAGGTGACCGTGACCCACTCGCCGTTGTACAGCGTGAGGCAGCCGACCGGGATCGCGAGGCTGTACGTGCCGCTGATCGTGGTCGACGAGGTGGCGCAGGTCAGTATCGCGTCCGGCGCGGTCACGCCACCCGGGTTGAGGGAGTCCGAGACCGCGGGAACCCAGGTGACCGGGGTGCAGGCCGAGAAGATGCACCCGGGTGGTGTGCTCGCCCGGGCGGGCGCCGCCGCCGCGGGGCCACCGAGCGCAAGAGCGAGAACGGAGCCGCCGACGACGGTTCGCCCGCGACGGCTCCTCAGTGAGTTCTTCAACTACGGGGTCCTTTCTCCGAGCTCCCGGACGATCCGCCCGCACGCCTCCGCGCTATCAGAAGCTAAGAGCACGGCCGCCCGCGCGAGAAGGAACAGTCACCGGAACTCTGGCCCGACGAGTTCCGGCCGGACCCCTCCGCGGCCCCGCAAAGCATCAGCGGCACCCGATCCATCGGGTGCCGCTGCGTGTCATACCTGGTGCGCCGTCAGGGACTTGAACCCCGAACCCGCTGATTGAGAGCGGATGCCGCTGTCGTGGTGCATGCTGGCCGTATGACTTCCGACGAGCGCTACCCCTCCGGCGGCAGACCACTGGACCTCGACCGGCGTGAGATGGCGATGGCCGAGCGCGAGACTCGGCTGGCTGAGCGGGAGGAGGCGGTGCAACTCAGGGAGAAGGCCGTCGCTCGCCGGGAGCGGGCGGCTGATCAGCGCGAGAGTGTGGCGGATGCCCGCGAGGAGGTTGCCGACCAGCGTGAAGTGGTGGCCGATTCCCGCGAGGTAGTAGCCGACCGGCGCGAACATGCCGCCGATGAGCGCGAGGAGCATCTCACCGCGTGGGAGGTGCGGGTGGATGTCCGCTCACGCAACCTCGATGTGCTGGTCGCATCGGTTGACCAGCGCGCCCGGGAATCGATCGACCGGGGCCGGGCGCTTGTGGCGGCGAGCGCGGCGCGGCTGGATCGCAGCGAGGCGGCGCTCGCTCGTGCCGCGGGCCGTACTGCCCGCCAACAGCGGGAAATCGACCGCGAAACCGCCGCCGGCGAACGTGACCGCGACAGCGCAACCGCATTGCGGCTCGACGACGCAGACGCCACCTGCCCCGCGGACGCGGAAGCCTAAACCGGCCGCCACCCGGCCCGCATAGTCCACGGCGCCGCTTGAGAAGCTCACCGCGCGAGCGTACGGAACTGCACCACGCGCAGGAGATCACCGACCGGCGGGCACCCGACAACGGTGACGCGGGAGCTACGCGGAGCTTTGAGGAGTGCGCCGTCCGATAGACCGTGAGCGTGGTCTGTCCTCAGCAGCCGGCAGCCTGGGGGATGTCGAGTCCGACGATCGCTGCTTTCGCAACCACACTTGGCGGCTGTCGACGGCCTCGTCGGCGCGCGCCGAGATCAACTATCGGGGCCATCTGTCGATTCCAGGTTCACCAGCCGGCCAGGGTCACGGCGGGCACCTGGCCGGCTACGCCGGACTCGCGTGTTCGCCGCGTGACTCCGGTCGGATCTGCGCGCCGCGCGCGCCCGGCACCTGCGCTTCACACGCTGCGCGGTGAAGCTTGGCCGAGGCCGTCGGGTGGGGTGTAAGGACTCCACGAGCTTGATCATCGCGACAGACTCAGGCGGCTTCTGGGGCAGGTCGTTCGGGGCCGACGGGGTCACCTGCGGCAGGT
The DNA here is from genome assembly GCA_035712985.1 of Actinospica sp. Taxonomy (GTDB): domain Bacteria; phylum Actinomycetota; class Actinomycetes; order Streptomycetales; family Catenulisporaceae; genus Actinospica. The sequence goes on from DASTAE010000080.1 coordinate 58,206, forward strand.
CGAACGCCTACAGGTACGACTCCCCGGAACTGGCCGCCGCTCGGATCGCCGAGTTGGTGGCCGGCGGGGATGCCCGGGACTACCACGTCGAGGCCCTGCCTGCGGCCGCAGACGCTACTGACTGCCTGCTCGCCCGCGAGAGACCGTGCCGGTCGAACGCGTTGGGGCCGCCGGGATCGGCGGCCCCAAATCTACAGGCCGGCGTGATGATGGCGGCCCTGCGCGCTCAGAAGGCGCGGGGTCGCCTCAAAGGCCGGCCTTCCGGCCTTCTCGTTCGCAACGTGCTCGTTGTCGTCCGGCGTCGGGTCGCCGGGATTCCGGCTACCCGGCTCCGAGCATCGCGGATGCCGTCTCGAACGGGGTGAGGGCGGTTGCGGGGCCGAGGGGGGCGGCGCGGTTGCAGGTGAAACCGAGGCGGGTGAGGGCTCTGATGACTTCCTCGGCCGAGAAGTCACGGCGGTCCTGCCGGGTGATGACCTCGCCGACCTGCTTGACGGGGTAGGTCCGGCGGCCGACGGTGACGGAATCGCCGGTCACGGTCTCCGGTTTGACGCCCTTCATGGACTGTTCCACCTCGCTCTTGACGAGGTCGAAGGCGAAGCGGGCGATGATGCAGCGCATGGTGCCTCACAGGATTGGAGGGAAGTACCGCGAAAATAGGCGTCGAAGGCCGAACGGGGGTTGCCCGTCGTCCGATGCCGGGCATCGGGGCAGGTCGGCGCAGTGGCAGCCGCTCCGGTGAGCCCGTCCGTCGTGCGAAACGGGCCGCCGGAGTCGGCGATGCACGCCACCCGAGGGGAACTACGCGCCCGTGCCGGATACCGTGCGGGCCGGGGAGGCAGGCCGCCGGGCCCTGGTGGCGCGAGGGCGTCGGCCGCGTGTTGCGGGGCTCGTGCGCTCGGCGCGTTCGGTCACCGGCGCGGTGATGGTGACCGGGTGGCCCGGCGGGGTCTTCGCGCCGGTGATGCGGGCCAGTTCGGCCTCGCCGACGCGCACCTGCGCGGTGCGGGGGGCGATGCCCGCGTTGTTCATCAGGCGATTCATCTCGCGGCGCTGGCCGGGCAGCACGAGGGTGACGACGCGGCCGGACTTGCCGGCGCGGGCGGTGCGCCCGCCGCGGTGCAGGTAGTCCTTGTGGTCGCTCGGCGGGTCGACGTTGACCACGAGGTCGAGGTCGTCCACGTGGATGCCGCGGGCGGCGACGTTCGTGGCTACCAGCACGTTGACGTACCCGGTTTTGAAATATCCGAGGGTTCGGGTCCGCTCCGCTTGGGACTTGCCGCCGTGCAGCGCCGCGGCCCGCACGCCGCTGGCGAGCAGGTCCGCGGTCAGCCGGTCGACGGCGTGCTTGGTGTCCAGGAACATCAGGACCCTGCCGTCACGGGCGCCGATCTCGATGGTGGTGGCGCGCTTGTCGGCGCCGTGGACGTGCAGCACGTGGTGTTCCATCGTGGTCACCGCTGCCGCCGCGGGATCGACCGAGTGCACCACCGGGTCGGTCAGGTAGCGGCGCACCAACAGGTCGACGTTGCGATCGAGGGTGGCGGAGAACAGCATCCGCTGTCCGTCCGGGCGCACCTGGTCGAGCAGTTGCGTGACCTGCGGCATGAATCCCATGTCGGCCATCTGGTCGGCCTCGTCCAGCACGGTGACCGCGACCTGGTCCAGGCGGCACTCTCCGCGTTCGATCAGATCCTTGAGGCGTCCCGGGGTTGCGACGAGGACCTCCACGCCGTCGCGCAGGGCCGCGGCCTGCCGACCGATCGACATACCGCCGACCACGGTCGCGGTGCGCAACCTCAGCGGCCGTGCGTAAGGAGCGAGCGCGTCGGTGACCTGCTGAGCCAACTCCCGGGTGGGTACCAGGACCAGGGCCAGCGGTCGGCGGGGCTCCGCGCGGCGCCCTGCCGTGCGGGCCAGCAGCGCCAGACCGAAGGCCAGGGTCTTACCCGAGCCGGTCCGGCCCCTGCCGAGCACATCGCGTCCCGCCAAGGAGTTCGGGAGGGTTGCCGCCTGGATCGGGAACGGTACGACCAGGCCCTCGAGGCGCAGGGCGGTCAACAGCGGCGCGGGCAGTTGAAGGTCGGCGAACGCCGTGACCGCGGGAAGAGCGGGCGAGGCGGAGATCGGCAGCGCGAACTCCCCCCGCGCCGCCTGGCGGGGCCTGCCGGCAGCGGAACGTCCGGCGGAGCCCGGCTGGGCCGCGGCCGAGCGAGATCGGATTCCGGCGGCGCGGGGGTAGCGGTCGTTCGTACGAGCGGTGCGGTTCATGCAGAACCTTCCTCGATGCGGCGCGTATCAAGGAATTCCCGGCAGCAATGAGCCACGTGAAAGTCGCAAATACGAACCGAAGAAAAGAAAACATTGGAGCGAGAAATAATGTGCTCGCCCACAGGCGCCGGGGTCGGCTGTACGCCGGAACCAGCCTGCCGGTCTGAGTGGATGAATCTGAGCGGATCACTTGCCGGCACGAATTGACGCGGCTGGCCGCTGGAACGGCGCCCGTCGTACACCGCCCGTGCATGGTTGCGCCGAGCGCCTGGTCCCAGGCGCAAACGGACGGGGCCCGCGCCTTGATGGTGCGGGCCCCGGAAAGACGTGGGTGAGCAGCGTTACGCGGGGACGATGTTCTCCGCCTGCGGGCCCTTCGGGCCCTGCGCGATGTCGAAGCCGACCTTCTGGCCTTCCTGGAGCTCGCGGTAGCCCTGGGCGGCGATCTGCGAGTAGTGGGCGAACACGTCGGCGCCGCCGCCGTCCTGCTCGATGAATCCGAAGCCCTTTTCCGCGTTGAACCACTTCACGGTGCCTGTAGCCATGTGCATCTCCTTCGGGGCGGTGCCCTGGGCCCACGCCGTGCGGGCCCAGCGTCGCCGTGATGATTGCCCCTCCGGAAAATAACCGGAATAACGGTAACGCTCCCACCGGTCCCGCAGGGCCGGCAAAGGCATTTGAAAGTTTCGGGAACCACAACTGCAACCAAGGTCGACAGTATCACGGCTCGAGCGGTTGCATGCGACGTAGACCCTGAATTGTGCGACGGCCGCACAAATATCTTCCAGAAGATTGCTGATTTCTCCTGCCGCCGCATCAGCTTTTCGGTGCCGACGGAAACAGGACGCGCGATCGTTGCCGGCGAACAGCCGCTGCGAGACTGTCGCCGTGATGTCCTCACGGCCGATCGCCTGCACGCGGGCCGGCGAGAGACCCGTTGCGGGTCCGACCAGGAAGCGCGCCTCGCGGGGCGTGCAGACCTCAAGAGCGACGTGGCCGATTCCCGCGCGGATCCGCGCTGAACAGGCCTGCCCGGCGACGGGCTCGGCCTGTTCGAGCGCGTCGGGTGAGATCAGGTCTGCTCGCGGCGCAGTTCGGCGTTGATGCGTAGAGCCTCTTCGAGCTGGTCTTCCAGGATGATGATGCGGCACGCCGCTTCCAGGGCGGTGCCGTCATCCACGAGTTCCCGCACCCGTGAGGCCAGCCGTAGCTGGTAGCGCGAGTAGCGGCGGTGGCCGCCGGCCGAGCGTTGCGGGGTGAACAGTTTCGCCTCGTCCAGGCCGCGCAGGAAGCCCGGGGTGACCCCGATCATCTCCGCGGCCCGGCCCATCGTGTAGGCGGGGTAGTCCTCGTCGTCGAAGTTGCTCTCGACGGCGCCGGGTCTGTCGCTTGCCAATCTCACCTCACATGGTCGAGGGCCCCGGTGCCGTAGCACCGGGGCCCGAGGGTCATGGGGTTACACCATCTGCCGGCTACCGACCGGGGGGGGGAGAGTCGGTAGGCGGTACCCGCGTGATCCACCTGACGAGACAGGGGTGCGGGGATCACTTTCGTGACCGGAGACCACCTTCCTTCCGATGGGACTGCGGCTACACCCGGAACATCCATCGCCGGGACGATCAGACGGCTTTCTCCCTTCCCTTCTCCTCAATCACCACTTGCCTACATCTACTGCCAGCCCCTGCCGG
>DASTAE010000081.1:0-29820 GCA_035712985.1 Actinospica sp.
GGCGCGGCCAGTATCCGCCCGGCCAGCTCCTGCAGCAGCCCGCGGGACCGCGCGGCGCTGCCCGGCACCCCGCCGATCTCGGCGAGCACCTTGAACCACGCGGTGGCGATCCGCTGGGGCGAACTCGGCGTCGTCGTCACGTGGCCCCGCCCCGCAACCGCGGTCTAGCGCGAGTGGCCGGGACCGCCGCCATGGCGCTTCCGGGGAGATGGCACGCCCCGCCACGACGGGATCGGACCGCCGCCGTAGTGCCGCTTCCGAGCTGGCGACCCGCCCCGCCGCGAGAGGACCCGCTCACTGGCGTAGTGCCGCTTCCGAGCTGGCGATCCGCTCTGCCGCGAGTGGCCGGTACCGTCGCCGCCGCGCCTCCGGGGTGATGGCACGCCCGGCCGCGACAGGTCCGGACCATTGCCCCCGCGACGCCCCTGGGGCCGCCCGCCACGCCGCCGCGGGGGCGCTCGGGGATACCGGACGCCGGTCGGCTCCGGGAGAGGCTCAGCGCGGCGCGACGGGGAGGAGAAGCGTGCGCGAAGCCCGCGGCCGAGGAGGCCGAGGCGGGGCTGTGGCGCATGTTTCCATCCCCTTCGCTAGTGCGGTTCCGGCAGGTCACCCGTGCCTGGGGGGAGAACGGAAGCGCCGCGCCGCGGATGACGAGCCGATTTCACGTACTGTCATCATATGGCTACGGAGGTTGCGACCGTCCAGCCTTGGGGCGGATGTTGTCTCGAACCGGCTTACCATCGCGGAGGCGTCGCGCGCAATCGGCGCACGGGGTCGGGACGCCGCCGCGGGGCGCCGATCGCACCTCCACGGCGGGCGCGGCCTAGCCCTTTCGCGCCTTTTCCACGATGAACCGCAAGCCCTCGGTCAAATCGGATGCGCTCGGAAATCTCTCCCGATCCATCAGATACTGCGCGACCAGGCCGGTCATCAGCACGCTGTAGAACGAACCGACCCGCTGCGCGAGTTCCCCGTCCCGCGCGGGATCGAGACCGGCCACCGCCTCGGCCAGCCCCTCGCGCCCCTCCTGCACCGCGTGCGCCATGAAGGCGGCGAGCGAAGGGTTGTGCATACCCTCCAGGCCCATCTCCATGTTCAGCCGGAGCAGCGGCTCCTGCTCGGGGAAGCTCGCCAGCACCTCGCCGAAGAAGGCCTGGAAGCGCTCGAGCGAGCCGGGCGGCGCCTCCTGGTGCCGATCGCCCTCCTCGTCGTCGAACCATTCCTCCATCGCCGCCATGAAGGCCTGTTCGAGCAGCGACTCCTTCGAGCCGTAGTGGTAGCCGATGGCCGCCAGGCTCACGCCCGCCGCGTCGGCGATGTCCCGCGCGGTGGTCTTGGCATAGCCCTTCTCCAGCAGGCAGCGCTTCGCGCCCTCCATCAGGGCTTCGCGATTTCCCATGTCAAACAGCCTAACACGGCCTTGCACGACCGTCTTGCACAAGCGTACTAGACAAACGTTTAAGACGTCTGTACCGTTCCTGTCATGACGACGAACCAGAACATCGAGAGCCGGGGCGGGGCAGCTCCGCGGGCCGGTCGCAGGGAATGGACCGCGCTCGGGGTGCTGCTGCTCCCGCTGCTGCTCGTCTCCATGGACACCTCGGTGCTGCTCTTCGCGGTGCCGTTCATCACGAAGGCGCTGCATCCGAGCAGCACCCAGCAGCTGTGGATGTACGACGTCTACGGCTTCGTCCTCGCCGGCCTGCTGATCACCATGGGCGCGGTCGGGGACCGGATAGGGCGTCGCAGGCTGCTGCTGTGCGGCGCCCTCGCGTTCAGCGCGGCCTCGCTCGGCGCGGCGTACGCGAGCGGCGCGGGGGAGCTGATCGCGGCGCGCGCCGTGCAGGGGATCGCGGGGGCGACGCTGATGCCCTCGACCCTCGCGCTGATCCGCAACATGTTCCACGACCCGGGCCAGCGCAAGAAGGCGATCGGCGTGTGGACAGGGACGATGCTCTCGGGCGTCATGGTCGGCCCGGTGATCAGCGGTCTGCTGCTGGAGCACTTCTGGTGGGGCTCGGTCTTCCTGATCAACGTTCCGGTCATGGCCCTGCTGCTCGCCCTCGCCCCCGCGCTGCTGCCGGAGTACCGCTCGCCGCAGACCGGCCGCTTCGATCTGCCGGGCTCGGTGCTCTCCTTCGCCGCGGTGCTGCCGATCGTCTACGGCGTCTCCGAGATCGCGGAGAACGGTGTGGATCCGCTGCGGCTCGGTGCCGTGGGCCTCGGCGCGGTGATGGCCGTGCTCTTCCTGATCCGGCAGCGCACGGCGGCGCATCCGATGGTCGACCTGAGCCTGTTCCGCAGCCGCGGCTACACCGGCTCGCTGGCCACCTGCCTGGTCGCGATGTTCGCGACGCTCGGGAACGCGATCTTCCTGACCCAGTATCTGCAGTCCGTGATGGGGATGAGCCCGTTCGCGGCCGCGCTCTGGTCGCTGGTCCCCTCGCTCGGGGTGGGCGCGGCGATCGGCGTCGGCTCGGCGTTGGCCAGGTCCTTCGACCGGGCGTACGTGATCGCGGGCGGCTTCCTGGTGATCCTCGCCGGGTACGCGGTGCAGGCCTCGCTGCTGCAGGTCGGCTCCCATATGTGGGTTCTGATGGTCGGCGCCGGCCTGCTCGCCAGCGGCGCGGTCGCGGTGATGAACCTCGGCAATGAGCTGATGCTCGGCGCGATCCCGCCGGAGCGCGCCGGGGCCGCGGCGGCGATGAACGAGACCGTCACCGAGCTCGGCGGCGCCCTCGGCATGGCCGTGATGGGCAGCATCGGCACGGCCGTCTACCGACACGGTCTCGGGGCAGGCGTCCCGGGCCCCGCGCGCTCGACGCTCGGCGGTGCGGTGGCCACGGCCGCGCACGAACCCTCGTCGGCCGCCGGTGCGCAGTTGCTGGCGACCGCCCGCGAGGCCTTCGCGCACAGCATCAATGTCGTGTCGATCGTCGGCGCGGCGATGATGGCGACGGCGGCGGTGCTGACGATCCTGTTCCTGCGCAGGCTCGAGCAGCCGTCGGTCGCCACCCCAGTGGACGAGCCCGTGTCGGCTGCGGAGGCAGCCGTCTCCTGACGCGGCTAGGGTCGAAGGAAGAGCACAGCCCACCTCTATATAGGGAAGTCATTTCCAGATATGAGGATCCGCGAGGAGTTCCCCCACGGCGTGCTGAGCGAGGACGTGCGCATCCCGCTCGCCGACGGTACCCGGCTCTACGCGCGGATCTGGCGCCCCGTCACCGAGGAACCGGTGCCCGCGCTGCTGGAATACCTGCCCTACCGGCTGACCGACTGGACCGCGCCGAGAGACGCACAACGACACCCCTGGTACGCGGGTCACGGGTACGCGTCCGTCCGGGTGGATATCCGCGGCAACGGAAACTCGGACGGCGTCATGACGGACGAGTACTCCGAGCAGGAGATCCTCGACGGCGTCGCGGTCGTCGAATGGCTGGCCGCGCAGCCGTGGTGCGATGGGAAGGTCGGGATGTTCGGGATCTCCTGGGGCGGTTTCAACGCGCTGCAGATCGCGGCGCGCGCGCCGGAGCCGCTCCGGGCGATCGTCACCGTCTGCTCCACCGACGACCGCTACGACAACGACGTGCACTACATGGGCGGCGCGCTGCTCGGCGTCGACATGCACGCCTGGGCCGCGACGATGCTCGCCTTCACCGCCCGGCCGCCGGATCCGCGCTATGCCGGCGCCGGGTGGCGCGAGAAGTGGCTGAACCGGCTCGAAGGGCTCGAGCCGTTCATCCACACCTGGCTGGCGCACCAGCAGCGCGACGCCTACTGGAAGCACGGCAGCGTCTGCGAGGACTACGGCGCGGTCAAGGCCGCGGTTCTCGCGGTCGGCGGTTGGCACGATCCGTACCGCGACACCGTCTTCCGCCTCGTCGAACGGCTGACCGAGCACGGAACCCCGGTGCGCGGGCTGATCGGCCCCTGGTCGCACCAGTACCCGGACCGCGGCCTGCCGCCGGGGCCCGCGATCGGCTTCCTGCAGGAGACCCTGCGCTGGTGGGACCGCTGGCTCCGGGACCGCGGCACCGCCGAGGATTCCGCAGGCGATGGGGGCGACGAAGGTGGCTCGGGCGCCGAATCCGGTGGGAGTACCGCGGGCAGCGCGGGCACCGAAGGCGGCCCAGGTGCCGAAGCCGGTGTGGGTTCCCGCGGCGGCGCGGGCCCCGATGCGCTCGGCGAACCGCTGTTGCGCAGCTGGATCTGCGAGTCGGTCCGTCCGGCGACGACGTACCTGGAGCGGCCAGGTCGTTGGGTGGGCGACGAATCCTGGCCCTCGCCGCAGGTCATCATGACGGAGGTCGCGCTCGCGCACCCGGTGGAGACGGCCGACGCGCCGCCGCTGCCGGTGCGTTCGCCGCAGCAGACAGGCGTGGACGCGGGGCGCTTCTTCCCCTTCGGCAACCCCGGCGATCTTCCGCCTGACCAGCGCGCCGAGGACGGGCGTTCGGTCTGCTTCGACACCGCGCCGCTGGCCGGGAGGCTGGAGATCCTCGGTCGGCCGAGCATTCGGGTGCGCCTGACCTGCCCCGCGGAGCGGGCGAACGTCATCGCGCGGCTCTGCGACGTCGCCCCGGACGGCGCGTCGACGCTTGTCAGCCGCGGCGTGCTCAACCTCCAGGCCCGCGGTGGACGGGATCGGAAGACGCCGTGGGTGCCGGGGGAGACCGGCGACGTCGAGTTCGAGCTGAACAGCGCGGGTCACGCGTTCGCGGCCGGGCATCGGATCAGGGTCGCCCTGTCCTCGGCGTACTGGCCGTGGATATGGCCGCACGCCGAGGGCGCCGGCTTCGACGTGGACGCGGCACGCAGCGCGATCCGGCTTCCGGTGCGCGATCCGCGTCCGGACGCGGGCAAGCCGGCGATCGTCTTCGCCGAGCCCGAGCACGCCGAACCGCTCGACGTGCGCATCATCGAGACGGAGCAGGCCAGGCCGCTGCGGATGACGGCCACGGACGTCGCCGCCGGATTGTGGGCGATGGACATCGACCCGGGATACGGCGGCTCGCGCAGGTATCCCGACGGCCTCGAGTTCACCGAGGCGGCGCGCGACCGCTACTGGATCCAGGAGCACGACCCGCTGAGCGCGCGGGCCCGCTCGGACTGGTCGATCCGGCTGCGCCGCGAGGATTCGGGCTGGGACGCCCGGGTGGTCACGGCCTCGGAGACCCGGTGCACGCAGGACGCGTACCTCGTGGAGAACAGCGTCCGCTGCTACGACGGGGAGGAACTGCTCTTCGAGCGGGATTGGCGCCGGGAGATTCCGCGCTGAGTCCGTGCGTCGCCGAGCCCGACGCTACGACGGGGAGGAACTGCTCTTTGAGCGGGATTGGCGCCGGGGGATTCCGCGCTGAGGTGCGTCGGCCTTCGCGAGAGGCGGGCGCGAAGGGTGCTCCGCTGAGCCCGAGCCGACCTGGTGGACACCGTTGTCTGTATCGGCTCCGGGCTCACAGCGTGAGGGATTCGTCGACGTTGACGACAGCACGGTTGAACCGGGGTTGCAGAACCGCCGCGGTTGAACCGGGGGTGCTGAACCGGGTGGTGCGTGGGCTACGCGGTGCGCTGGACCGCTTCGGACAGGCGGCCTGCGGCCTCGAGGACGGCCTCGGCGTGCAGCTTGCCGGGGTAGCGGGTCAGCCGCTCGACCGGTCCGGAGATGGACACGGCGGCGATGACGCGGTTGTTCGGGCCGCGTACCGGGGCGGAGACCGAGGCGACGCCCATCTCGCGCTCGGCCACGGACTGGGCCCAGCCGCGGCGGCGGACGCCGGCGAGGGTGGTGGCGGTGAACCTGGCTCCTTGCAGGCCCCGGTGCAGCCGGTCGGGCTCCTCCCAGGCCAGCAGCACCTGCGCGCCGGAACCGGCCGCCATCGGCAGCGCCACGCCCACCGGGACGGTGTCGCGCAGGCCGGTCAGCCGCTCGGCCGCCGCCACGCAGACGCGCATCTCGCCCTGCCTGCGGTACAGCTGCGCCGATTCGCCGGAGACGTCGCGCAGATTCGCCAGCACCGGTCCGGCCGCGGCCAGCAGCCTGTCCTCGCCCGCCGCGACGGCGAGCTCCGACAGCCTGGGCCCGAGCACGAACCTGCCCTGTATATCCCTGGAGACCAGTCTGTGGTGCTCCAGCGCGACCGCGAGCCGGTGCGCCGTGGGGCGCGCCAGACCGGTCGCCGAAACCAGGCCGGCGAGCGTCGCCGGGCCGGCTTCCAATGCACTGAGGACGGCGGCGGCCTTGTCGAGCACGCCGACGCCACTGGATACGGTGTCCATGGGGCGATATTGCCATCTCATTGCCTGAGACACAAGTGCATCGTTCAGTGAGACGGTGCAAGGCTGGTCTGTACCGGACCGCGATGCACCGCGAGTACAGCGCCTTCTACCCGGGGCGGAAAAACACCACGACATGGAGCGAAGCCCGATGACAGCCGCACACGCAGCGCCAGTGCAGCCGCTGACGCTGGCAGAGAAGATCTGGGAGGCGCACATCGTGCGCCGCGCCGAGGGCGAGCCTGATCTGCTCTACATCGACATGCAGTTCATCCACGAGGTCACCAGCGCCCAGGCCTTCGACGGCCTCCGGCTGGCGGGACGCCCGGTGCGCCGCCCGGACCTCACCATCGCCACCGAGGACCACAACACCCCCACCCTCGACATCGACAAGCCCATCGCCGATCCGGTCTCCCGCACCCAGATCGAGACGCTGCGCCGCAACTGCGCGGAGTTCGGCGTGCGGCTGCACTCGCTCGGCGACGCCAACCAGGGCGTGGTGCACGTGATCGGTCCGCAGCTGGGCCTGACCCAGCCGGGCATGACCATCGTCTGCGGCGACTCGCACACCTCGACCCACGGCGCCTTCGGCGCGATCGCCTTCGGCATCGGCACCAGCGAGGTCGAGCACGTGCTCGCCACCCAGACGCTGCCGCTCAAGCAGTTCAAGACGATGGCGATCAACGTCACCGGCGCGCTGCAGCCCGGCGTGACGGCGAAGGACATCATCCTGGCCGTGATCGCGAAGATCGGCACCGGCGGCGGCCAGGGCTACATCCTGGAGTACCGCGGCGAGGCCATCCGCAACCTCTCCATGGAGGGCCGGATGACCGTGTGCAACATGTCGATCGAGGCCGGGGCCCGCGCGGGCCTGATCGCCCCGGACGACACGACGTACGCTTATCTCAAGGATCGGGCCCACGCGCCGCAGGGCGAGGACTGGGACGCCGCCGTGGCCTACTGGTCCACGCTGCACACCGACGAGGGCGCCCGCTTCGACGCCGAGGTCACCATCGACGCCGACGCGCTCACCCCCTTCGTCACCTGGGGCACCAACCCCGGTCAGGGCGCCCCGCTGGGCGACCGCGTGCCGGACCCGGCGGCCTATTCCGACCCGAACGCGCGCCAGGACGTCGAGCGCGCCCTGGAGTACATGGGCCTGACCGCCGGCACCCCGCTGCGCGAGATCGCCGTCGACACCGTGTTCCTGGGCTCCTGCACCAACGGCCGGCTCGAGGACCTGCGCGCCGCGGCCTCGGTCCTCAAGGGCCGCAAGGTCGCCGAGGGCGTGCGGATGCTGGTCGTGCCCGGCTCGGCGCGGGTGCGCCTGGAGGCCGAGGCCGAAGGCCTCAACGAGGTCTTCGAGGCCGCCGGCGCCGAATGGCGTTTCGCCGGCTGTTCGATGTGCCTGGGCATGAACCCGGACCAGCTGGCCCCGGGCGAGCGCTCCGCCTCCACCTCGAACCGCAATTTCGAGGGCAGGCAGGGCAAGGGCGGCCGCACCCACCTGGTGTCGCCGCTGGTCGCCGCCGCCACCGCGGTCACCGGCCACCTGGCCGCGCCCGCCGATCTGCCCGAACTGCAGGAGGTCTGAGAGATGCAGTTCATCAAGCACAGAGAAGTCCGTCCGCTGCTGCCGCAGGAGGTCTGAGGGCGCATGGAGAAATTCGTCAGCCACACCGGAACGGCCGTACCGCTGCGCCGTTCGAACGTGGACACCGACCAGATCATCCCGGCCGTGTACCTCAAGCGGGTCACCCGCAGCGGCTTCGAGGACGGGCTCTTCGCCGCCTGGCGCACCGACCCGGAGTTCGTGCTGAACAAGCCCGAGCGGCAGGGCGCCACGGTGCTGGTGGCCGGCCCCGACTTCGGTACCGGCTCCTCCCGTGAGCACGCGGTCTGGGCGCTGCAGAACTACGGCTTCAAGGCCGTCATCTCCGCGCGCTTCGCCGACATCTTCCGCGGCAACTCGCTCAAGGGCGGGCTGCTCACGGTGGTGCTGCCGCAGGAGACCGTCGAGCGGATCTGGACGGCGATCGAAGCGGATCCGGCGACGAAGGTGACCGTGGACCTCGAGGCGCGCGAGGTGCGCGTCGGCGAACTGGTCGCCCCCTTCGAGATCGACGACTACACCCGCTGGCGCCTGCTGGAGGGCCTGGACGACATCGGCCTGACGCTGCGCAACGTCGAGGCGATCGACGCGTTCGAGACGACGCGGCCGAGCTTCAAGCCCGCCACGCTGTAACGCACGACCTGGCACGACCCGCACGACCGTCGCCGATTCGGCGACACGCCGCCGGTGCCGCAGAATGGACGTATGTCCGAGGCACCGGCGGCACAGGGGGATTCCGAGCCGTTCGACGCCGCGGAACTGCGCGAGCTGTCCGGCTACGCCCGCCTCGCCCAGCGCCTGAAAGAGGCGCACGATGCCTTGCGGGCCTTGGATTTACCGGGCGCCGAACGCGCCGATTTGAGCCGTCGGCTGCTCGTCATCACCGCCGCCTCCCGACACGATCGGACGGACGCCTTACGCCGTCTCGAGGCCTTCCTTGACGCTCTCGTATTGCGACACAAGGGTGATTAAGGCCTTTGGTGTTTGATTAAGGCGATTGTGGGGCCTACGGTGCGGAAAGGAAATCCTCCGCATGTGTGGTGCAAACCGGCGCCGCACCTACCCCCAAGGGGCACATCGTGAACAAGGCACAGCTGATCGACGCAGTCGCCATGAAGCTCGACATCTCCCGCCGCTCGGCAGGCGACACCGTCGACGCCGTTCTGGATGGCATCACCGGCGCGATCATCAGCGGCGACAAGGTGTCGCTGACCGGCTTCGGCACCTTCGAGACCACCCGCCGCGCCGCCCGCACCGCGCGCAACCCGCGCACCGGCGAGTCGGTCGCCGTCCCCGCCGCCACCGTGCCGAAGTTCCGGCCCGGCCAGGCGCTCAAGGACGAGGTGAACACCACCGGCGGCCGCAAGCGCGCCGCGGCGAAGAAGACCGCAGCCAAGAAGACCGCAGTCAAGGCCGCGGCCAAGAAGGCGACCCCGGCCAAGCGCACCGCGACCAAGGCCGCTGCCCGTCCGGCCGCCGCCCGTCCGGCCGCCGCCGCGGCGCGTCCGGCCACCAAGGCCGCCGCCAAGAAGACCACCGTCAAGGCGGCCGCGAAGAAGGCCACCCCGGCCAAGGCCACCGCGAAGAAGGCGGTCGCGAAGACCGCCGCCAAGAAGACCGTCGCGAAGAAGGCCACGGCCCGTCCGGCGGCCAAGAAGGCCGTCGCCAAGGCTCCGGCCACCAAGGCGGTCGCGAAGAAGACCACGGCCAAGAAGACGGCCGCGAAGAAGACCACCGCGCGCAAGCGCTAAGCACCCTGACGAAAGTCCCCCCACCGCCAAGGCGCCGGCGGCCCGGGGGGACTTTCGCATTCTGCGAAAAGTTCTCCGAATTCGAACTCAGTCGCGCGCGGTATATCGGAATGAATTGAGAGCGTCCGGGGATTGGGGGCCGGATTAGGGAGCGGGTCGAGGGCCGAGTCTGGCAAGGCCGAGGAGGGAGCCGTCCTGGGTTCGGGTGGCGACCGACGAGAACGCGGCCAGGCGAGAGCCGTCGGCCCGCGAGCCCGGCCCCCCAATCCCCGGACGCTCTCAGTCCGGCAGCGGGAGCGTGGCGAGCGTCAGGGCCGTGATGCGCCCGGCGGCGTCCGCGCGCAGCGCCACCCGCTGCCCGATCCGGGCCAGCCGCAGGCCGCCCGCGTCGAAGGCCGCCGCGTCGTACGGCAGCTCCGTGCCGTCGTCGAGCAGCACGGTGCCGCCCCGGGTCGCCGGGTCGAAACTCCTGACGGTTCCCTGCATCAGTCCCAGTCCGATCTCGTGCGCGGTGTGGACGCCTACCCCCAACCTTAACGCCGACTCCAGGTCGGCCAGGGTGTCCACGTCCTGTCGCACGGAGCGGCCGACGGCGAACAGCTCGGCCGCCCCACTGTGCGCGTGCCGGGCGCGCGAATCCGGGCCGAAGCGCGGATCCAGCGTCCCGTCGGCGGCCCCGAGCAGCAGCGTGGTGCCGCCGCCCGCCGCGTCCGGGACGAAGCTGCGCCCCTCGATCGCCGCGCCCAGCTGCAGCACCGCGCTCAGCTCCTCGGTGCGCAGCGAGGGCAGGTCCCCGGTCAGCGCGCCCACCCGCAGGTCCGGCCGCTCGGTGCGGGAACGCGCGGAGCCGAAGACGATCGCGGCGTTCAGCCGGTCCAGGCCCGCGGTCGGCTCGGGTTCCCAGGCGATCCGCGCCCCGAGCGCCGCCAGGCCGCTCGCCGCCGCGTCGTCGGCCGTCACCACCAGCACCTGGGCGACCTCGGGGGCGGCCAGCGCGGCGCCGACGCAGTCGTGCACGAAGGCCAGCGCGAGATCGGCCCGCCGCCCCGTGGGCAGCGGGGCGAGCCGGCTCTTGGCCGCGGACAGTCGCTTGACCGGAATCACCAGGGACCACACCTGCTCAAGTTTTGCACGTTCCGGGGGCCGCCTTGGCATCAGCCGGAGCAAGGCGCGAGGATAGGACCCGTCTGAAGTCCCCTGATCGGAAGGACCCACGGTGGCCCGCCGCAACCCGCCCGCCGGATTGGCGTTCCTGTTCATCGCCGCGATCGCCCGGCCGCTGCTGACGCTGCTGACCAAGCGGGACTGGCACGGCAGGGAGAATCTCCCGAAGACCGGGGGCGCGCTGATCGTCGCCAACCACTACTCCTTCTTCGACCCGATGGCCGTCGGGCACTACGTGGTGGCCGGCGGACGGACCCCGCGGTTCACCGCCAAGGCCGGCGTCTTCAAGCACCCGCTGCTCGGCAAGCTCTTCCGGGCCGCCGGGCAGATCCCGGTGCACCGCGGCACCCGGGACGCGGTCAAGGCGCTGCTCGCGGCGCAGGACGCGGTCAAGCGCGGCGAGGTGGTGGTCTTCTACCCCGAGGGCACCATGACGAAGGACCCTGACCTGTGGCCGATGGTCGGGCGCACCGGCGCGGCCCGGATCGCGCTGCGCACCGGCGTTCCGGTCATCCCGGTCGCGCAGTGGGGCGCGCAGGAGGTGCTGGCGCCGTACACGACCAAGTTCCACTTCTTCCCGCGCAAGACGCTGCACGTGGTCGCGGGCCCGGCACTGGACCTCTCGCCCTGGGCCGATCGCAAGGACCGCAACGCCGAGCAGGAGGTCACCGACCTGATGATGGCCGAGATCACCAGGATGCTCGAGGGACTGCGCGGCGAGACGGCCCCGGCGGAGCGCTTCGTGCCGCCGCCGAAGGAGCTGGAGGACGCGCCGGACTCCCCGGCGGAGGTGGCCGAGTGACCCGCGCCGCCGTCTTCGGCACCGGCAACTGGGGCACCGCCTTCGGCATGGTGCTCGCCGACGCGGGCACCGACGTGACGCTCGTCGGCCGCCGCCAGGATCTCGCCGACGCCATCAACACCCGGCACGAGAACCCGGACTACCTGCCCGGCGTGCGGCTGCCCGAGGCCATGCGCGCGACGACGGACGCGGCCGAGGCGCTGCACGACGCGGATTTCGCGGTGCTGGTCATCCCCTCGCAGACCCTGCGCGCGAATCTCGCCGCCTGGGCGCCGCTGGCCGACTCGCGCACGGTGTGGGTCTCGCTGATGAAGGGGGTGGAGCTCGGCACCTGCATGCGGATGAGCGAGGTCATCGCCGAGTGCACCGGAGCCGGTCCGGACCGGATCGCCGTGGTCTCCGGGCCTAACCTGGCCAAGGAGATCGCCAACCGGCAGCCCGCCGCCGCCGTCGTCGCCGCGAAGGACCTGGCGGTCGCCGAGGAGCTGCAGAAGGCCTGCCACACCCAGTACTTCCGGCCGTACACCAACACCGACGTGGTCGGCTGCGAGCTCGGCGGCGCGATCAAGAACGTGATCGGCCTGGCCGCGGGCATGGCCGACGGCATGGGCCTCGGCGACAACGCCAAGGGCACCCTGATCACCCGCGGCCTGGCCGAGGCGACCCGGCTCGGCGTCGCGGTGGGCGCGGACCCCTATACCTTCGCGGGCCTGGCCGGCCTCGGCGACCTCGTGGCCACCTGCGGCTCCTCGCTGTCCCGCAACCACATGTTCGGCGTGCACCTCGGCCGCGGCCTGAGCATCGAGCAGGCGACCGCGGAGGTCCGCCAGACCACCGAGGGCGTCAAGTCCTGTAGATCGGTTCTGGAACTGGCGGAACGTCACGAGGTGGACATGCCGATCGCACGCGCCGTGGTCGGAGTGGTCCACGAGGGTCACGCCCCGAGCCAGATGCTCGCCGCGCTGATGGCCAGGTCCGCTAAATCGGAGGGCTTGTACTAGGGTCTGGGAGCTATGAGCGACGAATCGGCAGCCCCCCAGTCCAAGGTCCGCGTCGCCGTCGTCTTCGGCGGACGTTCCAGCGAGCACGCGATCTCCTGCGTCACCGCTGGCAGCGTGCTGAAGGTGCTCGATCCCGAGCGCTACGAGGTGGTTCCGGTCGGGATCTCCACCGACGGCCGGTGGGTGCTGGCCGAGGGCCTCGGCGAGCAGCTCGCGATCACCGACGGCGCGCTGCCGCCGCGGATCGACGAGACCAGCGGCGCGCTGGTGACCATGGCCGCCGACCCGACCGCGCGCGAGCTGACGGTGCACGAGCCGGGTTCGGTGCCCAAGGTGCTCGGCGACGTCGACGTGGTGCTGCCGCTGCTGCACGGCCCCTACGGCGAGGACGGGACGCTGCAGGGGATGCTGGAGCTCGCGGGCATCCCCTATGTGGGCTCGGGCGTGCTGGCCTCCGCGGTCGGCATGGACAAGGACGTGATGAAGCGTCTGCTCGCCGCCTCGGGACTGCCGATCGGCCCCTACTTCGCGGTGCGCGCGAAGCGCTGGGACACCGAGGAGGGCCGCGAATACGTGCGCGGGGCCGTCGCGGAGCTCGGCTACCCGGTCTTCGTGAAGCCCGCGCGGGCCGGTTCCTCGATGGGCATCTCCAAGGTGCACGACGAGTCCGAGCTCGCCGCCGCGATCGAGTTCGCCCGCGAGCACGACCCGAAGCTCGTCATCGAGGGCATGCTGCGCGGCCGCGAGATCGAGGTCGGCGTGCTGGCCGGCAAGGACGGCGGTCCCGCCGAGGCCTCGGTGCCCGCCGAGCTGAAGGTGCTGGGCGGCCACGAGTTCTACGACTTCGAGGCCAAATACCTGGACGGGACCACGGCCGTGGACCTGCCCGCGGTACTCAGCGAGGAGCAGACCGCTGAGATCAGGCGTCTGTCGATCGAGGCCTTCGACGCGCTCGAGTGCGAGGGCCTGGCCAGGGTGGACTTCTTCCTGCTCGACGAGGGCGGCTTCGTCATCAACGAGATCAACACGATGCCCGGCTTCACCACCACGTCGATGTTCCCGCAGATGTGGGCCGCCACCGGCGTCTCCTACGCGGAGCTGGTGAGCCGGCTGATCACCGACGCGCTCTCCCGGCCGGTCGGCCTGCGCTAGCCGGCGCGGCGGGCTCAGGCCGGGCTGACGTCCTGGCCCGACCTGCCGTCCACGGTGGGCGTGCCGGCGATGATCGCGGGGGAGAGGTCGGTCGGCGCGTCCATCCCCGGGTTGCCGTCGGCGAGGTTGTACGAGGAGGGCACGAACACCTCGACGTAGACCTCGCGCTGGGTGGTGTAGAACTCGTAGCCGTCCGAGACCGGCACCGGCAGCCAGGCCACGCCGTTGGCGTACACGGCCTGGGTGGAGGGGTCGTAGGTCTTGCTGTTCGGGTCGAGCACCGCGGGGGTGCTCGCGCCGCAGGTCAGCACGATCGGGCTGGAGCCCCAGGCCGCGGTGAGGTCGGAGTCGGGGGAGACCCGGTCCCGGCTCTGGCCGTCGACGGTGGCCGGAAGGTGGGCGTGCAGGGTGGCGCAGACCTTCCTGACCCCGGCCGTGACGTTGGGCGGGGTGACCGCCACCGCGTCTCCCGCGCTCAGCACCAGCCACGCGCAGGCGCCGCCGACGGAGGCGGCGACGACCCCGGCGGCGGGAAGCAGGACACGCAGTTTGTTCACGCGGTCATCCGAGATTGACCACCGGGCAGGTCAGGGTGCGGGTGATGCCCTCGATCACCTGGATCCGGGCGACGATCAGCTTGCCCAGATCGTCCATGGTCTCCGCCTCCGTACGCACGATCACATCATAGGGGCCGGTGACGTCCTCCGCGGAGACGACCCCGGGAAGCTCGGTGATCTGACCGGCCACCGCCGCGGAGCGGCCGACTTCGGTCTGAACGAGAATGTAGGCCTGAACCACTTTGGAGCCCTCCACTTGGACTACGTGCGTATAGTCAATGAGAACTAGACAACGGCGAAACGTTACCGGCCCGACCCGGGGCCGCCGCAAGGGGGTCCCGGTTGGTTACACACGTGAGGGTGGAGCGACGTGGTCAAACCGCCGCGTGGCGGTCCCTCTACAGTGGGACCCGTGACTGAGCGGAGCCCGGGGTCCACCGGTGATTACACCTTAGGCCAGATCGGTGAATTCGGCCTGATCAACCGGGTGGCGAGGGCGGTTCCGCAGGGGCCCGCCGTGCTGATCGGCCCGGGGGACGACGCGGCGCTCGTCACCGCGGCGGACGGCCGGGTGGTGGCCAGCACGGACCTGCTGGTCGAGGGCCGCCACTTCCGCCGCGACTGGTCCACCGGCTACCAGGTCGGCCGCAAGGCCGCGGCGCAGAACCTCGCCGACATCGCCGCGATGGGCGGCGTCGGCACCGCACTGCTCGTCGGCTTCGCCGCCCCCGCCGACCTGCCGCTGAGCTGGGCGAAAGACCTCTCCGCCGGCCTCGCCGACGAGGCCGCGCTGCTCGGCGCCTCGGTGGCCGGCGGCGACACGGTGCGCTCGGAGACCCTGCTCATCGCGGTCACCGCCCTCGGCGATCTGCGCGGCCGCGCCCCGGTGACCCGCGCCGGAGCCCGTTCGGGGGACGTCGTCGCCTACGCCGGCGAGCTCGGCTGGAGCGCCTGCGGACTCGAACTGCTGCTGCGCGACGCCGACGGCCCGAAGCAGGCCCTCGCCCGGCACCGCAGCCCCGAACCTCCGTACGAACAAGGGCCGGCCGCCGCCCGCGCCGGAGCCACCGCGATGCTCGACATCAGCGACGGCCTGCTCGCCGATCTCGGCCACATCGCCGAGGAGAGCGGCGTGGTCATCGACCTCGACCCCGCGGCCTTCCCGGTGGACGATCAACTGCGCGAAACCGCGGGGAAACTCGGCGTCGAGGTGATGGACTGGGTGCTGACCGGCGGCGAGGACCACGCGCTGGCCGCCTGCTTCCCGCCGGACGCCGTCCTGCCGCCCGGCTGGCACGTCGTGGGCCGGGTCGCGGACCGCGAGGGGCCCGACGCGCCCCTGGTGACCGTCTCCGGCCGCCCGTGGGCCGTGCCGCCCGGCTGGGACCACTTCGGCTGATGCGCCGCGCCAGAGTGCTGACGATCGCCGGCTCCGACTCCGGCGGCGGCGCGGGCGTCCAGGCCGACCTGAAGACCGTTCAGGCCCTCGGCGCGCACGGTATGAGCGCCGTCACCGTGGTCACCGCCCAGAACTCCACGGGTGTCCGGGGAGCCTGGCCGCTGCCGCCCGAGGCGGTGGAGGCGCAGTTCCGCGCGTGCGTGGACGACATCGGCGTGGACGCGGTCAAGACCGGCATGCTCGGCGGCCCGGACCTCGTCGCCACCGTGGCCCGCCTGCTCAGCACCCTGAGCGGCGACATCCCCGTGGTCGTGGATCCGGTGGCCGTCTCGAAGCACGGCGACACCCTGCTCGCCTCGAACGCACGCGAGATCCTGCTCGGCGAGCTCCTGCCGCGTACCACGGTCCTGACCCCCAACCTCGACGAGGCCGCCTGGCTCACCGGCCACCCCGTCCCCGACCGCGAGGCGATGCGCGACGCGGCCGCGGAACTGCTCGCCCACGGCCCCCGCTGGATCCTGCTCAAGGGCGGCCACCTCGCCGACGACGCCGCGGCCGACCTCCTCACCGACGGCACCGCCGAGCACTGGCTCGTCGCCGACCGCATCCCCAATCCGCACACCCACGGCACCGGCTGTACTTACGCCAGCGCCGTCGCCGCGCTCCTGGCCCGGGGAAATCCCGTTCCCGAGGCCGTGACCGAGGCGAAGAGCTACGTCACCGAGGCCATCCGCCGCGGCTACCCGCTCGGATCCGGGATCGGGCCGGTGGGACATCCCTACGCCAGGGCTGCGATGCCAATTCCCGATCGCAGCGCCTAAGGTTGTGCGGTACCACAAACACTTTCTCGATCGAGAGGGCCGCCTCGTGCTCGAAGCCGTCGACGGGGTCGCGGTGCGCGCCTGGGCAAGGGCCAGCCTGGCCGCCCTCGGCCGGGCCCGCGAGGAGATCGACGCCCTCAACGTCTTCCCGGTGCCGGACGGCGACACCGGCACCAACCTCTACCTCACCTTCGACGCGGCCTGCGAGCGGCTCGACGGCCTGCCGCCGACCGCGTCCGAGCTCGACGGGGCCGCCGGCAGCGCGGCCGAGGCGCTGGACGCGCTCGCCGCGGGGGCCCTCGAGGGGGCGCACGGGAACTCCGGGACGATCCTGGCCCAGCTGCTGCGCGGGATGGCCGACGAGCTGGCCGAGACCGCGCGGACCCGCGGCCAGATCGATCCGGCGGCGATCGCCGCGGCGCTGACCAGGGCGGACGACGCGGCGCGGCGCGCGGTCGCGGTGCCGGTCGAGGGCACGATGCTCTCGGTGGTGAAGGCGGCGGCCACGGCCGCCACGAATCTGGTGCAGCTGGCCGGAGCCGTGCAGCCGCCGTTTCCGGCCGTCGCCGAGGCGGCTCGGCTGGCGGCCGCCGAGGCCTTGGCCGCCACCCGGCATCAACTTCCGGCGCTCGCCGAGGCGGGCGTCGTGGACGCCGGGGGACTGGGCGTCTGCGTCTTCCTCGACGTGCTCGCCGCGCTGGTCGGCGGCTACGATCCGCGCCGGCTCGGGTCGCAGGACGGCGGTCGCGCCGCCGCGACGATGCCGCGCCGCTCGCTGCTGCGCCCCGAGCGCGGCGGCGCGAAGCCGGTCACGCTGGCCCAGCCGCGTTCGCTGGTCGTGCACGAGCCGGCTCTCGCCGATCCGCATACGCAGGCTCCGGGCCTGGAACTCGTCTTCCTGATCGAGACCGACGCGGCCGACGAGCTGCGCGCCGACCTCGAGCGGATCTGCGCGATCGACGGCGGCGATTCGCTCGTCGTCGCCGGAGGCGCCGGCCGCTACCGGGTCCACGTGCACCTGCACCAGCCCGGACCGGCGATCGAGGCGGCGATGGACTACGGCCGTCCGCGCGACCTGCGGGTCACCGCGCTCACCGAATGCGTGGACATAGAACGCGAATCGCCGACGCACGCCCCGGTCCCCGAGCTGCGTCCCGGCCGCGTCGTGCTCGCGGCGGCGGCCGGTCCCGGCCTGCTGGAACTGTTCGCCGAAGCCGGAGCCGTGCCGCTCGGCGGTCCCGGCGGGCGTCCGCCGACCAGCGCGCAGCTGTCCCGCGCGGTGCTGGAGGCCGGCGTGCGCGAGGTCGTCATCGTCACGGCCGACCCCGAGGGCCTCGCCCCCGCCTTCGCCGCCGCCGACCAGGCCGAGCGCGACCTGCCCGGCGTGCGCATCGCGGTGATCCCGGGCAAGGCGGCCGTCCAGGCGGTCGCGGCCATAGCAGTGCACGAACCCGGCCGGCGCTTCGAGGCCGACGTGGTCGCGATGACCGCCGCCGCGGGTGCGACCAGGTACGGAGCGCTCCAGGTGGCCGAGGACGACGCGTGGACCATGGCCGGCGTCGCGCGCTCCGGGGACGTGCTCGGCTTCATCGAGGACGACGTCGCCCTCATCACCAGAACCGTTCTCGACGGCGCGTTGGCGGTCGTCGATCGGATGGTGTCGGCGGGTGGTGAGATGGTGACCCTGGTGACCGGGGCCGATCTCGGCCTGCCGACCGAGGAGCTGGTGAACGCCGTCACGGCGCGGGTCCTCGCCCGGCGGCCGGAGATGGACGTGGTCGCCTACGACGGCGGCCAGTCAGGGTGGCCGCTGCTGATCGGCGTGGAGTGACATGGAACGCGAGCGGGACGCGCTGGCGACCCGGCTGACCGAGGTGCTGGGCGATCGCACGGCGAAGGTGCTGGCCAAGGGCCTCGGCCTGGCCACGGTCGGCGACCTGCTCACGCACTATCCGCGCCGCTACGACGAGCGCGGCGAGCTGACCGACCTGTCGAAGCTGGAGATCGACGAGGAGATCACCGTCCTCGCCGAGGTCGAGAAGGTGACCAAGATCCCGTTCCGGGGCCGCAAGGGCTTCCGCAACGACGTGCGGGTCACCGACGGCTCCGGCTCGATGCTGCTCACCTTCTTCAACAGCTGGCAGATCGAGCGCGAGCTGCGGCCGGGGCAGCTGGCCTTCTTCGCGGGCAAGGTCTCGCTCTACCACGGGCGTCCGCAGATGGCCGGCCCCAAGTACGAGCTCATCGGCGCCGAGGGCGACGTGGACAAGGTCGGCGAGGAGTTCGCCAAGCCGGTGCCGATCTACCCCTCGGTCGCGGGCGTGCCGACGTGGACCATCAAGCAGTGCGTGCGCGTCGTGCTCGACCAGCTGCCGGAGCTCGAGGACCCGCTGCCCGAGGAGATCCGCCGCCCCCGGCGCCTGATCGATCTGCGCACCGCCTTCGAGCGGGTGCACCGGCCCGCGGAGCTGAGCGAGACCTACCCGGCGAAGCACCGCCTGAAGTGGGACGAGGCGCTGCCGCTGCAGGTCGTCCTCGCGCAGCGCAGGGCCGCGTCGTCGCGGGATTCGGCGACGGCGCGCACCGCGAGGCCCGGCGGCATCCTCGAACGCTTCGACGCCCGGCTGCCGTTCACGCTCACCGACGGCCAGCAGGCGGTGGCCGCCGAGATCGAGGGCGATCTCGCGCGCACGCACCCGATGCACCGGCTGCTGCAGGGAGAGGTCGGCTCCGGCAAGACGATCGTGGCGCTGCGGGCCATGCTCACGGCCGTGGACAGCGGCGCCCAGGCCGTGCTGCTGGCCCCGACCGAGGTGCTCGCGCAGCAGCACCACCGCTCGATCACCGAGCTGCTCGGCCCGCTCGGCCGGCCCGGCATGTTCGACGGCGATCCCGAGGGCACGAAGGTGGCCCTGCTCACCGGATCGCAGGGCGCGAAGGAGCGCCGGGCGAACCTGCTGGACGCCGCGTCGGGCGAGGCCGGCATCGTCATCGGCACCCACGCCGTCATCCAGGACAAGGTGGATTTCGCCGAGCTCGGCCTCGTCGTGGTCGACGAGCAGCACCGCTTCGGCGTCGAGCAGCGCGACGCCCTGCGCGCCAAGGCGAAGGGCGAGGAGTCGCCGCACCTGCTCGTCATGACGGCCACGCCGATCCCGCGCACCGTCGCGATGACCGTCTTCGGCGACCTCGACGTCTCCGAGCTCAAGGTCCTGCCGTCGGGGCGCTCGCCGATCCAGACGGTCGTCGTGCCCGCGAAGGAGAAGCCGCACTTCCTGGAGCGCACCTGGCAGCGGATCCGCGAGGAGGTCCAGAAGGGGCACCAGGCGTACGTCGTCTGCCCGCGGATCGGCGGCGACGCGGGGGACGAGAGCGACGGCGACGGCACGCAGCCCGCGAAGTCGGAGGAGGGCGAGGAGCGGCGACCTCCGCTGGCCGTGGTGGAGGTGGCCGCGGAACTCGAGGCCGGACCGCTGAGCGGCCTGCGTCTCGGCATCCTGCACGGAAGGCTCACGCCGCAGGAGAAGGACGACGTGATGGGCCGGTTCAACGAGGGGGAGGTGGACGTGCTCGTCGCCACGACCGTCGTCGAGGTCGGCGTCAACGTCCCGAACGCGAGCGTCATGGCGATCCTCGACGCGGACCGCTTCGGCGTCTCTCAGCTGCACCAGCTGCGCGGCCGGGTCGGCCGAGGCGGCGTCCCCGGCCTGTGCCTGCTGGTCACGGAGACGGACGCGGAGTCTCCGGCGGCCGAGCGGCTCAAGGCCGTGGCGAGCACGACCGACGGCTTCGAGCTCTCCGAGATCGACCTCAAGCAGCGCCGCGAGGGCGACATCCTCGGCGTCGCGCAGTCGGGCCGCCGCTCGACGCTGCGGCTGCTCTCCGTGCTCGACGACCAGAAACTGATCTACGAGGCGCGCCAGGCCGCCACCGAGCTCGTCGAGCGCGACCCCGACCTCGCCGAGCACCCCGCGCTCGCCAGGGCCGTGGCCGCGCTGACCGAATCCGACCGGGCGGACTACCTGGAGATGACCTAGCCGCGTGCCGGCGGATCGAGCGGATCTGGCGGATCTAGCGGATCGTCAGCTTGAAGACGCGGGCTCCGTGCTCCCAGGCCCTGCGCATGTCGTCCGGGACCGGGTTGCCCGCGCCGTCGAAGCCCACCTTGTTGAACTTGGCGAAGTTGTGATTGTCGCGGCACATCACGTCGAGCAGCGCGACGACGTCGGTCTCGTCCTTCGCCACGACGACGTCGGCCGTGCGCTCCTTGCCTTTGTAGGTCACCTTGAGCGGCTCGCCGGTGCGCAGGTTCCTCCCCCACGCGAAGGGCGTGCCGACCAGGATCAGCCCCTCGTGCACGGTGTAGGCGACGGGGACGTCGATCTGCTTGCCCGACTTGCGGCCGACGACGTGCAGCGTGATCAACCGCTTACCGACGCCGCTGGCGATGCCCGGCGTCTTGAGCAGGGTGCGGATCACCGCGTTCATCGGCTTCTGGATGGCCATGGTCTGCGCCAGCGGCGCGTTCGCGGAAGAGGTTTCAGGGCTCATGATTCGACGCTAAGCCCGTTTCTCAGGGGTCGGCAACGACCACGCGCGTTTCCTGGCAAGTCCCCAGCCTGTCCACAGCCGGTTCACAGCGCGGGCGGCGCGCCCACCGCCCTGACCTCGAAGAACCGGTGTCGGCGCGGACTGAAGTCGAGCAGCACCGACTCGCCGACGGACAGCTCGTGCCAGATCCGCTCCGGGATCGCGAAGGTCCAGGTGAAACTGGACGCCCCGTCGTCGAAGGCGCAGCAGTACGCCGGGTCCCGCTCCCGGCCGCCGGGGATCGACCAGCGCTTGACCACCTGGCAGGGCAGCACGCGGCGCTCCGGCATCGACTCGCGCACCTCCTTCGGCAGCCGCTGCGTGTCGCCGAACCGGGAGCCGAGGCCGACGACGCGCCACATGCCGCCGTGGCTCGACCAGACGTGGTCCGCGGGCAGCGGCGTGATCCCGGCGCGCACGGCGCTCTCCGCGGAGCGCGGCGCCTCGGCGCTCGTCGCCGGCGCCGCCTCGGCCTCGTGCACGGTCCGCCTGCCGGACTCGGACAGCCGCCAGTCGGACAGCCGGCCGACCGTCACCGACAGCACGATGAAGCCGAACAGCGCCGTGGCCAGCGCGGCGCCGAAGCCGGGGCTCGGCCGGAACAGCACCGCCACGATCGCGCCGACCGCCGCGGCGGCGACCAGCGTCAGGCCGCAGACCACTGCCATGGTCTGCCGGGTGCCGAGCCGGCGCTCGATCAGGCCGTCCTGCTCGGCCTGCTTCACCAGCGCGTTCTCGAAGTGCAGCCGCCAGTCCCAGAAGTCCGTGCCGTCCACGGTGGTCAGCACTGACAGGGGAGTGGCGGCGTCCGGCAGCGCGCGGGCCTCGAACCGTCCGAGCACCGAGTCGCCCCAGGGAGTCGAGGCGCCCTCCGCGGGAAGCACGGACACGGCCGCGAAGTCGCCCTCGTCGTGCTCGATCCGCAGCCGTCCGGCGGCGGCCAGTTCGATCACCGCCTGCGCGGCCACGGCCGGCGCGTAGCGGATCCGGTTGCGCAGCAGGGAGGTGACCACCGGATCAGGCACGCCGCGCCTCCCTTCGCCCGTAGACTGGCCAGGTGACCAGGATCATCGCAGGCCAGGCCCGGGGAAGACGGCTCAAGACGCCACCGGGGCAGGGCACCCGCCCCACCTCCGACCGCGCTCGCGAGGGCCTGTTCTCCGCGCTCGGCTCCTATCTCGGCGATGGCATGCCCGGAATCCGGCTCATCGATGCGTACGCGGGCTCCGGAGCCGTCGGACTCGAGGCGCTCTCGCGCGGGGCGGCCGCGGCGCTGCTGATCGAGTCGGACCGGCGGGCCGCCGACGTGATCCGGGAGAACCTCGGCGCCCTCGGGCTGCCGGGCGGGCGGCTGGTCGCCGACCGGGTCGAGAAGGTGGCCGCCGAGCCCTGCCCCGGCGAGCCCTACGACGTGCTCTTCCTCGACCCGCCCTACGCGCTGGACGCCAAGGTGCTCGCCGAGCAGATCGCCGATTTCGACCGGCGGGGGTGGCTCGCCGAGGACGCGCTCGTGTGCGTGGAGCGCGCCGCGCGCGATCCGGAGTGGATCTGGCCGGAGGGGTTCGAGGCGCTGCGGGCCCGGGCGTACGGCGAGGGCACGCTCTGGTACGGTCACCGCCGTGAGCAGTGACGCTACGAACGAACCCCGCGCGGTGCGGCGCCGGGTCGTCTGTTCAGGTTCCTTCGATCCGGTGCACAACGGGCACCTCGACGTGATCACCCGGATGACCGGGCTGTTCGACGAGGTCGTGGTCGCGGTTGGCAAGAACGCCGGCAAGAACGGACTTTTCTCGCACATCGAGCGGATGGACATGATCCGCGAGGTAACCGCCCACCTGCCGAACGTCACCGTCGGGGTCGTCGAGGGCCTGCTGGTGGACTTCTGCGCCGAGCGCGACATCCGGGTCATCGTCAAGGGCCTGCGGGCGGTCGGCGACTTCGACTACGAGTTGCAGATGTCTCAGATGAACCACCGGCTCGCCGGGGTCGAGACGCTGTTCGTCGCCACCAACCCGCTCTACAGCTTCATGTCCTCCTCGCTGATCAAGGAGGTCTGCAAGCTCGGCGGCGACGTCTCCGGACTGCTGCCCGAACCGGTGCTGGACCGGCTCACCGAGCGGCTGCGCAAGGACTGATCCGTATCGCGAGGTGCTGATTCCCGACGTACCGTCACCTGCACGCCACGGTACGCAATGCTTTGGTATATCGGGATAAAAGTCACTAGTCCCCCTGGGCCATACTTCCCGTCTGAGGTTCGGGGTACCGTGGACCGAGCGCCGCCATCAGGCGGCGCCCAGCCATGCCAGGGAGTGCAGACCGTTGGACGTCAACGCCAAGATCGATGAGCTCATCGAGATCGTGGAGAGCGCCCGCGCGATGCCGATGTCCACATCGTGCGTCATCAACCGCGCCCAGATGCTCGAGCTGCTCGACCAGCTCAAGCAGGGGCTGCCGGAGGAGATGGACCGCGCGAAGCGCGTGCTGTCCGACCGCGAGTCCGTGCTCGAGGAGGGCCGCCGCGAGGCCGAGCGGCTGCGCGACCGGGCCCGGGGCGAGCGCGACTCGATCATCAACAACACGGACATCTCCCGCGAGGCGCAGGACGCGGCGAGCCGGATGCTGAGCCAGGCCCGGCGCGAGGCCGACCAGATCCGCGCCGACGCCGACGAGTACGTGGACCAGAAGCTGGCCAACTTCGAGGTCGTGCTCACCAAGACCCTGCAGGCCGTCGGCCGCGGCCGGGACAAGATGAAGGGCTCTGCCAACCCGATGGAGGAGCTGGGCCGGCACGTGGACGAGCAGGACGCGGCCGCCGCCGAGCGCAAGCGCTCGCGCGACTTCTCCGGTACCGGCGAGATGCCGCGGGTGCGCGAGTACGAGGAGGAGCCGGCCTTCGGCCAGGGCTTCGGCGAGCAGGGCTTCCAGGAGAACTCCTTCGAGTCCACCGGCGAGTTCACCCGCGCCGCCTTCGCCGAGGCCGAGCGCCCCTACGAGGCGCACCAGCACGGCGGCTACGGCGAGGAGCAGGGGTACGGCGAGGAGCAGGGCGGCTACCAGGAGCCCTACTACCCCGCGGCCCAGAACGGCTACGAGCAGCAGCAGGGCGGCTACGACCAGGGCGCCGTGCAGGGCTACGGGACCGGCGAGTTCGGCGAGCAGCCGCAGTACCAGGAGGGCTACGACCAGTCCGGGCACTGGAACCCGAACCAGCCGCAGCCCGGCTACGGCCACCCCGGCCAGCAGCAGGGCCCCGGCCCGGAGTACCCGGCGGACGAGACCTCCTACTTCGACACCGGCCTGATCGACGTTCGGCAGTTCCAGCAGCAGCAGTACCAGTAGATTCATACGCTGTGTGACGGGTGGGGTGCCGACGGTGAAGACGTCGGTGCCCCACCCTCGCGCGCATTAGAATTGCTGCCATGCCTCCCGTAACCAAGCCGAAGCGCCCCGACGCGCGCTCACCCTTCGTCTTCGAGGTGCGCGAGTTCGGCCGGCGTCCCGGAGCGATGCGCCAGTTCGACCGCGACCTGCCCGCCGAGCAGCTGATCGGCGGCGAGGGCTCCTCGCTCGACGGCCTGTACACCGCGGAGGGCGCGGACCTGCTGCTCGATCTGCGGCTCGAGTCCGTGGTCGAGGGCGTGCTCGCCACCGGCCGGGTCTCCGGTTCGCTGGTCGCCGAGTGCGTGCGCTGCCTGGACCCCGTCGAGGTCGAGGTGGACGCCGACTTCCAGGAGCTCTTCTACTACGACCTCGAGGACCTCACCCCCGAGGAGCTGGAGGAGGCCGTCTCCGTCGTCGAGGACCTCGTGGACACCGCGGCCCTGGTGCGCGACGCCGTGATGCTGGAGCTGCCGCTGCAGCCGCTGTGCGAGCCGGACTGCCCCGGACTGTGCTCGGAGTGCGGCGCCGCGCTGGCCGAGGACCCGGACCACCGCCACGACGCGGTGGACCCGCGCTGGGCCGCCCTCGGCGCGCTCAAGGACCAGGCCGAAGGCTGATAGACGGCTGATTTCTCCCACCCGCCGACTTCCGGTAAAGTCGTCGGGTACGCCCGATAGACGTTTGCAGTAACTGACCAGGAGTTTGAGAGCCGTGGCCGTTCCGAAGCGCAAGAAGTCCCGCAGCCGTACCCGTTCGCGGCGCGCCCAGTGGAAGGCCGCCCCGCTGACCCTGGTCGCGTGCGACCGCTGCCAGGAGACCAAGCGTCCGCACACCGTCTGCCAGAACTGCGGCACCTACGACAAGCGCCAGGTGCTGGCCGTCTGAGCCGGCTCATGGCCCCCGCCTGACGGAAGACGGTCGTGACCGATTCCCTCAAATCGCCCGCGCTCCTGGAGCAGCGGCTCGGTCTGCCGATCGACTCGCAGCTCCTGGAGCAGGCGCTGACCCACCGGTCCTTCTCCTACGAGAACGGGCACTGCCCCACCAACGAGCGCCTCGAGTTCCTCGGCGACTCGGTGCTGGGCGTCGTGGTCACCAGCACGCTCTACCATGCCCATCCGGACCTGCCGGAGGGCCAGCTCGCCAAGTTCCGCTCGCACGTGGTCAGCGCCAAGGCGCTCGCCGCGGTGGGCCGTGAGCTCGAGCTCGGCGACTTCCTGCGGCTCGGCAAGGGCGAGGAGGCCACCGGGGGCCGCGACAAGTCCTCGATCCTCGCGGACGCCATGGAGGCGGTGCTCGGCGCCGTCTACCTGGACCACGACCTCGACACCGTCGGCGACCTGATCCACCGGCTCTTCGACAAGCTGATCGAGGCTTCGGCCGGCCTCGGCGCCGGCCTGGACTGGAAGACCTCGCTGCAGGAGCTGACCGCGGAGCACTCGCTCGGCGTCCCGGCGTACCTGGTGGACGAGGAGGGCCCGGAGCACGACAAGTCCTTCACCGCGCACGTGCGCGTGGGCGAGCAGGACTACCCGACCGGCCAGGGCCGCTCCAAGAAGATCGCCGAGCAGATCGCGGCCGAGCACGCCTATCGGGCCATCCGCAAGGAGTTCGGCTCCGTGAAGGCCGAGCCCGACGACCCGCCGAAGGCCAAGCCCGCCAAGGGCAAGGACGCCAAGGGTGCCTGAGCTCCCCGAGGTCGAGGTCGTCCGTCGCGGCCTCGATCGCTGGGTCTCCGGCCGCCGCGTGACCGACGTCGAGGTGCTGCACCCGCGCGCCGTCCGCCGGCACACGGCCGGGGCCGCCGACTTCTCCTCCCGGCTGGCCGGCCAGACCGTGCTGGCCGCCTCCCGCCGCGGCAAGTACCTCTGGCTGCCGCTCGACGGCGGCGGCGCGCTGCTCGGCCACCTCGGCATGAGCGGCCAACTCCTGATGCAGCCGCGGACCGCGCCCGACGAGGTGCACCTGCGCGTCCGGGTGCTCTTCGCGGACGACGGGCCGCAGCTTCGCTTCGTGGACCAGCGCACCTTCGGCGGCCTGAGCCTGGAGTCGATGAGCGACGGCGTCCCGCTGCCGATAGCCCATATCGCGCGCGACCCGCTGGACCCGCTCTTCGACGACGAGCTCTTCATCAAGGCCCTGCGGGCCAAGCAGACCGGCGTCAAGCGCGCCATCCTCGACCAGAGCCTGATCAGCGGCGTCGGCAACATCTACGCCGACGAGTCGCTGTGGCGCGCGAAGCTGCACTACGAGGCGCCCCCCTCAGGGCTCTCCCGGCCGAAGGCGCTGCTCCTGCTGGCGTCCATCCGCGCGGTGCTGACCGAATCCCTCGGCCAGGGCGGCACGTCCTTCGACTCGCTCTACGTCAACGTCAACGGCGAGTCAGGGTACTTCGCCCGCTCGCTGAACGCCTACGGCCGGGCCGACGAGCCCTGCGGCCGCTGCGGCACCGGGATCCGCCGGGCCGCGTTCATGAACCGCTCCTCGTACTACTGCCCGCGCTGTCAGCGTAAGTAGAGCGTGCCCGGTGCCGCAGGATGAAAGAATGGCGGCATGAGCAGCGAGCACAGCCAGGAGATCGAGGCGCAGTACCGGGCCGCGGAGGCCGAGCTATTGCAGCGTTGGCCCGAGACGCGGATGGAACCGTCGAAGGACCGCATCGAGGCCATCCTCGACGTGCTGGGCCGTCCGCAGGACGCGTATCCGTCGATCCACATCACCGGGACCAACGGCAAGACCTCGACCGCGCGGATGATCGACGCGCTGCTGCGCGAGCTCAACCTGCGCACCGGACGGACCACCAGCCCGCACCTGAGCGAGATCCGCGAGCGCATCTGCGTGGACGGCGAGCCGATCGGCCGCGAGCGCTTCACCGAGGTCTACACCGAGTTGCGCCCGTACGCCGAGCTGGTGGACTCGCGCCAGCCCTTCAAGCTCTCGTTCTTCGAGATGACCACCGCGATGGCCTACGCGGCCTTCGCCGAGGCGCCGGTGGACGTCGCGGTCATCGAGGTCGGCCTCGGCGGCACCTGGGACGCCACGAACGTGATCGAGGCCCCGGTCGCCGTCGTCACCCCGATCTCGCTGGACCACACCCACCTGCTCGGCGACAACGTGCGCGACATCGCCGAGGAGAAGTCCGGGATCATCAAGGCCGGGGCCGTCGCGATCCTCGCCCAGCAGCCGCTGGAGGCGGCCGAGGTGCTGATCAGGAACGCGGCCGAGATCGGCGCCACCGTGGCCCGCGAGGGCATCGAGTTCGGCGTGCTGGAGCGGCAGCTCGCGGTCGGCGGCCAGCAGCTGACGATCAAGGGCCTGTCCCAGGAGTACCCGGACCTGTTCCTGCCGCTGCACGGGGCGCACCAGGCGGGCAACGCGGCCTGCGCCGTGGCGGCCGTCGAGGCCTTCCTGGGCGCCGGGCAGGGCGGCGGCTCGCTGGACCCGGAGATCGTCCGCGCGGCCTTCGCGAAGGTCAGCTCGCCCGGCCGCCTCGAGGTGGTGCGCCGCAACCCGGCCGTGATCCTGGACGCCGCGCACAACCCCGGCGGCGCCGAGGCCACGGCCCAGGCGATCAGCGAGGAGTTCACCTTCGAGCACCTCGTCGGCGTCTTCGCGGCGATGAAGGACAAGGACGTGCGCGGTGTGCTCGAGGCCTTCGAGCCCGTCATCGACGAGATCGTGGTGACCCGCAACTCCACCCTGCGCTCGATGCCCGTGGACGAGCTCGCGGCGCTCGCCATCGACGTCTACGGCGAGGACCGCGTCACCCGAGTGGAGCGCCTGGACGACGCCATCGAGCGCGCCCTGGAACTCGCCGAGTCCGGAGTCCCCGACGCGAGCCTCGGCGGCGCCGGAGTTCTGGTCACCGGATCGGTGGTGACCGCCGGAGACGCGGGGCGGCTGCTGCGCGGCTGAGGCGATGCCGTAGCGTAGTCCCCGTACCAGTCACGCCCGTACCGGTCGCCCCCGGCCGAGAGAGGTAGAGCCCCCATGCGGAGGATGGCCGCGTCGGTCCTCGTGTTCGAGGCCTTCATCGCGCTGTTCTTCGGCCTGGTCGCGGCCAAGCTGTCGCCCGGCGGCGGCTGGCAGTTCGCGGTCGGCCTCGGCGTCGCGAGCGTGCTGCTGAGCGGACTGCTGCGGTACCGCTGGGCCTACGCCGCGGGCTGGGCCCTGCAGCTCGCCTTCTTCGTGGCCGGATTCTGGGTGACGATGATGTTCCCGCTCGGGATCATCTTCGCGGCCCTGTGGTGGGCCGGTCTGCACTACGGCGCCAAGGGCGAGGCGATCAAGGCCGAGCGGATGCGGGCCTGGGAGGCCGCGCACGGCGAGTAAGCGCCCGGTGACGCGGGACCCCGGGTGTGACCTGGCGTGACCTAGGTCATAACATCTGTTGAACGCACCTCGTCGGCGAGGACGGGGATCATGGATCGTGGGCGCCTCGACGATGGACGCCCACCACGCACGAAGGGACAGAAACGTGGCGACCCTCGTGGAGCGCTCGCTCGTCTTGGTCAAGCCGGACGGAGTCAAGCGTGCCCTGACGGGCACCATCATCGAGCGGATCGAGCGGAAGGGCATCCGGGTCGTGGCCATGGACCTGCGCACCCTGCCGCGCGAACTGGTCGAGGAGCACTACGCCGAGCACCAGGGCAAGCCGTTCTTCGAGCCCCTCGTCTCCTTCATGCTCTCCGGCCCGGTCGTCGCCATGGTGATCGAGGGCCACCGCTGCATCGAGGCCTTCCGCACCCTCTCCGGCGCCACCGACCCGGTCAAGGCCGCCCCCGGCACCATCCGCGGCGACCTGGCCACCGACGTCGGCACCACCGTCGTCCAGAACCTCGTCCACGGCTCCGACTCCCCGGCCTCCGCCGAGCGCGAGATCAAGCTCTTCTTCCCGGATCTGGCCTAACCTGGTCATCTCCGCAGGTCAGCGGCCTTGATTATCGGGGGCTCCCCGCTCTGTTCCGTCCCTGTTCCGTCAGACGATCGGCTGTTCCGTAAGGAAGGCGCCTCCCATGCGCCGGTCGATCGCCTTGATGGCTCGGTCATGTGAGCCGGGGAGCATGTGCGCGTAGACCCGGAGCGTGAACCCCGGGTCAGTGTGCCCGAGGTATGCGGCAAGCTCCTTGATCGACACCCCATCGGCAAGGAGCACGCTCGCGTAGTAGTGCCGCAGCGCATGCATCCCGTGCTCGCGATCCGTCGCGTACTGCCGCCGCCCCCTGCGCTTCTCAGCGGGCGGCTCCGGAATCACGGCCGCCTTCACGAGCGCCGGCTTCCACACGAAGTCGTTGTACGTGTTGGCCCGCAGCGCCTT
>DASTAE010000082.1:0-2607 GCA_035712985.1 Actinospica sp.
CGCTCAAGCCGCTGCAGCAGTGCGGCCGAGTCGGCTGCCGCGTCCGGCAGCTGCATCCGGGCGCACAGCAACTCCAGGACGAGCCGCGGCGAGGTCGTCCCCCGCATCTCGATCAGCGCCGTGTGCACAATCTCGGCGAAGCGCGTCACCGTTGCTCCGCCGAGACGCAGCGCCTGATCGCTCATGCGCGTGATCGTGTCCTGGGGGGCTTCGAGCAGGCCGCGCGACGCGGCGTCCGGAACCGCGTCGAGCAGGATCAGGTCCCGGAAGCGATCGAGCAGGTCGGCGGCGAAGCGGCGCGGATCGTGGCCGGCCTCAACCACCCGGTCGACGGTCCCGTACACCGCGGCCGCGTCGCCCGCGGCCAGAGCGTCCACCATGTCGTCGAGCAGCGCGCCATCGGTGACGCCGAGCAGTCCCACGGCGCGCGCGTAGGTGACGCCACCCGGCCCGGCCCCGGCGAGCAGCTGGTCGAGGATCGACAGCGAGTCGCGCGCCGAACCACCGCCGGCGCGCACAACGAGCGGGAGCACGGCGGGCTCCACGACGATGCCCTCGGCGGCGCAGATCGCCTCCAGATGCGCGCGCAGCGTGCCGGGCGGGATGAGTCGGAACGGGTAGTGATGGGTGCGCGACCGGATCGTCGTCAGCACCTTGTCGGGCTCGGTCGTGGCGAACACGAAGACCAGGAAGTCCGGCGGCTCCTCCACCAGCTTGAGCAGGGCGTTGAAACCCTGCGTCGTGACCATGTGGGCCTCGTCGATGATGTAGACCTTGTAGCGGTCGCGGACCGGTGCGAAGAACGCGCGTTCACGCAGCTCACGCGCATCGTCCACGCCGCCGTGGCTGGCGGCGTCAATCTCGATCACGTCGATCGAGCCCGAACCGTTGGGCGCCAGTTCCACGCAGGAGTCGCAGGCGCCGCAGGGATCGGCGGTCGGCCCGGCGGCGCAGTTGAGCGAGCGGGCCAGGATGCGGGCGCTGGAGGTCTTGCCGCAGCCGCGTGGCCCGCTGAACAGGTAGGCGTGGTTGATGCGCCCGGCGGTCAGGGCGTGGCGCAGAGGCTCGGTGACGTGCTCCTGCCCGATCACCTCGGCGAAGGTGGACGAGCGGTACTTGCGATACAGCGCCAGGTTGCCCGCCACGCGTTGACCCTAGCCACCGCCGCCGACGTCGCCACGCCTGGGCGCGGGCCGGGCGGGCCCCAGCCCGTTGCCCTGCGTGATCAATCCGCGCTGCAGCGGCTCCCAGCCCGTCACAGCGAGGATTGATCACGAGGCGCTGCTGTGCACGGCGGACCGCGGCTGTCCACAGCAGCGCAGGCAGCCCGCCGAAGGCGGCCGGCGCGGGGCACCGTCCAGGGTTATGGAACCCGCCTGGCTTGACGATCTCGTGCCGCGCCTCGACCCGACCGCGCTCCCCCGGGTATTGACGAGGACCGAGGCGCTGCGCCGCGGCCATTCGCGCAACGAGATCGAGCACCGGCTGAGCACCGGACGCTGGCGGCGCGTACTGCCGCGCACCTACCTGACCGTTGACACGCTCACCTGGACCGACCGTCTGAACGCTGCGGTCGGATTCGCCGGCGATGGCAGCCTGCTGTCCGGCGCGGCCGCGCTCGCGGACCTACGGCTGCGCTCGGTGGCCCGCCCAGAAACGGTGCTAGTGCTCGTCCCGCGGAGTGCGACCGCGCGCTCGACCGGATGGGTACGCGTGCGCCGGACCCGCCGGCTGCCGGCGCCAGCCCTACTGCCAGGGCCACCGCGTGCACCGCTATCGCGCGCCGTCGCCGACCTCGCGCTCGAACGGCGCCACCTCGACGACGTCCGCGCTCTGGTTGCCCAGGCAGTGCGTGCCGGGTTGTGCACCGTGGACGAGCTCACCGAGGAGCTGCGCGAGGGCCCGCGCGCGGGAAGCGCCCATCTGCGCCGCGCGCTCGCCGAGTCCCGCGACGGTGCTTGGTCGGCGCCCGAGGCGCGCGCGGCGCGACTTCTGCGGGCAGCTCGGGTGCCGGCCTTCGAGCAGAACGCCCGACTCGGCCTACCTGGCGGGGGCTACCTTGTCGTCGACTTCTACTGGCGCGCGCTGCGGGCCGTGCTGGAGATAGACAGCGTCGAGCACCACCTCGATCCCGCCGACTGGCGGGCGACGATGGACCGCCATCTGCTCCTCGAGACGCTCGGACTGTCGGTCGTCCACCGCAGCCCCCGCGCGGTGGTGAGGCAGCCGCGCCGATTCGTGCGCGACATCGAGGCGTGGCTGCGCTCCCGCGCGACGCTGCTCGGTGCGTGATCGGTCCGCGCTCGCCGCGCGAGGGCCCAGTGATCGATCCGCGCTGCAGCGGCAGGGCCCAGTGATCGATCCGCGCTGCAGCGGCACCCAGGCCGTCGCAGCGAGGATTGACGACGGCGCACGCGTCACCGGCGCAGCCGCCGCCGGACCGCTGCTTGGGGCGCCCGCGGTGCGCAAACCCAGCCGGGCGCCCGCGGCGCGCAAGGCAGCCGCCGCCGGACCGCTGCTTGGGGCGCCTGCGGCGTGCGGGACCCCCCGCGCACCCGCCAGAGCCTGCTTATCCTTGCTGCCTTCCGGCCCTGGGGAGGTTCGCAG
>DASTAE010000083.1:0-20990 GCA_035712985.1 Actinospica sp.
GCCACCTACGCCCTCGACATCTCACCCGCCGTACACCGCCACGGCGAACACACCCTCCGCGACGCCTGGATCCACCGCATCCTCCCCGCTCGTGACGGTAGCCTCCCGCTGCGCCGCTGCCAATGCACCGGAGCCCTCGCACACCTCCTCTTCTGCCACATCCGACACCCCGCCCACATCCTCGCCCTGCTCACCGAGACCCGCCGCGTCCTACGCCCCGGCGCCCCGCTCGCCCTCATCGAACCCGGCGACCCCGGACACGACTTCCACACCCTCCACTACGGCCACCGCGACCGCCCGAACACCCCGCTCCACCCCGGCCAGCCCTACCCCGTCGACTACACCCTCACCGACGACACCCGACTACGCACCACCGCCTACCACCACCCAGCCGCCCAACTCGCCGACCTCATCACCCGCGCCGGCTTCCGCCTGCACCCCACGAGCCCCGAACGCCTCCTCGCCCCCGCCCACGAAGCCGCCCCCTTCGTCCTCTGGACCGCCCACGCCCACTGACGCCGCGTCCGAAACCCGCCAGACAACCCCGCGCGCCCCGAGGAGAATCCGCCCATGACACGGATCAAGCACCGCGGCCACACCCCGCAGATCGACCCCACCGCCTACGTCGCGCCCACCGCCACCCTCGTCGGCGACGTCCGCATCGGCCCCCGCGCCCGCGTCATGTACGGCGCCGTCCTCGACGCCGAAGCCTCCCGCATCGAGATCGGCGAGGCCACGATCATCTGCGAGAACGCGGTCCTGCGCGCCTCCGCCGTCGCCCAGGACCAGCCCGTCCTGCTCGGCGACCACGTCTTCGTCGGCCCGCACGCCACCCTGCTCGGCTGCACCGTCGGACGCTGCGCCTACATCGCCACCGCCGCGACCGTCCTGCACAACGCGCGCCTCGGCGCCGGCGCGGTCGCCGCCGTCTCGGCACTCGTCCACGCCGCCACCGACGTCCCCGCCGAGTACTTCGTTCCCCCGCACACCCTCGCCATCGGCGACCCGATCCGCATCCTCGCCCCCGGCGACCCCGCCGCCACCGAAGCCGTCGGCAGACTCGGCTTCGCCTCGATCGCCTTCGGCATCGACACCGCCTGGACCGACCGCCTGAAGCGCTACGAGCAGATCACCGAGGTCCGCGCCGCGGAATTCGCCGCCCACGCCGAGGACGAGCAGCTCGGCGACGCCTAGGCCGCGGCTCTCAGCCCTGCGGACGCGCCGAGAGCACGCAGAACTCGTTGCCCTCCGGATCCGCGAGCACGACCCAGCCCACGTCCTTCTGCCCGACATCCACCCGCCGGGCGCCGAGCGCCTCGAACCGCGCGACCTCCGCGGCCTGGTCGTCCGGATTCAGATCGATGTGCAGGCGGTTCTTGACCGCCTTGCCCTCCGGCACGGGCACGAACACCAGCCCCGGCCACTGCGGGGCGTCCGCCATGCCCCCGGCGATCGCGACCTCGTCGTCGCCCTCGAACACGACGGAATATCCGAGCGCCCGCGCCCACCAGCCCGCCTGCGCGTGCACGTCTTGACAGTCCACGACGACGCTCCACCATTTGCTGGCCATCGGCCGGCACCTCCGTTCGATAGTCCTCGACAGACCCGCGCCCTCGTGTTGAGTCGTAGGCCTTTGTGCTTTTGAGCTTTGTACCGCAGGGATCAGGGTTTGGTGATGGGCTTCAGGGGGCCGTTCGGTAGTGGTGGGCCTGTTATCACTGGAAAGGAGAGTGGATCAGCGGGCATGGCAGGTCAGCAGGTGGTCGTTGACCAGGCCGCAGGCCTGCATGAGAGCGTACGCCGTGGTCGGGCCCACGAAGACGAAACCTGACTTCTTCAGGGACTTGGCCAGGGCGACGGATTCGGGGGTGGTCGCGGGGATGTCCTTCGTGCTGCGGGGCCTCGGCTGCGTGGCCGGGGCGTGGGACCAGATCAGTTCGGTCAGGCCGCCGTCCAGGGCTCGGGCGGCCTTGGCGTTGGCGATGGCGGCGTGGACCTTCGCCTTGTTGCGGACGATCCCCTCGTCCGCCAGCAGACGGGCCACGTCCGCGTCCCCGAACTCGGCGACCTTCGCGATCTCGAAGCCGGCGAAGGCGGCGCGGAAGTTCTCCCGCTTGCGCAGGATCGTGATCCAGGACAGGCCGGACTGGAACGCCTCGAGGCTGATCCGCTCGAACAGCTCGTTCTCGCCGCGCAACCGCCTGCCCCACTCGGTGTCGTGGTAGCCCAGGTAGAGCGGATCCGAACCCGCCCAGGGGCAGCGGGCCAGGCCGTCCGCCCCGATCGTCACGCCGTGCTCTGTGTCCATTCCGGCATCATGGCACCGGGTTCCGACAATTCCGGACTCCGCGCAATCCGCCCCGCAGCAGCACGGCCAGCACGAGCGCCGCGACCGCTCCCCCGGTGCTCAGCAGGTACGCGTGCTGCGCGCCGAGGTCGTCGATCAGCGGGCCGCCGACCGAGGAGCCCAGGGTCACGCCGAGGGCCAGGCCGGTGGTTCCCACCGTCAGGCCCTCCGTCAGCAGCTCCGCGGGGACGAGCTCTTCGAGGAGCGCGAACGCCGTGATCAGGGTCGGGGCGATCGTGAAGCCGGCGAGCAGCAGGAAGGCCGCGAGCAGCCACATCGAGCCCGCGAAGGGCAGCAGCGCGGCGGTCGCGGCCATCGACGTCAGGAGGATCAGCAGCTTGCGCGGCAGCGGCGTGGCCAGGTGGATCGCCCCGAAGCCGATGCCCGCGATCATCGAGCCGAGCGCGTAGACGGCCAGCAGCAGGCCCGCGGCGCCGGTGTGGCCGTGCTCCTGCGCGTACGCGACGGTGATCACCTCGACCGAGCCGAACAGCGTGCCGGTGCCGATGAAGACCAGCAGCAGCACTCTGACGACGGGGACGGCGACGGCTCCGAAGCCCTGCCGGCCCCGGTCGGGAACGGGTTCCGGCTGGGTGCCGCGCTGGAGGCAGAGCGCGAGGGTGCCGAGGGACAGGAAGGCGGCGACCGCGGCCAGGCCGCTGGAGGGGGCCACGGAGGTGGTCAGGAACGTGACCAGGACCGGGCCGATCAGGAAGACGACCTCGTCGACCACTGATTCGAAGGCGTAGGCCGTGTGCAGCGTCGCCGTGCCCGAGTAGATCCGGGCCCAGCGCGCGCGGACCATCGAGCCGATGCCCGGCATCAGGGCGCCCGCGAGCGCCGCGAACAGGTAGAAGGTCCAGGTCGGGGCGTGGACGCGGACCGCGAGGATGAGGCCGATCAGCGACGCGGCGCTGGCCAGGGCGGCCGGGACGGCGACCTTGTCCTGGCCGTGCCGGTCGATCAGCCGCGAGGTGACCGGCGAGCCGACGGACTGCACGAACGCGGCCGTCGCCGAGACGGTGCCGGCGATCGCGTAGCTGCCGGTCTCCCGCTGGACCAGCAGCACGCTGCCGATGCCGATCATCGACAGCGGCATCCGGGCCACGAAGGCGGCGCCCGAGAAGCCCCTGGCCCCCGGGGTGCGCATCAGCCGGAGGTAGCTGCCCAGACCGCCGTGCTCGCGCTGGACCTCGTCGACAGTCACAAGGAGATTATTCGCCCTCGGGGATGTACGAGAGCTGGTAGACCTTCCGCAGCGTTTCGTGGACGGTCCAGCGGGTCACGGCGCCCTCCGGCAGCACGGCCACGTCGCCCGGGCCGACCTCGAGGGTCGGGCCGTCCTGGATCTCGATCGTGGCCCGCCCGCTCAGCACCACGAACATCTCGTCCGCCTCGACGTCGGTGACCACGCCCGGGGTGATCTCCCAGACCCCGCGCTCCACGGTGCGCCCGGCGCCGGGCTGCTCGTGCAGCACGAGGCTCGCCGTGCGCGGGTCGCCGGAGACGATCGACGCCGGGTCGAGCTCGTCCGGGTTGAGCACCGCGCCGGCCACGGACACGGCGAAGGGGGGTTGCAGATCCATACCGCCGATCTTGCCCGAATGGCCCACCCGCGCGCACCTGGCACGGTGTAAGGGCCGAGAGTGGTTGCCATGAGCGTGGTGCGGCACGGGGTCCTGAACCGGTTCGGCGAGCAGTGGACGGTGCGCTTCCGCCGCGAGCTCGGCCACCCGCCGGACCGCGTCTGGTCCGCGCTCACCGACCGCGGCGAGCTCGCCGTCTGGTTCCCCTCGGGCGTGGTCGGCGACTGGTCGGTCGGCGCGGCGCTGGAGTTCCCGTTCCCCGACCAGGCGTTCCCGGCGATGCACGGCACGGTCCTGCAGTACCGGCCGCCGCGCGTGCTGGAGTACACCTGGGGGCCGGACACGCTGCTCTACCGGCTCGAGCCAGGGGGCCCGGGAACGCGCCTGGACTTCGTGGTCACGCTCGAGGAGCTCGGCGCCGCGGCGCGCGACGGGGCCGGCTGGCACGAGGCGCTCGACCTGCTGGAGACCTACCTCGACGGGGCGCAGCGGTGGCCGCTCGGGCAGCGCTGGCCCGAACTGGCCCCGGTGTACGGGGCCGCGTTCGGGCCGGAGGCCTCGACGATCGGGCCGCCCGAGCAGTGGCGCGCGCCGGAGGGCTGACGCCGCGTCGGCCCGGCCCGCTAGCGCAGGATCTGCAGCTCGCGGCTGGTCAGGTTGAGCCGGTCGCCGCCGTCCTCGGTGCACACGCAGATGTCCTCGATCCGCGCGCCGTGCCGCTCCGGCAGGTAGATCCCGGGCTCGACGGAGAACGCCATGCCGGGCTCGAGCGGCCGGCCGGAGCCGCTGACGATGTAGGGCTCCTCGTGCGTCTCCAGGCCGATGCCGTGGCCCGTGCGGTGCACGAAGTAGGCGCCGTACCCGGCTTCGGTGATCGCGTCCCGGCCGACGGCGTCGAGCTGCTCGGCGGTGATCCCCGGGCGCACGGCCTCGGTCTGGGCGCGCTGCGCGGCGAGCAGCACCGCGTAGTAGTCGGCGTACTCGGCGGGCGGCTCGCCGAGTACGTAGTTGCGCGTCGAGTCGGAGCAGTAGCCGTCGGGCATGGTGCCGCCGATGTCGACGACGACCGGCTCGCCGCGCTCGATGACGCGGTCGGAGACCTCGGCGTGCGGGCTGGCGCCGTTCGGTCCTGAGGCGACGATGACGAAGTCGACCCGCTCGTGGCCCTCGGCGAGGATCGCGTCGGCGATGTCCTGGCCGACCTGACGCTCCGTCCGCCCGGCCCGCAGCCATTCACCCATGCGGGCGTGCACGCGGTCGATCGCGTCCCCCGCGCGGCGCAGCGCCTCGACCTCTTCGGGGGTCTTGCGCATCCGCAGGTCGCTCAGCACCGTCGCGGCGAGCTCCTGGCGCACGCCCGGCAGCGCGTCGCGGAAGCCGAAGAGCTTCTCGGCCCACATGTGGTCGTCCACGCCGATCACACCCAGGCCTCTCGGCAGGCGGGAGGCGGCGAACCCGTACGCGTTCTGCGTCTCCTGCCAGCCGGCGATCTCGATGCCGAGCTTCCCGGCCGGGGAGGCGTACGCCGCGGGCACCTCGAGCTGCGGGGCGATCAGCACCGGGTCCCCGGCGACCGGGAGCAGCAGGCAGGTGAGCCGTTCCATCGGCAGCGCGTTGTACCCGGTGAGATACCGCAGGTCGGCGCCGGGGGTGACGATCAGGGCGTCGAGTCCGGCTGCGGACGCGGCGGCGCGGGCGCGCTCGAGGCGGTCGGTGGAGAACAGGGCGTGGGTCACGGAATCAGGGTAGGTCCACGCGCGCGTAACCGGCGACCGGTACGCTGCGCCCCGTGGAGCAGAGCGTGGGGAATCAGGCTGTGGAGTCCGGGCGGGGGCCGTCGCGCCGTCAGCAGGTCGCGACCGCGGGGGTCATCGGGGCGCTGGCCGGGGCGACGCTGGGCGGCCGGCGGGGTTTTCGCGGCGCCGTGAAGGGCGCGGCGCTCGGGGCGGTCGGCCTCGGCGCGGTCGAGGCGGTGGCCCGGGCGCGGCAGAAGCCGGGTCAGATCCCGGCGCGCTGGGCGCGGATCGCGACGAGCGGGGCGATGGCGGCTCCGGCGGGCTGGATCGGCGGCCGGGTGACCGGGTCCGGGCCGGTCGGCGTGGGCGCGGCGGCCGGGGCGGTCGCGGGCGGTCTCGGGCTGCGTCCGCAGAAGGTGGCGCTCGGTCCGGTGTTCGGCGCGGCGGTCGGGGCCGGGTTCGCGGCCTTCGACCGGAAGGCGAATCCGGCGCTGGTGGCCGCCGCGACGGTCGCCGGGTTCCGGGTGCTGTCCGCGGTCGTCTTCCCGGACGAGCAGATCAGCATGCTGGCCGAGCGCGTCTCCCCCGAACAGCTGCCGTTCGTGTTACCGCTGGCCGCCCATTCGAGGTACATCGGGATGCGCTACATCGAGGATCTGGCCGAGCGCCTGGACCGCGGGTACGTGCGCGACACCCGGGACGTCGGCATCATCGGCTCGCTGGACGAGCTCGAGGGGCCGCAGTTCGAGCCGGCGGTCGTGCATCCCCTGGTGCGCGAGTTCTACGAGCACACGACGCGCTTCAAGCTCGACATCATCCCGAAGTGGCGCACCTGGGTGCGCCCCGGCTACCTCGTCTACCGCACGCTGCTCGCGCGGCCGCTCGGGCAGGCGAACGTGCCGATGAACCAGCGCGAGGCGCTGCGCGGCGTGCACAGCCGGATCGACACGATCCTGCCGGGCAAGGACGACGAGCCGCTGCTGCGCGGCTGGCTGCGCTCCTTCGCCGATGACGACGAGCCGATCTACGTGGGCATTTACACGACGTACCGGCACGAGGACCGCGGCTACGTGCGCGTCGGGTTCCCCCTGCCGGAGATGAACTTCACCGCGACGCTGATCCCGCAGCACCGGGAGGACGGCGGTCTCACGCTCAGCAGCACGAGCCTGGTCTCGGACCAGCCCGGCCACTACCTGACCTACGTCAACCGGGAGAACGGCGAGCTGACCTCGGCGGCCGTGCACGGCTTCGCCGAGCGGCTCGACGTGTTCGTGCAGGACGGGAAGCTGGTCGCGGAGCACGCGTTCCGGGTCTTCGGGCTGCCCTTCCTGGTCCTGCACTATCGGATCGTCCGGAAGTAGACGCGACATATCGCGTTCTCCAAGAAACGGGGGTACACTCCGCTTCATGCCTGCAGAACTGCCCGCGCGCGGCGCGGAGGACCTCGAGCAGCGCGCCGCCGACACCGACCGGGACGAGGTCGCCGTCATCCTGGGGGAAGCGCTCGCCACCGGCCGGCTCACCAGCGAGGAGCACGCCGAGCGCCTGGAGGCCGTGTACGCGGCCCGCACCTACGGGGACCTGGTCCCGATCACCCGCGACCTGCCGCGCGAGCGCACCGGCGGGGTGGTGCTGCC
This sequence comes from Actinospica sp., assembly GCA_035712985.1. GTDB lineage: Bacteria > Actinomycetota > Actinomycetes > Streptomycetales > Catenulisporaceae > Actinospica. Next base: position 7,307 of record DASTAE010000083.1, read on the forward strand.
CGAGTCCACGGTGCGCCAGGAGGTCTCCGCGACCCTCAGCAAGGTGCACCGCGGCGGGCGCTGGGTGCCCGGCCGGCACACCGAGCTGCGCTCGAACTTCGGCGCCCTGATCGTGGACATGTCCGAGGCGGTGCTGCCCGGCCGGGAGATCACCGTCACCGCGAACTCGCTGTGCGGCAAGCTGATCCTGCGCGTCCCGGCGAACGCCCGGATCGTCGACGAGGGCGGCGCGGTGTGCGGCAAGTGGGCCGTGCACGGACGCAGCCTCGCCAAGGGCTCCGACGGCCCCGTCGCGGACGCCGAGGAGGGGCCGTTGATCCGGATCACCGGGCGCGCCCGCTTCGGGAAGGTCACCATCGTGCGCGCGGGGGCGGGCGCGAACCTGCTCGGCCAGCTCTTCGAGGGCGTGTGGGGAAACGGGGCGCGGTGAGCGACGGGAACGTGATCACCGGGACCCAGCACGCCTACGCGCGGATCGCCGGCCGGTACGCCGACCGCTGGGACGGCGCCGCCGACACGTGGGTCGCCGAGGCGGCCGCGCGCTTCGCCGGCGCAATGCCCTCCGGGGCCCTGGTCGCCGACGTCGGCTGCGGGCCGGGCAAGGACACCCTGCGCCTGCGCGGACTGGGCCTGCGGGCGCACGGCTTCGACCTCTCGCACGCGATGCTCACCGCCCGCGACGTGCCCGGTCAGGTCCGCGCCGACCTGCGCGCGCTGCCCCTGCGCGACGGGGCCCTCGACGGGCTGTGGTGCGTGGCCGTGCTGCTGCACATCCCGCGCGAGCTGGTCCCGGACGCGCTCGCCGAGTTCCGACGGGTGCTCAGTCCCGGCGGACAGGCCCTCATCTCGATCGCCGAGGGGGACGGCGAGGGCTGGGAGACGGCTCCGCTCGACCCCGCGGTCCGGCGGTACTTCGTCTACCACTCCCGGGAGGCCTTCGCCGAACTGCTGGCCGCCGCGGGCTTCGAGATCCTGTGGACTGGCTGTGCAACGACCCACCGGAACTGGTTGTCCCTACACCTGCGCCGCATCCCGGGAGTACATTGAGGAAAAGGCGGGCGCACCGCGCGCGCTCCTCGTCCCGGGAGGAACGGACAATGGCCCAGTCCAGGTTCCGGACGGACCGTCAACTGTCGGCCCGCATGGTCACGGTGATGGGGACGCTCGTCCTCGCATACGCCGCCGCCATGACCGTACTCAGCTTCGTCCTCGGCCGCTGGTGGCCGCTCGGCGTCGCTGCGATCATCGGCTTCCTCGTCTTCCAGATGCTGGCCAGCGACAAGGTCGCGCTCAAGGCGGTCGGCGCGCACGAGGCGACCGCCGAGCAGGAGCCGGAGCTGCACGCCGTGGTCGACCGGCTGTGCGCCCTGGCCGACATGCCGAAACCGAAGATCGCGGTCTCGGAGTCCTCGGTGCCCAACGCGTTCGCCGCCGGGCGCAAGCGCAGCGGCATCGTGCTGTGCGTGACCCGCGGAATGCTGACCCGGCTCGACGAGCAGGAGCTCGAGGGCGTCGTCGCGCACGAGCTCTCGCACATCGCGCACGGCGACGCGATGGTGATGACCGTCGCCTCGTTCATCGGCGTGCTCGCCGGGCTCACGGCGCGGGTCGGCGCGCAGCTGATGCTCTACGCGGGCCGGGTGCGCGGCCTGTGGCAGTTCCTGGTCGTCGCGCTGGCCGTCACGGCGCTGTCCGCGGCCACCTGGATGATCTCGGTGCTGCTGATCCGCGCGCTCTCCCGGTACCGCGAGTTCGCCGCCGACCACGCCGCCGCCGAGCTGACCGGCAACCCGGCCGCGCTCTCCTCGGCGCTGCAGAAGGTCTCCGATCGCAGGAGCCTGATCCCGAGCAGGGACCTGCGCCGGGCCACGGCCGTCAACGCCGTCGCCTTCTGCCCGGTGACGATCAACAAGCAGGCCGCCGCCGAGCTGCTGTCCACGCACCCGACCGTCGAGGCCCGGATCGAGCGGCTCGAGCGCATCGCGCGCCAGCTGGGCTCTTAACCTGAGAAACGCAGCCCGCTGACGGAGAATGTGCTGAGATCGTGCTGAGATTCCGTCGTCGGGGCCAGGCCCCGGGTTAGCCTGAAGTATGGAAGAGAACAAGGCGTTGAGAGTGGTTGACGCGCTGCGCGAGCAGGGCGTCAACGCCCACCTCGCCCGGGAGGGCGTGTACAAGATCGGGGTGCGGATCGTGCTCGGCGACGGCCGCGAGGCCGTCTGGGACACCGACGACACCCCCGGGCTCGAGGCCCAGGTCATGCGGGACGGCATGCTGGTCGGCTACGTGCCGCAGATCCCCGGCTCGGAGGACTTCGACCTGCCGCAGGTGGTCGACGCGATCGCCCGCACCGACTACGACCGGCCGATCGCCACCCGCGCGGCGACCGCTCCCCGCCCCAGCGCGCCCCTTCCCCGCGAAGGCGGCGTCTTCCGTCGTTTCCTCGGCGGATTCCGGGAAAGGTAACAGAGCCGACCGAGCGTTCGGTCCGGCGCGCGAGAGGAGGCGGAGCATCCGATGGTCCTGGCCGACTCCGTCGATACCACCCGGCTCTTCGTGGCCTCCCTGATCACCGGCTGGGGGCTGCTCGCGATCGCGGTGGGCTCGATCATCTGGACGAACTTCGGCGGCGTCGCCGACTTCAGCGCGCGGCACCTGGCCCGGGCGGTGCGCGGCCTCGAGGCCGCGCGCCGACGCGACACGGTGCGCGCCTACCGCAGGCACGGCGGCTTCTGGATGGCCCTCGGGGCGGGGGCCGTGCTCTGCGGGATGCTCGCCTTCCTGTGGGCCGTGACCTGAGCGCGCCGCGGCCGCCGGCCGGCGCGCGGACTACCATGAGCGGATGCGGGAGCTGATCGTCCTCGGCACGGCCTCGCAGGTGCCGACACGCACGCGGAACCACAACGGCTACTTCCTGCGCTGGGACCAGGACGCGTTCCTGTTCGACCCCGGCGAGGGCACGCAGCGCCAGATGACCCTGGCCGGGGTCGCGGCGAGCGATCTCACCAGGCTCTGCGTCACGCACTTCCACGGCGACCACTGCTTCGGGCTGCCCGGCGTCTTCTCCCGGCTCGCGCTCGACCAGGTCTCCCACCCCGTGCACTGCCACTTCCCCGGCTCCGGCGCGCCGCTGTTCGACCGGCTGTGCTGGATGTGGCCCGAGTACCGGCGCGAGATCCTGCGCGAGGAGCCCGCGTTCGGCGAGCGCGCCGTCCTCGCGGACTCCGCCGGCGGGTCGATCGGCCGCCTCGAGGCGATCCGGCTCTCGCACGGCGTCGACTCCTACGGCTACCGGATCACCGAACCCGACGGGCGCCGGATGCTCCCGGCGGAACTGGCCGCGGCGGGCGTGCGCGGACCGCTGATCAGCGAGCTGCAGCGGGAGGGCCGCGTGATCGCGCCGTCCGGGGACGTGGTCACGCTCGACGACGTCAGCGTCGAGCGGCCCGGCCAGGTGTTCGCGTTCGTCATGGACACGCGGCTGTGCCAGGGCGTCTACGACCTCGCCGCGAACGCCGACATGCTCGTCATCGAGTCCACGTTCCTGAGCGCCGAGGCCGCCCTCGCCGCCGAGCACGGGCACATGACGGCCCGCCAGTCCGCCACCGTCGCCGAGGAGTCCGGCGTGCGCACCCTCGTGCTCACCCACTTCTCGCAGCGCTACCCGGACCCCGTCCTGTTCGAGCGCGAGGCCCGCGAGGTCTTCACCGGCGAGCTCTACGTCGCCGAGGACCTGATGCGCGTGCCCATGCCGAAGCGGGCCGCCGAATAGCGGCCCGCTTCGGGGCGGAGGCGCGCATCCCTACCGGGTGACCTTCTTGAAGGTCAGCGAGACCAGCACCGTGAACGCGGCGAAGATCGCGGAACCGATCAGCGCGGCGTGCTCGCTGCTGAGCAGCGCGGTGGCCGGGTGGCTGCGCGCGGCGCTGCCGGCGATGGTGACCAGGACCGCGACGCCGAGGCTGACGCCGGTCTGCTGCAGCGTCTGCATCGTGCCGCCCGCCGCGCCCGCGTCCTCCGGGCGGACCGACGCCATGATGATGACCAGCAGCGGGCTGAACGCCATGCCCATGCCGAGGCCCATCACGACCATCGGCACGAAGATGCCGGGGAAGTACGCGGTGTGCGCGCCGACCTGGGTGAAGCCGACCAGTCCGGCCACCAGCAGGATCGTGCCGATGATGGTCAGCGGCTTCGGGCCGAAGCGCGGCAGCAGCCGCGGGATCAGCCGGGACATGGTGAACACCAGGGCCGCCATCGGCAGGAAGGCGAAGCCGGTGCGCACCGGACTGTAGTGCAGCACGTCCTGGAGGTACTGGGTCAGGAAGAAGAAGCTGCCGAAGCCGGCGGCCGGCCCGACGAAGTAGTTGGCGTACGCGGCGGCCCGGTTGCGGTCGCGGAACAGGTGCAGCGGCAGCAGCGGGTGCGCGGCGGTGCCCTGCAGCACGATGAACGTGCCGATCAGCGCGAGGCCGACGATGCTCGGGGCGATCGTCAGGGTCTGGCCCCAGCCGTCGGAGGCGGCGTGGATCAGGCCGTAGACCAGGGAGCCGACGCCGAGGGTCGCGGCGATCGCGCCGGAGACGTCCAGCTTCGTGTCGTGGCGCGGCGGCTGCTTCAGGAAGCGCGGGGCGAGCGCCGCGGCGACCAGGCCGAAGGGCACGTTGATGAACAGCACCCAGCGCCAGGAGGCGGCCTCGGTGAGCACGCCGCCGAGGATCAGGCCGATCGAGAAGCCGGCCGAGGACATGCCCGCGAACAGCGACAGCGCGCGCACCCTGGCCTTCGGGTCGGTGAAGGTGCTGTTGAGCAGCGCGATCGCGCTCGGTCCCGCCATGGCGGCGCCGACGCCCTGCGCGACGCGGGCGGCGAGCAGGAAGCCCGCCGAGGTGGCCAGGCCGCCGGCCAGCGAGGCGGCCGTGAACAGCAGGATGCCGAGGGTGAAGAGCCTGCGGCGGCCGAACAGGTCGCCGAGGCGTCCGCCGAGCAGCAGCAGCCCGCCGAAGGTGAGGGTGTAGGCGTCCAGTACCCAGGCGAGCGAGGACGGGGAGAAGTGCAGGCCGGACTCGATGCGGGGCAGGGCCACGTTCATCACCGTGGCGTCCACCATCAGCATCAGCTGGCAGGTCAGGATAATCGCGAGGGCCAACCCCGGCCTGGACCTCGGTTCCGGGCGCGGCCTGCCGTCGATGCCGGCGCGGGCGTCGGCCGCGGCGACGGGTTGGACGGGCTTCTGCAGGGTCCCTTCGGACACGGCGGGCTCCAAGGTAGCGGAAGAGGGGGAAGTGGAGGTACTCTCCACTTAGCGATACTGGAGACTATACGGAGACCGTCTCCGGTTAGTCAAGTGAAAACGGAGAGTATCTCCGGCTGATGAGGAGTGCAGGATGCGTGCGGACGCGCGACGCAACTACGAGGCGCTGCTGGCTGCGGCGCGCGAGCTGTTCCTCGAGCTGGGCCCGGACGCCCCGCTCGACGAGGTGGCCAAGCGCGCGGGCGTCGGGGCGGGCACGCTCTACCGGCACTTCCCCTCGCGCAACGACCTGGTCGCGGCCGTCTACGTGGCCGACATCGAGGCGCTGTGCGACGCCGCGGAGAAGCTGGCGCACGGCGAGGACCCGGCCGCCTCGCTCGGCGGCTACATGGACCTGCACGTCGAGTTCAGCATGCGCAACAGCGGCATCAAGAAGGCGATCAAGGAGATGCTCGCGGACGGCGACACCCGCCCGGGCCTGACCCTGTGCAAGACCCGGATGCACGACGTGGCCGGGGAGATCGTCGCGCACGCCCAGGAGGCCGGCGTCGCGCGCCGGGACCTGGACTCGGCGACCTTCCTGCGCATGCTGCACGGCATCTCGCTGGCCTGCGAGGAGAACCCCGAGATGGCCCCGGCGATGGTGCAGGTGATGAAGGCGGGCGTGCTCAGCGCCGGCTGATCCGCGGCGGGCCGGGCGCGCGGCGTCCACCGTTCGGCACACCCGGCGTGCCCGCCGCCCCGGCGCCCGTAGCCTGGAAAGGGTGAGGTCCCAAGAGCTGCTCGGACCGCTGTTCGACCAGGTTCCGGTCGGGCTGCTCGCCGTGCGCCCGGACGGCACCGTGCTGCTCGCGAACCGGTGGATGCACGAGTTCTTCGAGCCCTTCGACGTCGACCCCGAGTCGCGGCTGCTGCGCGTGGACTGGCGCCGGATCTCGCTGCCGGACGGGCGCCCGGTGCCGCCGGGCTCGCTGCCGCTCGAGCGCTGCCTCGTCGAGGGGCGCCAGGTCGACCGGCAGGAGTACCTCTACCACGGCGCCGCGGACGACCGCGCGATCTCCATCGACGCCGTCCCCGTCCAGGACGAGGACGGCGAGGTCGTCGCGTACGCCTCGACCGTCGTGGACGAGACCAACAACCGGCGGTTCCTCGACCAGCTCGGCGAGATCCAGCGCGAGCTCGACACGCACGTCAGGGAGCTGAGCCGGGTGCACCGGCTGATCGAGCGCCTGTCCAGCCGGTCGGAGCTGCACGAGCTGCTCACCGAGACGGCCGAGGTGGTCGCCGAGCTTGACGGCGCCGAGATGGTCGCGATCTTCCTCGCGGACGAGGGCGAGATGCGGCTCGCCGCGAACTACGGCATGACCGACGAGCACGTCCGGCTGACCAACTCGCTCGACCCCCGCGACCTCTACACCTCCCGCCGCTCCCTGCTGGGCCTGCCGACCACCCTGGTGGACATCCACACCGAGCCCGGGCTGCCGAGCGCGTACCGCGCGGTGCTGGACGCGATGGGCGGGGTGTCGGTCTACACGATGCCGCTGCTGTCCACCGACGGCAGCGTGCTCGGCTCGGTCGGCTCGATCTTCCGGAGCCCGCGGATGCCGAGCCCGCACCAGCGGCAGCTCGTGGAGACCTGCGGGCGCATCGTGGCCCAGCTGATCGTCAACGCCCGGGTGCGCGCGCGGGACCGGGACGTGGCCGTCTCCCTGCAGCGCAGCATGATGCAGGCGCGGCTGCCGCAGGTGGAGTGGGGACGGCTCGCGACGTACTACCGGGCGGGCTCGACCGGCATGTACGTGGGCGGCGACTGGTTCCACGCCGCGGTGCTGACGGACGGCCGGCTCAGCCTGGCGATCGGCGACGTGGTCGGCCACGGCATCGACGCGGTCGGCACGATGGGCCGGATGCGCTCGGCCGTGCGCGCCTACACCCTGCCCGCCGCCGGCACCGCTCCCCCGGGCCCGCTGGAGCTCGCGACGCTGCTCGACCACTGGTGCGTCGCCACCGACTTCGGACTGGCCTCCACGGCCTGCTTCGTCGACGTCGATCCGGAGACCCGCCGCTGCACCCTGGCCAGCGCCGGGCACCTGCCCCCGCTGCTCCTCGACCCGCGCGCCGCGGCCCGCTTCGTGCACAGCGAGGCCCTCGGCGCCCCGCTGGGCCTGCTGTCGGAGGGGGCGCCGCCGACCGAGATCGTCTTCCACCTGCCGCCGGGCGCCACCCTGCTGTTCTACACCGACGGCCTCGTCGAGCGCCGCGGGGAGGACCTGGCCGAGGGCCTGGCGCGGCTCGCCGAGGTCGCCCTGCGCGAGCTGCGCGCCGTCCCGGACGGCCAACAGGATCAGAACCTTGAGGCCGTCTGCGAGCGGATCGCCCGCGGCTGCGCCCCGGAGGACGCCACCGCCGACGACGTGGCGATGATGGCGTTCCGGATTCGCCGATAGGCCGCGCTGGACACGCCCCGGCATTTGCGAAAGGCTAGGGACCGGTGAGGATTGCGTCAATTCTTCAGATGAACGAGAAATCTGCTGGCAGGAAGTCGATGAATCCTGAAATTCCGCTGAACCGGCTCGCCCCGCTCACTCCGAACGCCTGGCTGCGCTACGACGTGATCACCCGCATGATGCCGCCGGGCGTGCGCGACGTGCTGGAGATCGGCTGCGGGCAGGGCGCCCTGGGTACCCGGCTGGCGACCAGGTACCGCTACGTCGGGCTGGAGCCGGACCCGCAGTCCTTCGAGGTCGCGAAGGCCCGGTTGGGCTCGCTCCCGGCGTCCGCGGAGGCGGCCGACGCCGGAGGCGAGGTGCGCAACTGCTCGATCCTCACCCTCGACGCCGCGGAGCGCTACGACCTCGTCTGCGCCTTCGAAGTCCTCGAGCATATCGAGGACGATCAAAGCGCCCTGACGCAATGGGCGGAGCATTTGCGCCCCGGCGGCTGGCTGATGTTGTCCGTTCCGGCCCACCAGCGCAGGTACGCCGCCGCCGACGAACACGTGGGCCACTTCCGCCGTTACGACCCGGATCATCTCGCCGGACTGATCGAAAAGGTCGGATTCAAGCACGTCGATATCCGCGAATACGGCGCGCCGCTGGGCTACCTGCTCGAGTTCGGCCGCAACGCCGTGGCCCGCCGCAGGCTGGCGAGGATGGCCGACACCGACATGCAGGCCCGCACCGGCGCCTCCGGCCGCCACCTCCAGCCGGCCAACCCGGCCGTCTCCGCCGCGGCGCGGTACGGCACGGCCCCGTTCCGCTACCTGCAGCGGACCTTCCCGCACGGGACCGGCCTGGTGATGCGGGCCCAGCTGCCGGGCTAGGCGCTAGACCCAGTTCCCTGAGATCAGGCCCCCGTGCGCCCGCAGCAGCTCCCTGGCCGCCTCCAGCCGCACCGGGCGGGCGAAGAGGTAGCCCTGGCCGTACTTGCAGCCCGCCTCCGCCAGCAGGGCGCGTTGCCGTTCGGACTCCAGGCCCTCGGCGACCACGTACAGGCCCAGCGAGTCGGCGATGCGGATGATGCCCCTGACCAGGTCCATCCGGCGGGCCGAGTCGGTGATCTCGTCGATGAAGGACTTGTCGATCTTCAGCGCGTCGAACGGGAGGTCGTGCAGGTAGCTGAGGGAGGAGTAGCCGGTGCCGAAGTCGTCGATGGCGAGGCCGACGCCGAGGGACTTCAGGGCATTGAGGTCGTGCGGGCCGTCCTCCTCGGCGTGGCGCATCAGGGCGCTCTCGGTGAGTTCGACGATGAGGGCGTCGGGGCCGAGCCCCGCCTCGGCCAGGCCCTCGGCGATGTCGGCGGTCAGGCCGGGGACGGAGAACTGGCGGGCGGAGACGTTGACGGCCACGCGCACGCCGGCCGCCCCGTCCTGCGCCCGCAGGTCCGCCGCGGCGCGGGCGGCGTTGGCGATGATCCAGCGGCCCAGCGGGACGATCAGGCCGGTCTCCTCGGCGAGCGGGATGAACTTGTCGGGGGTGATCAGGCCGCGCTCGGGGTGGGGCCAGCGCACCAGCGCCTCGAAGGAGGCGATCCGTCCCGTGGCCAGGTCGATCACGGGCTGGTAGCGCAGTTCCAGGGCGCCGCCGGCGATGGCCGACTGGAGGTCGTTGTGCAGCTGGGCGTGCTCCAGGCGGGCCTGCAGCATCTCGGGGTGGTAGGCGCGCATCGCGTCGCGGCCCGCGGCCCTGGCGGCCTCCAGGGCCAGGCGGGCGTTGCGGATCACGTCTTCGGGTCTTGTCTCTCCGTACGCGGAGGCCACGCCGATGCAGCAGGTCAGGCGCACCTGGCCGGCCGGGAGGTTGAAGGGCTCGGAGATCGCGCGGGCCAGCTGCTCGGCGGCTTCCAGGCAGGCCGCGGGTGAGGAGTCGCGCAGTTCGCAGAGGACCGCGTAGGCGTCGGATTCGAAGCGGGCCGCCTCGAGGACGCCCGGAGCCTGGCTCAGCCTGTTGCCGATGGTGATCAGGATGAGGTCGCCCAGCTCGCGGCCGTGGACCTCGTTGAGCTCGCGGAAGCTGTCCAGGTCGAGTTGGATCACGGTCGGGATCGCGCCGTTCGGGCGGATGGTGGCCATCGCCAGCTCGACGCGGCGGGTGAACTTGAGGCGGTTGCCCATGCCGGTGAGCCGGTCGTGGTAGGCGTGGTGGCGCAGGTCGCGCTCGAGTCTTCTGCGGGCGGTCACGTCGCGCAGGGTGAGGACCAGAGCCTGCACGCTGGGGTCGGCGCGCAGGTCGGAACAGGCCACCTCCAGCTCCAGGCGCCCGGCGCCGGGGCGGTCCAGCACCCAGTCGAGGCGCGCGCCGGAGCCGGCGCCGCCCGGCGGCTCGCCCAGGGTCTTGGCGACCCAGGCGGCGTTCTGCGGGCCGAAGAGGTCGGCCGGCTCCACGGCCGTCGGGTCGGGTGCGCGCAGGAGCTCGACCGTGGAGGGGCTGGCGTAGCGGACCCGGCCGGACTGGTCCACGAGGACGATGGCGTCGGAGGCGTCGTCGACCAGGGCGCGGAAGTAGGCCTCGCCGTCTCTGCGGCTGATCTCCCGGGTCAGGCCCAGGCGGCTGAGGGCCATCGAGGCCTGGGACGCGAGGATGCGCAGCTGTCCCAGCCGTTCGCCGAGTCCCGCCGGGCCCTGGGCCACGCCCAGCGCCAGCGCGGCGGCCATGGTCGGATCCTCGGAGGCGCGGCCGACGGTGGCGTGCGGGTCGGCGCCGAAGCGCTCGTCGATCCACTCCTCGGGGTCGGCGCCCTCGACCTTCTCGGCCTGGTCGGCGTGGACGGAGCCGGGGACGTCGTTGGCGAGGGTGAGCAGCTCGTCGTCGGCGGCCACGGCCGCGACGGCGATGCGGGGGTCGCCGGGGCCGGCGAGGACCGTGGCGGCGTCGAGGACGGTGCCGAGGATCTCGCGGGTGTCGTTCGCCGCCACGAGGCGGTCGGCGGCGGCGCCCAGCGTCTGCTCGGCGCGCAGTCGCGCGTCGGCCTGGGCCAGGGCGAGGCTGAGGCGCGCCACCAGCAGCAGCGCGATGACGGTGCCGAACACGGCGATGACCGCGCCCTCCCCCGGCTGGTCGATGGCGGCGGCGATGCCGACCGCGACGGCCGGGGCGATCGCGGCGATGCCGAGCAGGGCCGAGCGGCGCGGGGGCGGGGTGGCCCGCGGGGCGGTGCTGATCGGGCGGACGATGGCCGCGGCGGAGGGGCTGAGCGCGGCGGCGCCCCAGCAGACCAGGCCGGCGGTCCACACCGTGGTCTGGGCGATGCCGAGGGCCGAGTCGCGGTCGAACCGCAGCGCGTCGAGTTCGACGAGGCTGAACAGCACGTCGGCGGCGAGCATCAGGACCGTGCCGAACAGCAGCAGCCAGACCGCGGCCGGCGCGCGGGTCGGCGCGGGGTAGAGCAGCCGGCCGAGGACGACCAGGATGAACGCGTCGCCGAGCGCGAAGGTGACGGCGTAGGCGCGCACGGCGGTCGAGGGCAGCGCGTCCCCGGCCAGCGGCACGACCAGCAGCGTCCAGGTGAACAGGCTGAGCCCGGCCAGCACGATGAGCGTGTCGACGAGGCGGGCCCAGAGGGTCAGCGGGCTGCCGCGCATGGCGATCACGAGCACCGCGATCGCCGCCAGCGGGAACGCGCAGGAGGCCAGGAAGTCGGCCGAGGAGGGCACGGCGACCGAGCCGCGCAGGTCGTCGCCGAGCGCGAGGTAGTTGCTCGCCAGCAGCAGCGCGCCGGCGAGGGCCAGCAGCCGCCACGCGGGCAGCCTGTCGAGCCCGCTGAGCACCGGCCCGACCGAGAGCGCGGCGATCGCCGCGACTCCGACCAGGAGCCAGACGACGGACCGGCCGAGCGGCGGCAGCAGCGGGCAGGTGAGCAGCAGGCAGGCCTCCGAGGCCAGGTACCAGCTGAGCGCGGGCCGGGCACGCATGCCTCCAGCTTGCGCCCTTTCCGCTGTTCGCACGAGCGGAGCAGTCCGTTCGGGCCCGGCGGGCCGCGGGCGCGAACCGCATGCCGGTCCCGCGCCGCGCCCTCTGGTCTTTAGCTCTGCTTTGGACTTACCCTGGCCTCATGGACGACCCCAAGGGACTCGCCGACGAGCTGTCCGGCGCCCTGTCCGGCCTGCACCGCACGGTGCGCCGGCATGTGCGCTCCCGGCTCGCCCTCGAACCGCTGGCCGGGGCGCAGGGCGAGCTGCTGCGCCTGGTGGTCGAGCGGCCTGACATCAGCGTCTCGGCGGCCGCGAAGGAGCTGCGGCTGGCCGGGAACTCCGTGTCCACGCAGGTCCAGCAGCTGGCCCGGCTCGGCTATCTGACCCGGGAGACCTCCCCCACCGACCGGCGCGGCGCCGTGCTGCGCGCGACCGCGGCGGGCCGGGAGCGGCTCTCGCGCTGGGCCGACGAGCGCGCTGAGCTGTTCGAGCGCCAGCTGCAACAGCTCAGCGCGGCGGAGGTGGACGCGCTGGCCGCGGCGCTGCCCGCGCTGCGCGCGCTGACGGACCTGATCGGGACGGACCGGGAGCCATGACCGCGAGCACTGATTCCTCCGGCATACCCGCGCTCGAGGTCACCGGACTCGTCTACGCCTACAAGCGGCACCGTGCCGTGGACGGCATCGACCTGAGCGTCGCCGCGGGCACGGTCTACGGGCTGCTCGGGCCGAACGGCGCGGGTAAGACCACGGCGATCCGCGCCGTCACGACCCTGCTGCCGATCCCGGCGGGGATGGTCGCCGTGTTCGGCCGGGATCCGGCCCGCGACCGGATGGGCGTGCGCCGCTCGCTCGGCTACGTGCCGCAGCAGCTGTCGGCCGACCAGGGGCTGACCGGCCGGGAGAACGTCGCCAACTTCGCCCGGCTGTTCGACGTGCCGCGGCGGGTACGCTCCGAGAAGGTCGAGCTCGCCCTCGACGCCGTCGGCCTGCTGGACGTCGCCGACCGGATGGCCTCGGCGTACTCCGGCGGCATGGTCCGCCGGCTCGAGCTCGCGCAGGCGCTCGTCTCCTCCCCCAGGCTGCTGATCCTCGACGAGCCGACGATCGGGCTCGACCCGATCGCCCGCGACTCGGTGTGGCGGCACATCGAGGAGGTGCGCGCGGCCACCGGGATGACCGTGCTGGTGACGACGCATTACATGGACGAGGCCGAAGAGCACTGCGATCGGATCTCGCTGATGCACAAGGGGCGGATCCAGGCGGCCGGCACCCCCGCTGAGCTGATCGCCTCGCTGCCGGAGCACCTGCGCGACGGCGCGTCGCTGGAGGACGCGTTCCGCTACTACTCCGGCGGCGCCGGACTCGACGAGGCGGTAGAGGGAGGGATCCGGGATGTCCGTAGCACCCGCGCCACGGCCAACCGCGTCCGCTGAGTCCGCTCGGCACGCGGCGCTGCTGACGACGGCTCACCCGGTGCGCACCGGCTGGAGCGTGCTGCCCGCGCGGATGCTCGCGCTCTGCATCGTGGAACTGCAGAAGATCCGGCACGACCGCTCGGAGATCTACTCGCGCGCGATCCAGCCGCTGCTGTGGCTCGCCGTGTACGGCGAGACCTTCACCAAGATCCACGCGATCCCGACCGGCACGACCCCGTACCTGGACTACCTCGCGCCCGGGATCATCGCGCAGTCGGCGATGTTCATCGCGATCTTCTACGGCATCCAGATCATCTGGGAACGGGACGCGGGCGTGCTGACCAAGCTGATGGTGACGCCCACCCCGCGGTCGGCGCTCATCACCGGCAAGGCGTTCGCGGCAGGCGTGCGCTCGGTGGTGCAGGTGATCGGTGTCGTGGCGCTGGCATATCTGCTCGGCGTGCACATGACCGTCAACCCGCTGAGAATCCTCGGCGCGATGGGTGTTGTGATGCTGGGCGCGGCATTCTTCGCGTGCCTGTCGATGACGTTGGCCGGGCTGGTCCGCAACAGGGATCGGCTGATGGGCATCGGGCAGGCCATC
>DASTAE010000084.1:0-26569 GCA_035712985.1 Actinospica sp.
CGTACGCGCGGGGCGGGAGTGCGGTCGCTGCCCGAGGTCAGGTGGGCCGCGCTGGCCACGGCGCTGTTCCTGGCCGGACTGGTCGCGCACTTCGCGCCCTCCCCCGCGTGGCTGGCCTGGGCGTTCTTCCTCGCGTGCTACGTCGCGGGCGGCTGGGAGCCCGGGCTCGCGGGGCTGACCGCGCTGCGGGCGCGCACGCTCGACGTCGACCTGCTGATGATCGTGGCCGCGCTGGGCGCGGCCGCCATCGGCCAGGTGCTCGACGGCGGGCTGCTGATCGTCATCTTCGCGACGTCGGGGGCGCTCGAGGCGGTGGCCACGCACCGGACGGCTCAGGCCGTGCGCGGGCTGCTGGATCTGGCGCCGGAGCGCGCGGTGCGGCTGTCCGAGGACGGCACCGAGCAGGTCGTCGACGCCGCCGCGCTGAAGGTCGGGGACGTGATCCTGATCCGGCCGGGCGAGCGCGTCGCGGCGGACGGGCAGGTGCTCTCCGGCGCGAGCGAGGTGGATCAGGCCACGATCACCGGTGAGCCGCTGCCGGTCGCGAAGACCGAGGGCGACGAGGTGTTCGCCGGCACGCTGAACGGCACCGGGGCGCTGCGGGTGCGCGTAGACCGGGAGGCGTCGGAGAGCGTCGTCGCGCGGATCGTGGCGATGGTTGACGAGGCAGCCGAGACCAAGGCGGCCACGCAGCTGTTCATCGAAAAGGTCGAACAGCGCTATTCGATCGGCATGGTCACGGCGACGGTGCTGCTCTTCGCGATCCCGCTGCTGGCGGGCGCGGCGTTCCAGCCCTCCCTGCTGCGCGCGATGACGTTCATGATCGTCGCGTCTCCGTGCGCGGTCGTGCTCGCGACGATGCCGCCGCTGCTCGCCTCGATGGCGAACGCGGGGCGGCACGGCGTGCTGGTCAAGTCGGCGGTCGTGATGGAGCGGCTGGGGGCGACGACGCGCGTCGCCTTCGACAAGACGGGCACGCTGACGGAGGGCACGCCTCGCCTGGCCGACGTCAGGGTTCTGTCGAGCACGGAGCTCAGCGAGCAGCAGGTGCTGGCGCTGGCGGCCGCGGCCGAGAACCCCTCGGAGCACCCGCTGGCCCGGGCGATCGTGAGTGCCGCGCGGGCAGCCGGGCACACGCTCGTGCGCGGCGAGGACTTCGTGGCGATCCCCGGCCGGGGAGTGCGCGCGAGGGTTCAGGGGCGCGAGGTCGAGATCGGGAGCCCGGGGCGGCTGCTCGGCCGCGACGCGGAGGGCGAACTCGCCTCCGTGATCGCAGAGCTCGAAGGAGGCGGGCATACGGCGGCGCTCGTCCGGGTGGACGGCGAGTCCGTGGCCGTGCTCGCGATCGCCGACCGGATCCGGCCCGCGGCCGCGGCGGCCGTCGCGCGCATCGCGTCCGTGACCGGAACGGCGCCGCTGCTGCTCACCGGCGACAACCGGCGCGCCGCCGATCTGCTCGCCGCGCAGGCCGGGATCGCCGACGTGCGCGCGGGACTGCTGCCTGGGGACAAGGTCGAGGCGGTGCGCGCGCTGGAGGCCGAGGGGCAGCGTGTCCTGCTGGTCGGCGACGGCGTGAACGACGCCCCCGCGTTGGCCGCGGCGCATACGGGTATCGCGATGGGCCGGGCCGGATCCGACCTCGCACTCGACACCGCCGACGCCGTCGTCATGCGCGACGACCTGGCCACGGTCCCGGCCGTGATCACGCTCTCGCGGCGGGCGCGCACCGTGGTGCAGGCGAACCTCCTGATCGCGGCGGCGATCATCCTCGGCCTCGTCACGTGGGATCTCGCCGGACATCTTCCGCTGCCGCTCGGCGTGCTCGGGCACGAGGGCTCGACGGTGATCGTCGGACTCAACGGCCTGCGACTGCTGCGCGCGTCGGCGTGGAGGAAGGCGCTCGGTGGCTAAGGGGAAGAAGCCGGAGAAGCAGCGGGCCGAGCCGCGCGCGACGGTCACCGTGTGCCGGGGCTGCTGCTGCGGACGCGTGGAGAAGAACCCCGGGATCGACCACGCGGGGCAGTTGGCCGCGCTGCGCGAGCGGCTCGGCAGGGCGCGGGTCCGGGTCTCGGACTGCCTCGACGTGTGCGAGCAGTCGAACGTCATCGTCGTCTCCCCCGCGCCCGCCGGACGGGCCCAGGGCGCGCGGCCGGTCTGGTTCGGCCTGGTCAACGACGCGGAGGCGGTCACGGACGTGGCCGCGTGGGTCGAGGCGGGCGGCCCCGGGCTCGCGCCGGCGCCGGAGATCCTCGACCTCTACCGCTTCACGCCCTCGCGGCGGGTGCGCGCCGAGTCCGGGATCGACCAATAGGGTGAAGGATCCGGGACCCCGATTTCGATCTTTACGCGGCTGTCACAGGCCGTGCCCGGTGATGCAACGTTGCGCATCCACCCTCGACGTATGACGTCACGTAGATCGACCAGGCATCACCGGCACCTCGTGGAACTCGCGTCGCTGCTCGCGACCGCGGGTCTGGCCGACGCGTTCGCCGACGTGTTCGGGCTGCGGCAGCACGGAGCGATCGTGCTCATCGTGCTCGGCAGCGCCCTGATCGCCGGCACCGTCGGCCATCACGTCTGGCTCCGCCGCACGGACCACGCGCCGCCCGCCGCGGCGCGCGGCTCGGCCGCCGCCGCGATCACCCCGCCGGAGAGCACGAGCGTGTTCTGGCGGGTGCGCGCCGAGATCGACGACACGCCGGGCCGCCTCGCCGTGCTGGCCGGGGCGCTGACCGCGGCCGGGGCGAACATCCACGCGCTCGAAGTGCACCCCGCGGCCGACGGCGTGATCGACCAGTTCCTGATCGAGGCCGCCGAGGACACCTCCGCCGAGCGGATCTGCGCCGCGGTCAACGCCGTCGGCGGCCGCTACACGCACGCCGTGCCGACCGACGTGCTCGCCCTCCTCGACGCCCCGACGCACGCGCTGGAGCTCGCGGCCCGGCTCGTGCGCGATCCGGGCTCCTTCACGGCCGTGCTCGCGGAGCTCCTCGACGCCCAGAGCCTGACCGTCGAGGCCGGGGAGGCCGGCGACACCGACGCCTGGATCGACGGCACGAGCCTCACCCTGCGGCGCCCCGACGGCACGACGTACACCGCCTGCCGTCCGGGGATGGCGTTCACGGCGACCGAGTTGTCCCGCGCGCGGATGCTCCTCGGGCTCTTGGACGCGACCTCCGCCACACTGGAGGTATGAACGCACCGTCGACGACCCGGACCCTGCTGATCCTGCGGCACGCCAAGTCGGATTGGCCGGACGACGTGGCCGATCACGAGCGGCCGCTCGCCGAGCGCGGCCGCCGTGACGCGCCCGCGATGGGCCGGTGGCTGCGCGAGGCGGGCTACCGGCCCGACCACGTCGTGTGCTCCACGGCGCTGCGGACGCGGCAGACCTGGGAGCTGGTGCACGACGCGCTCGCGGCAGACCCGCCGATCGAGTTCGAGCCGGAGTTGTACGGCGCGACCGTGCAGGATCTGCTCGACGTGATCGGCCGCGCGCCGGCCGACGCGGGGAGCCTGCTCGTGATCGGGCACAATCCCGGGCTCGAATACCTGGCCCTCACCCTGGCCGGCGACGCCCCGAGCGAGGACCGCGACCGCTTGCACGGCAAGTTCCCCACGGCCGCGCTCGCGGTGTGCGCGTGGGAGGGCGGCTGGAATCAGGCCGCTGATGGTTCGGCGCGGCTCGTCAGGTTCGTGACACCGCACGACCTGTGATCCGCCCCTGATTCATCCGTCCGCGGAGGCGGGGACGAGCGCGCGGCCGAGTTCGTCGGCCGCCTCGCGCACCCGCTCCGAGAACGTGGCTTCGTCCGGCGCGGCGACCCAGCGCCCGAAGGCCGTCCGGAACACCGCGACGCCGATATCCGCCAGGAACCCCGCGGTCGACGGGCCGGCCCCGCGCCGCTGCAGCGCGCCGTCGAGGGCGGCGGCGACGGCGGCGAACTTGCTGAGCCCGCGCTCCTGCAGCTCCGGGCTCCCGTCGATGATCACCTGGCGCTGCGCGGCGTGCGGCGCGACGCGGGTGGTCACGACGTCGCCCACCTGCGCGACGGCACTGAGTAAGGCCTCGAAGGGCGCGAGCGCGGCGTCGGCGTTCGCGACCGCTTCGGCCAGCGCGCCGGGGAGCTGCTCGGACCCGGCGAACAGCACATCGCGCTTGTCGGCGAAGTAGCGGGAGAAGGTGCGCCGCGTCAGTCCGGCGCGCTCCGTGATCTGCGCGACGGTGACGTTCTCGTATCCGTGCTCGAGGAACAGTTGCAGCGCGGCCTCGCGCAGCCGCTCCTCCGCACCCTGCTCCCAGCGTGGCATGCACCGATCCTAGCAGCGATGACTCATTGAGCCATCGCGTGCTACAGTCGCCGCAGTGATGTCTCAGTGAGTCATCACTGCGACCTTCCCCTTCCCTTGGAGGAGCACCATGGCACTCACCGGTCAGCGCATCGTCGTCATCGGCGGCAGTTCCGGCATGGGCCTGGCCACGGCCCGCGCGGCCGCCGCGGCCGGCGCCGTCGTCACCATCGCGTCGAGCCGGCGCGAGCGCGTGGAGGCCGCGCTCGCCGAGCTCCCCGACACCTGCGACGGAGCAGTGGTCGACACCCGCGACGAGGCGGCCGTGGCCGACCTCTTCGCGCGCGTCGGCGAGCTCGACCACGTCTCGTTCACGGCGGGCGACGCGCCCGACCGCCGCGCGCTCAAAGAACTCCCGCTGGAGGCGGCGCGGGGCTTCTTCGACGTCCGCTTCTGGGGAGCCGTCGCGGTCGCCAAGCACGCGGCCCCGCGCATCCGCCCCGGCGGCTCCATCACCCTCACCTCGGGCACGATCGGAGTCCGCCCGTCCCCCGGCGCCGCCCTCGCCGCCGCCGGCTCCGCCGCGACCGAGGGCCTGGCCCGCGGCCTCGCCGTGGACCTCGCCCCCGTCCGCGTCAACGTCATCCGCAGCGGCGCCGTCCGCACCCCCCTCTGGGACGGTGTCCCCGAACCCCAGCGCGCGGCGATCCTCGAAACCTTCGCCCAGCGCGCCCTCACCGGCACCGTCGGCGAGCCCGAGCAGCTGGCCGCGACGCACCTGTACCTGATGGAGAACCGCTTCGTGACCGGCACCGTCGTCACGGTCGACGGGGGCTTGCTGCTCGCGGCGGGGTAGGGCGGCACGCTCGGCGCGTCCCGCCGACAGGGCGAATAGCGGAGCCCGGTATCAGCATTCGTGTCATCCTGGGCACAGGGAGGGGACACGATGACCGGAATCGCCTACATTCAGGCCAGTTCGAGCGGCGCCCAGGACGGCGGGCCGGGCACATCCGATCCGGGCGCCGGCCCGCCCGGCCCCGCCGCGACGATCATCGGCCACCTGGGAGAGGGCGCCGAGTACCTCCCCGTCATCTCCGGATCCTGGCCGCCCTACGACCACGTGAACGTGCAGGGCGGCATCGACCGCTGGCTCGAGTCGGCTGGGGGCGGGGAACACCGCCTCCTCGGCCTGACGGGCTTTCGGCACCGCATGTTCGGTCTGGCAGACCTCTGCCAGCCCGACGGCGGTCAGGGCATGCGCATCGGCGGCGTGGCGATGCGCGACTTCCCCTCGGGCCCCGACGGCGAGGTCCGCAACTGCGTGCAATGCGGCCTCTACCTGTACGAGAACAAGGACCTGCGCATGGTCCTGCTCCTGCGAGGTTCCGACCAACGCGGCCCGCAACCCGACGTGACCCTGGAAATCGTCGCCACCGACCCCGAGGCCGCCCGCGCCATGCTGGCCCGGGTACGCGAACTGGCCGTGGAACACAGCGTCTACCGCCGCCAAGTCGTCTCCTTCGGCGAAGAGGCCTTCGGCCCGGCACACGGCGGACTGCTCTCCTTCCACCCCAGGCCGCGCCTCGCCCGCGAAGAGCTCATCCTCCCCGAGGGCCTGCTCGACGGCATCGAACGCCAGATCATCGGCGTGGCCCACCACCGCGAGGCGCTGCTCGGGCTCGGCCAGCACCTCAAACGCGGCGTGCTGCTCTACGGCGAACCCGGCGTGGGCAAGACCCACACCGTCCGCTACCTGATCAGCTCCATGCCCGAGCTCACGGTCCTGATCCTCTCCGGCTCCGCCCTCCGCTTCATCCGCGAGGCCTGCTCCGTGGCGCGTTCGCTGCAGCCGTCCCTCCTCGTCATCGAGGACGTAGACCTCATCGCCGAAGGACGCGGCGCCCACCCCGGCAACAGCCCCATGCTGTTCCAGCTCCTGAACGAGATGGACGGCCTGGGCGACGACATCGACGTCACCTTCCTCCTGACCACCAACCGCGCAGACATCCTCGAACCCGCCCTGGCCAGCCGCCCGGGCCGGATAGATCACGCCGCCGAAATCCCCCTCCCCGACGCCGAAGGCCGCCGCAGACTACTGAGCCTCTACCAGGGCGGCCTGACTCTCGATCTGGCCGACCCCGACCGAGTCCTGCACCGGACGGAGGGCGTCACGGCCTCGTTCCTCAAGGAGTTGCTACGCCGAGCGGCGCTGATCGCGCTGGAGGAGCGAGAAGGGAGGGCAGTAGAGCAGTTGCGGGTGACGGACGCCCACCTGGACGCCGCCCTCGACGTCCTCCTCGGCGACGGAAGCCGGCTGACCCGGAGGTTGCTGGGCGGAGGCGTCGCGAGCGGTTGATCATCGGAAATAAAAGCAGGTCTCCGCAGGAGACGAAGCGCCTGTCCTACGCCAAGGACAGGCGCAAAGGCCACGGGGGAACGACAAGAACCCTCGCAAGAACATCGCGCGCAACAAGCGCAATCGGCACCGCTCGGAGTGGCATCGTGGGCACTGGCCTCAGCCGTTCGCATGGCCGTGGGCGGTGTCAGGTTCTTGCCTGACTGAGGTGGGTTGTTGCGGGGCTTCGCGCCGTGAATCGGGCCTGGGCGGGCACCTGTGGAGTGCGCGCGGTGGATCGTCCGGCGCTGCGGTTCGCGTCCGAAAAGGCTGCTACGCCCCGCGCAGCGGATTGTCGGCGGCGCGGGGAGGGCCGACCACGAACCCGCAGGCCGCCGACGGATCCCGACCCGAGCGGCGGCCACGCGCGCTTTATCTCTACAGTCGCGAAGCGGCGATTCTCCTTACGCCGCGCCGCAAGCCCTACGCGATCCCCAGCGAAACAGCGTTCGAAGTCCCACCGCTGCTCGTCACCGACACGGTCGCCGTCGTGCCGGACGCCACTGCCCACTCGCCGCCGGTGCCCGAGGGCTTGGGGACGGTGAAGGTGATGGAGGTGTCGTTCCAGCTGTCGATCGTGAACAGGGCCTGGTCCACGGGGGCGCCCCAGTTGATGCCGTTGTCGCTGAAGGTGAGGTAGCGGCCGGACTGGGTTGCTCCGAAGTGGGTGCCGGTGAGGGTGACCTGGGCGCCCGCGGCGGCGCTGGTCGGGGAGATCGAGGTGATGGTGGGGGCGGCGGGGATGTTGTTGACGGTGATGTAGTTCAGGTTGATGGCGCCCGCGTCGGTGCCGGTCCGGGAAACGGTGATGAGGTTGGTGCCGCCGGTCAGGGTCACGGTGCCGGTGACGGTGCCCCAGGTGGTCCAGGCGGTGTCCAGGCTGGGGAAGTTCACCGTGATCGGCGCCATGACGACGTTGCCGGGCTCGTCGCCCACACCTACGGTCATGGTGCTCGTGGAGCCGCTTCCGTTCGCGTACCTGTACGTGATGGTGTAGGTGCCGGCGGTCGGGGCGTCCACGGCGAAGGTGACGGCCGCGCCCGCGTTGGCGGCTTGGAGGTTGTCGACGAAACCCATGGCGGCGTAGCCGGAGTGGTTGTTGTTGAACATCGCGCCGCCGCCCCAGTTGGCGAAGGCCGCCTGGTAGGTGTTCACGGTTCGGCCGGTCGGGACCACGTGGACGAGTTGGGAGGCGTGCGGGGCGAGCGCCGTCGAGATCTGGGTCTGCGCGGTGGACGTGGTGGCGTTCCAGAGGTCGTAAACGGTCGCGGTGCCGGTGATTCCCAGGTCGCTGCCCAAGCTGATGGTCTTGGTCACGGTGTTGGAGTCGTTGCGGTTGAAGAGGGCCACGACCCACGAGCCGTCCGGCAGCTGTCCGGCCCAGCGCTCGGTGTCCCGGGCGCCGGAGTCGGAGGAGTACATGTCGCCGTTGTAGTAGTACGGCTTGCCGACCAGGCCTTGGCGGCGCAGGCTCAGTATCGCGGAGTTCTGCCAGAGGCCGATGTCGCCGCCTATGGTGTCGACCCGGTCGGTGATGGCCAGCTGCGACCCGGCGATCGTGAAGAGGTTGACGGCGGTCTGCTTCTCTGCGGTGGAGGCGAAGCTGCTCATCGCGAGGAAGTCGCCGTCGAGGATCAGGCCGGTCCGGCCGGACAGGTGCGACCAGCCGGTGAAGCCGCAGAACGGGTTGTACCACTGGCTCCAGTCGTTCTGCCAGGACTGCCTGCCGCCGCTGAGCCAGGACCAGCCGCCGGTGGTCATGTCGGCGTCGATGCGGACGGAGTCGCCGTAGAGGATCTCGTTGGCGGCGTTGTTGAACAGGTTCGGCATCACGACGCTGATCTCGATGCCGTCGCCCGCCGCCTCGTCGACCCACTGGAGGGCGGTGGCGTAGTCGGCGCTGCCGTGGTCGACGCCCACGGTGCCTACGTTCGCGTCGTAGCCGGATTCGTACCAGGACCAGAAGTCCGTGCGCAGGAACGCCACACCCATGTTCTTGAAGTAATTGACATAGCCTTGGACGTATTCCTTGGCGCCGTTCGCGGCCACGTTGACCCAGTAGATCTCGTCGTCGGAGTTGAGCACGTCGCCCGCGGTCACGATGTCGGCCACGGGGATGTTCGTGCCGACCACGGTGATCGAGGTGTTCTTGACCGCGCTCGCGGCCACCCACAGCGGGTTGTAGTAGACGCCGAGCTTCATGCCGAGCCCGCTGAGGTGGTTGACGTAGTAGGCCCAGTCGTTGGTCCACGCGTCGCTGTAGCTGGTGATGTAGCCGTTGGCGTTCGTGGTCTGGGTGTAGTCGACCCAGCCGTCCGTGCAGCACATCGTGTAGCCGTACGGAGCCAGGTTCGCGGCGACCCAGGAGATGTTCTGCTGCCACACGCTCTCGGGCAGCGTGGCGTTGTTGTTGTAGTTCCAGCTGTACGGGGACCAGTACTGCGGGCCGGGGCCGGAGCGGGTGTAGACGCTGTTCCTGCTGGTCACGGGGAGGGTCGCGGCGGCCAGGGCGACGCTGAGCGGTACCTCGGCAGACCCGGGGCGGCGCTGTCCGCCGATCGCGAGGGCCGTCAACGAGCCGGCCGCGGCCACCCCGGTTCCGCGCAGCAGTGCTCGACGGGAGATGCTCATCCTTGACGCCTCCAGGCCGTTGACGGCGCACTCCACTGTGCGCGCGGAAGTGAGTGTGGTCGAGCTAATTTCTCTTGTCAAGAAACAAAACCCGTGGCTCCGCGGCGGGGCGACGCGGGGCCGGACGTGGACAAGGACGACGCGGGCGAGCCGCGCGGCTTATCATGACCGCGGAAAGTATGTCGCACGTATCCGGATGGGTGGAGAGCGGGACATGACGGACGGCAGAGAGCGGCTGAGCATCGGGTTCTCCGGCCCGACGCGGCCGCGCGCCGTGGACCGGGGCGCGGACAACACGCGCGGCCGGCTCTTCGCCGAGATCCTCACCGCGGGGCCGCTCTCCCGCACCCAGCTGTCCCAGCGCAGCGGCCTCTCGCAGTCCACGGTCACCAAGGTCGTCAACCCGATGATCGACGCGGGTTTCGTGACCGAGACCGGGGAGCAGTCCGGCGGCGGGATCGGGCGTCCGCAGCGGCTGCTCGAGGTGGCCGCGGACCGGCGCGCGGCGATCGGCGTGAAGATCGGGCCCGGCGCGGTGACCGGCGTGCTCACCGATCTTCGGGCGCAGGTGCTGGACCAGCGTGCCAGGCCCTTGACTGCCGGCCACGATCCGTCAGCCGCTCTCTCGGCGGCCGCGGCGGTGGTCTGGGACCTGCTCGCGGGGCATCCGGATGCGCGGGAGAAGCTGATCGGGGTGGGCGTCGGGCTGGGCGGCCACGTGTCGGCCGAGGAGGGTCGGGTCGTGCGGTCGGGGGTGCTCGGGTGGACGGGCGTCGAGGTCAGCGCGCCGCTGGCGGCCGCCACCGGGCTGCCCACGGTCGCGGCTAACGACGTGGACGCGCTGGCTGTCGCAGAGCGCTGGTTCGGGGCGGGGCGCGAGGTCGACGGGTTCGCTCTGGTGACGGTCGGTCCCGGCGTCGGATGCGGGCTTTTCCTCGGCGGTGAGCTGGTGGTGGGCTCGGCCGGGCTGGCCGGGGAGCTCGGGCACATCCCGATGGCGGCGGACGGGCCAGAGTGCACGTGCGGCAATCGCGGTTGTCTGGAGACCCTGGCGTCGGATGACGCCGTGCTGCGCCGGATCGCCGCGGACGGCGGCGATCTGGCGACGATCGAGCTCGCGGTGAAGGCCGCGCGCAACGGCGATACCCGGGCGCTGGCGGCCTTCGCGGCGATGGGCTCGGCGCTCGGGCGGGCGCTCGCGACCCTGTGCAATCTGGTCAATCCCGGACGGATCGTGCTCGCCGGCGAGCGGGCGGGAGCATTCGACCTCTTCGGTGACGCATGCACCGCCGCGTGGCGGGCACATGCCTTCTCGACCGCCGCGACGGGCTGCGAGCTGATCGTCGACGAGACCGACGACTCGCTCTGGGCGCGCGGCGCCGCGTGCCTGGTGATCCGCGACGCCGTGGGCTCCGACCAGCCTTCCTTCGATCGCTGACTCCGGTCACCGCGCGATCGCGCGGACATCACGACTCGATGTCGTCGATTTTATTTCTTGACTCACGAAAATCACTCGCGCCATACTCCGTGACACGCCCGGGTCGCCGGGGACCGGGTATCGAGGCCGCGAGGGGAGTCGCCATGCGAGCGAGCGAACTGCTCGGAGAGGCGACCCGGGCGGAGATCTTCGGGCAGGTGCTGACCGCCGGACCGATCTCCCGTTCGGGGCTCGCCGCGCGGCTCGGCCTGTCCCCCTCCACGGTCACCCGGCTGCTGCCGCCGCTGCTCGAGGCCGACTACATCCGCGAGGAGGCCGAGGCCGGCCCCGCCGCCGGACCCGGCCGTCCGCAGCGGCTGCTCAGCGTCAACCTCGAGCGGCATCTGGTGGTGGGCCTGAAGATCGCGCCCAGCGTGGTCTCCGGGGTCGTCACCGACATGGGCGCCCGGGTGCTGGCCCGGGCCGAGCTGCAGATCGACGGCTGCGCGCCGGAGACGGCGCTGACCGCGGCCGGCCGCCTGGTGCGCCGGCTGCTGGCCGGCGTCCCTGACGGCGCGGCGCGCACGCTCGGCGTCGGGGTCGGGCTCGGCGGGCACGTCGACGCCGAGTCGGGGATCTGCCGCTACTCGGGCATCCTCGGCTGGCGCGAGGTGAACGTGGCCGCGCCGATCGCGGTGGCCACCGGCCTGCCGGTGGTCGTCGGCAACGATGTCAACGCCCTGGTGGTGGCGCAGCGCTGGTTCGGCGCGGGGCGCGAGACCGACACCTTCGCCGTGGTCACCATCGGCGCGGGCATCGGCTGCGGGCTGCTCGTCGGCGGCGCGCTGTTCACCGGATCCACCGGCCTGGCCGCGGAGTTCGGGCACATCCCGATCGATCCTGCCGGGCCCGTCTGCACCTGCGGACGGCGCGGCTGCCTGGAGGCGCTGGCCTGCTCGGCCTCGGTGCTCACCCGGCTCGGCCACGTCGGGCTCGCCCTGCCGGACATCGAGGCGGCGGCCGCGCTCGCCCGCTCCGAGCCCGCCACCCCCGAGGTGCGCGCGGCCCGCGCGGCCTTCGCGGCGGCGGGCGACGCCCTGGGCCGGGGGCTGGCGACCCTGTGCAATCTGATCAATCCCGAGCTGGTGATCCTGGCCGGCGAGGGGGTGTCGGTGCACGACCTGCTGCGGCCGGCCGTGCACGAGGCCCTGTCCCACCACGCCTTCTCGACCGCCGCGGCCGACTGCACCGTCCTGGTCGACCCGGTCGACGACGACATGTGGACGCGCGGGGCGGCCTGCCTGGTGCTCCGGGCGACCGTCCGCGCCCCGCTGTTGTCGAAGCACCACCCACCCGCACCACGACCCTCAACTCTCGCGGCCTGAGCTCCAGCGCCGCCCGAATCGCAAGGAAGCGATCTGAGAATGAGAATGACGAACAAGCGCAGGAACGCGGCCGTCGCCGTGACCGCCGCCGCCGTGCTCGCTCTGGGTACCGCCTGCTCCTCCTCGTCGAGCGGCACCGCGGCCCCCGCGGTCACCGGCTCGGCGAGCGGCACGATCACCTGGTTCGCCAACCAGTTCGGCCCCACCACCGCGGACGTGCGCAAGACCCTGATCGCGCAGTTCGAGAAGGCCTACCCGAACATCAAGGTCAACCTGGAGCAGGCCCCGAGCGACAGCGACACCTACCGCTCGACCCTGATCACCCAGATATCGGGCGGTTCGAGCAGCTTCGACGTCTACAGCGGCGACGTGGTGTGGCCGGCCCAGTTCGGCAAGCAGGGCCTGGCGCTCCCGCTGAACTCGTACTTCGACTCGGCCTACTGGAACACCTTCTCCAACGGCCTGGTCACCAGCCTGACCTACAAGAACCAGACCTACGCGGTGCCGCTGTTCACCGACAACGCGTTCCTGTTCTACCGCAAGGACCTGCTGGCCAAGGCGCACCTGCCGGTCCCGACCACCTGGGAGCAGGTGCAGTCCGAGGCCGCGACGCTGCAGAAGGCCAACCTGGTCAAGTACGGCTTCGCCGCGCAGTTCGACTCCTACGAGGGCCTGACCTGCGACTTCACCGAGTTCGCGGCGGACGCCGGCGGCTCGACCGTCAGCTCCGACGGCAGCAAGGCCACGATCGACTCGGCCGCCGACCAGAAGGCGCTGGCCTACATGCGGGGCCTGATCACCTCGGGCGTCGCGCCGTCCGCGATCACCACCTTCCAGGAGCAGCAGTCCGAGTCGCTGTTCACCGCGGGCCAGGTCGCGTTCCTGCGCAACTGGACCTACGCGTACGCGGACTCGAACACGCCGGGCACCTCGAAGGTCGTCGGCGACGTCGGCGTGACCAACCTGCCGACCTTCCAGGGCCAGTCCGCCCCCGGCTACTCGGTGACCGGCGGCTGGAACCTGTATGTCAACCCGCACAGCAAGAACCTCGCCGCGGACGTCGCCTTCCTCAAGTGGATGACCGGCACCCAGGCGCAGACCATCATCGCCGAGCAGGGCGGCGAGATCCCGACCGTGGCCAGCGTGCTGCAGACCCCGGCCGTGCAGGCCACCAACCCGGCCTTCCCGGTCGCCGCGAAGAACAGGCTCAACGCCCGTCCGTCCTTCGTTCCGCAGTACTCGCAGGTGAGCGAGGCGATCTACAACAACGTCAACGCGGCGCTGTCCGGCTCGGCGAGCCCGGCCTCGGCCCTGTCCTCGGCCGCGGGCCAGATCACCACGGCCCTGTCCAGCAGCGGACTGTGATGCGCGGATGACCGTCGTCGACTCCCGCGGGCAGCGCGAGACGACCGGCGCGGTCGGCGGCCCCCGCCGACCGCGCCGCGGTGCGCTGCGACGCTCCTCCGCCCGGCTGGGCTGGACCTTCGCCTCCCCGGCGCTGCTGGTCGTGGCCGCCGTGATGATCTTCCCGATCGTCTTCTCGGTCGTCATGTCGTTCAACAACGTCAACGTGACCGGCAACGGCTTCCAGCTGGGCGGCTTCACCGGGAACAACTACTCGATCCTCTTCCACTCCGCGCGCTACATCCACGACCTCGAATTCACCGCGCTCTACACGGTGGTCACGGTGACGGTCGAGATGATCCTCGGCACGCTGGTCGCCCTCGTGCTCGAGCGGCTGACGCACGCGCGCGCGTGGCTGATGGCGCTGCTCCTGCTGCCCTGGGCGCTGATCACGGTCGTGTCCGCGCAGCTGTGGGCGTACATCTACAACGGCGTGTACGGCGTGTTCGTCGCGATCATGGACGGCGTCGGCGTGCACAATCTCAATGTGCTGGGAACGCCGACGCAGGCCGCGGTGGCGATGGGCGTCGCGGACGTGTGGAAGACCACGCCGTTCGTCGCGATCATGGTGCTGGCCGGCCTGGTCATGCTGCCGACCGAGGTGGTCGAGGCGGCCAGGATCGACGGCGCGAACGGCTGGCAGATCTTCTGGAAGGTGCGGCTGCCGCTGCTGCGGCCCGCGCTGGCCGTGGCCGTGATGTTCCGCATCCTGCAGGCCTTCGGCCTGTTCGACCTACCGTACGTGCTGACCGGCGGCGGCCCGGGCACGAGCACCGAGTCGCTCGCCCTGCTGGGCTACAAGGTGCTGTTCAACGACGTGCTCTTCGGCCCGGGCGCCGCGATCGCGGCCAGCACCGCGTTCATCGTGCTGATCGTCTGCCTGCTGTTCCTCAAGGTATTCCGCACCCAAGTCGGCGAGCAGGAGGACTGATCCCCGTGAAAACGGCCAGACGCCGCAGGAAGAATCTCGGCACGAACATCGCGGCCCTCGTGATCGCCGCGTTCATCGCGCTGCCGCTGTACTGGATGGTCGCCTCGTCCTTCAAGAGCCCGCTGGACATCACCTCGGCGGCCCCCGTGCCGCCGCACCTGACGACCTCCAACTACGGCAACGCGTTCTCGAACTTCAGCTTCGGCACGTACGTGCGCAACTCGGTGATCGTCGCCGTCGCCACGACGGTGTTCGTCCTCGGACTCGGCACCTTCGCCGGGTACGCGCTCGCCCGGCTGCCGATGCGCGGCAAGACGGCGATCATGACCGCGCTGCTGATGATCTCGCTGTTCCCGACCATCGCCGTCGTCGCCCCGCTGTACCTGCTGCTGCGCAACATCGGCTGGCTCAACAGCTATCAGGGCCTGGTGCTCTCGTACACGGCCCTGATGCTGCCCTTCGCCATCTGGATCCTGCGCAACTTCTTCATCGGGATCCCGAAGGCGATGGAGGAGAGCGCGCGGGTGGACGGCGCGGGCGCGATCCGGACCGTGGTCCAGGTGATCCTGCCCCAGGCGCTGCCCGGCGTGTTCACCGCGGGCGTGTTCACCTTCGTCGCCGCCTGGACCGAGTTCATCGTCGCCCTGACCCTGGACAACGAGGACCGGTACCGCACGATCCCCGTCGGCATCGCCCTGTTCGGCGGGCAGTTCACCATCCCCTACGGCACCATCTTCGCCGCCTCGGCGGTGGCGATGCTCCCGATCGCGATCCTGGTCCTGGTCTTCCGCCGCGCCGTGGTCTCCGGACTCACCGCCGGCGCGGTCAAGGGCTGACGCGCTCGTCCTGGTCACCACCGAACGCACCCCACCTCGAAAGGTCAGACCGCACCCGTGTCCGCGTCCAACGCACCCGGCTGGCTCACCGACGCCGTCCTCTACCAGATCTACCCCCAGTCCTTCGCGGACTCGAACGGGGACGGCGTCGGCGACCTGCGCGGGCTCGCCGCGCGCCTCGACCACCTCGCCTGGCTCGGGGTCACGGCCCTGTGGCTCAACCCGTGCTTCGCCTCGCCGATGCGCGACGCCGGCTACGACGTGTCCGACTACCTGACGATCGCCCCCCGCTACGGCACGAACGAGGACCTGGCCGCGCTGGTCGGGCAGGCCCGTGATCGAGGGATCAGGGTCCTGCTCGACCTCGTGCCCGGGCACACCTCCGACCGGCATCCGTGGTTCCAGGCCGCGGCCGAGGACCCGGCCGACGACCGCTACATCTGGACGAGCGCCGACGCGGACGGCGCGCTGCCCGAGCGCTTCGTCCCCTCCCCCGGCTCCCGCCCCGGCGGCTACCTGCCCAACTTCTTCGACTTCCAGCCCGCGCTGAACTTCGGCTACGCGCGGATGGATCCGGCCGAGCCCTGGCGCCGGCCGGTGGACGCCGAGGGGCCGCGCGCCAACCGCGCCGCCCTGCGCGAGATCATGACCCACTGGCTCGGCCTCGGCGTGGCCGGATTCCGCGTCGACATGGCGTCCTCCCTGGTCAAGGACGACCCCGGCTTCGTCGAGACGGCCAAGCTCTGGACCGAGCTGCGCGCCTGGCTGGACGCCGCCCACCCCGGCACCGTCCTGCTCTCCGAATGGGGCGACCCGGCGACCGCCGTCCCCGCGGGCTTCCACGCCGACTTCTTCCTGCAGTTCGGCGGGGAGGGCTGGGGGCTGCCGTACCGCTCGCTGTTCCAGACCGCCGACGGCACCGTCGACGTCGAGCATCCCGCGGTCCCCTGCTACTTCGCCGCGGACGGCGCCGGCTCGACCGCCACGTACCTGGACGCCTACGACCGCACCGTGAAGGCCATCGGCGCCCCGGGCCACGTCATCCTGCCGACCGCCAACCACGACTTCGCCCGGCTGCGCACCGACCCGCGCACCGAGGAGCAGCTGCGCGCGGCGTTCGCCTTCCAACTCACCTTCCCGACCATCCCCGCCATCTACTACGGCGACGAGATCGGCATGCGCTACCTCCCCGGGCTGCCCGAGAAGGAGGGCAGCGTCCTGGGGCCGCACTACAACCGCGCGGGCTCCCGCACCCCGATGCAGTGGGACCGGTCGGCGCCGAACGCCGGCTTCTCGTCGGCTCCCGAAGCCGACCTCTACCTCCCGCTCGACCCGGACCCCGGGCGCCCGGACGCCGCCACCCAGCGCGCCGACGAGCGCTCGCTGCTCCACCTCGTCAGGGACCTGATCACGCTGCGGCGGGAGAACCCCGCCGAGCTCGGCCCGACCGGCGGCCTCGAGGTCCTGAACGACGGCTATCCGCTCGCGTACCTGCGCGGCGGCCGCTTCCTCGTCGTGGTCAATCCCGCGGGCCACGCGGTCGAGTTCCGGCATGAACGCTCTGATTTGGGGGCAGTGGAGTCGGTACACGGGGAGGGTGTGGAGATCGACGCGTCGGCGGTCAGGGCGGAGCCGTTCGCGTACGGGGTCTTCCGTCTCCAAACCTCGGCCGCCGAGACTACGTGATCGATTACGTGTTTTCACGGATGCGGGCCCGGCCAGACTCTCGCCATGATCGGGGACGTCTTTTTTCACGTCCCTTGGGAGATTCAGATGGGCCTGGCAGAGCGTCGCAGTGCCGAGCGGTTCAAGAACGAGGACTACCCCGGCTGGAAGTCCCGCATCGACGAGGCCGCCGGCTTCGACGTGCAGATCGAGGTCGCGTGGGATGAGCTGGCCGTCGCCGACTACGCCGACAGCTACGCCGAGTACTTCCCCGCGGTCTACTTCCAGCCGCTCCTCGACGCCCTGGCCGCCATCGGCGCCGACGACATGGGCAAGCAGGCGCTGCGCGAGGGCCTCGCGAAGGTCGTCATCCACAACAGCGACGAGTACTTCAGCCCCTCCGGCATCACCTTCACCGGCGGCGTGCTGGACTTCGACCACAAGTCCGAGTCCAACACGCACCACGTCGACGAGCGCACGAAGGCCATCCAGAGCCTCCTCGAGTCGGCGCTCTAAGCCGTCCCCATGCGCAGGCACACCGCATGGCTGACCGCCGGAGCGCTGCTCACGACCGGGCTCGTCGCCGGCTGCAGCAGCAGCGGTAGTGGGAGTAGCGCCGGCGCCGCATGCAATATCGCCGACTCGCCGACCTCTGACGGCGATTCGTACACGATCACGTTGCAGGCGCCGAGCGCTGACTTCGAGCAGACCGCGACAGTCACCATCACCGGCGGATTGGACAGCGCGCCGGTGGAGGAACCGCTGAACACCGCGATACCGGTCACCGGTGACTCGGGAGCCTACACCGTGACGGCGTCGATCAGGCCGTCGTCGACCGCGCCGAGCGGGACCGACTGGGTCACCTGCACGGCGAACATCTACATCCCCTAGCAGTCGGCTTTCCCGCTTACGCGGCGGCCACCTGTCCGTGGAACCGCGCCAGGACCTGCTGCTTCTGCCGGCCGGCCGGCGCGGCCAGGTCGAAGGGCGTCGCGAGCACGATCGCCGCGGCGCCCTGGGCCCAGGCGGTGTCGTCCCAGGGTTCCACCTCGATCGGGGTCTCGGACATGGGGGACGGGATCGCGCCCTCGAGGGTCGCGCGGAAGGCGGCGTCCCAGTGCCGCCAGGCGGCGGCGCCCTCCCCCAGGACGATGACCACCTCGGGGTCCAGGACGGTGACCAGGGCGGCCACGGAGCGGCCCAGCAAGCGTGCCGCCGCGGCGGATACGGACGCCGAGGCGGCACTTCCGTGGTCTGCCGACTCCTTCAGGCGGTCCACGCCCTCGCCCGCGCGCAGCACCCCGGCCGCGATGCCCGCGCGCACCAGGCCGTCCGAGCCGACGATGGTCTCCAGGCAGCCCCGGCCGCCGCAGGCGCAGGGCAGGCCGTCCGGGTCCACCGGGAAGTGGCCGAACTCGCCCGCCCCGCCGCGCGACCCGCGGTAGACGGCGCCGCCGGTGACGATGCCCAGGCCCACGCCGCTGCCGATGGTCAGCACGAGGAAGTCGCGGTGCCGCCTGCCCCGGCCGAACAGCTGCTCGGCGACGGTCAGCGCCTTGACGTCGTTCTCGACCAGGACCGGAAGACCCAGCGCGCCGTGCAGATGCCTGCCCAGCGGCACGTCGGACCAGCCCAGCGTCGGGGCGTGCACGCGTCCGTTGTCGGGGTCGTCGACGACGCCTGGCACGCCGATCCCCAGGCCCAGCAAGGGGATCTCGACCTGCTCCTCGACGAAGGGGCGCAGCGCGGAGGCCAGCCTGCCCGCCGCCTCGGGGGCGCGGGCGTCGAAGTCGAGCGTGTGCGAGGCCAGGACGGAGCCGTCGAGCCGCGCCTCGACGATCGCCGCGTGATCCGCCGCGACCTTGACGCCGATCGCGCGGGCAGCGGTGCCGACCAGGCCGATGAGCTGGCCGCGCCGGCCGCCCCGGGAGGGGGCCTCCTCGTCCAGCTCGCGGACCATGGCCTGGTCCACGAGGCGGCGCACCACGGCCGTGACCGTCGGCGGGCTGATCTCGAGCTCCCGGGCCACGTCGGCGCGCGACATCGGCCCCGCTCTGCCGAGCAGGGCCAATACCGCCGTCTGCGTCAGGTCACGACCCGCGGACGATTTCGCGCTCACTCAATGCCTTTCCGCTCACACGCTGCTCACGCGTTACCTTCAGCGCGTCACGTTCCCATAGAGCGTAGTGCTTGCGGAGCCCGCCAGCTCGTAGTGGATCGCGCCGAGGTCGTCGTCGCTCCACGTCCCGGTCGACGGGTTCTGATAGGCCAGCTCCACGTCCAGGTAGGACCACGCGCCGGTCGCCGCGGATCCGCCGCTGGCCAGCGAGGAGATCGGGATCGCCGCCTCGATGCGGCCCGTGGCGGTGTCCCACTGCGGCGCGATCGAGGAGAGGTTCCCGGTCGAGGTCCAGCCGCTCGTACTCGCCGAGAAGGCCGAATAGCTGTTGCTGTCGCTCCACCGGCCGACCATGTAGTTCATCGAGTGATCGAGCGTGCGTCCGTACTCGCCGGACGTGGTGCCGGTCAGCGAGCCCGAGTGGTTGAAGTCCTGCGCGTAGACGAGCAGCGCGAACTTCGGTGACGCGCCGTACGCCGAGAACGCACCTGAGGAGTTGTCCACGCGCACGTAGATGTTGCTCGCGTCGTTGCTGATGTAGACGTCCCCGATGTTGGTCATCGCGGAGCCGGACGAGCTCGCGCCGGCCGGGAACGCGTAGTAGGGGATGTTCGTCCACTTACTCCAGTCGCCGCTGGGCGACGTGGTGATGTTGACGCTCGCGTAGTCGCTGGCGTTCGCGTTCGACGCGTAGACCCGCGAATCGTACTTCCCGGCGTAGTCGAGGGCGGCGAGGATGAAGGCGGACGCGGTCAGCGGCTCCGACATCGTGCTCAGCACCGGCTGGCTGGTCGGCCAGGCCACGGCCTCGCCCGGCGGCATGTAGCCGACGCCCGAGACGCTCGCGTAGTACTGCAGCCGCTCGAGGGCCAGCGCGCTCTGCCCGCTCTGCACGTCGTAGATGGCGTCGAACATCGTCATGTTCGGCCACACCGGCTCCGCCGCGCCCGCCTCGTTACCGGCCGGGTCGTACTGGCTCGTGTAGTAGTACGTGTCGCCGGTGTAGCGCGCGATGCCGTACGTGTCGTGGCTCAGGTTGCTGTTGATCGCGTTGACCATCGACGTGGCACGCGACGAGGACGCGTCGATGTCGCCGGTGACGAGCAGCGCCATCGAGGAGGAGTCCATCAGCGAGTTCACGGTCGTGCCGTCGGTCGCGATGCCGCGGTCGTAGTAGCCCCCACCGGCGTTCCACAGTCCGGGCGGGCTCGCCGAGTCGCTGCGCTGAACGGCCGACAGGATCGTGCTCGCGGCGCCGTTCCAGCCGTCGGCGGTCGAGGAGGCCGACTCGTCGTGCGCGAGGACGGCCGCGGCGTGCAGACCGGCGACGTAGTACGCCTGGGTGAACACCTGGTAGAGGAAGTTCTCCTCCCAGATGCTGTTGTCGGGGGCGCCGAGTCCGTTGCTCGCGATGTTGTTCTGGATGAAGTTCGCAGCGGACTGCACGGCCGGCCAGACGGCCGACAGGAAGGTGCTGCTGCCGGTGTCCTGGTAGTGCTTGAGCACGCCGACCAGGAACTCGCCGATGCTGTCGTATTCGGGTTCGACGAAGGACACGTAGGTGCCGGACCATTCGTCGTACGTCGTGTGCCACGCGCCCGTGCTCAACTGGTTGGCGATCATGAAGTCCCAGAACTTCTCGGCCTCCGCGTAGTGACCGCTCGCGTCGAGGGCCATCGCGTCGAACGCCGAGTCGCGCATCCAGGCCTTGTAGCCGTAAGAACCCTCATTCGTCGCGGCCGGGATGAGGCCGTTCGTCGGGTTCTGCGAGTTCTTGATGACGACCAGGTTCCGCTCGTACGCGGTGTTGACCCCGGTGTCGGTGGTCGAGAGCTTCGTGCCCGAGGCGAGCCAGTTCGCGTAGTCGGTCGCGGTGGTGTTGAACCAGTAGGCGCCCGTCTGAGCGCGAGCCGTGTCGGCGGCGGACTGCGCCGCGGACAGCGACGTACCGAGCCCGAGGTAGTAGTAGAGCGTCTGGGAGCTCGACGGCGCGATCGAGACCGTGTTCTGGAAGCCGAGGTCCACGTTCGGCGTGCTCTCGGAGGCGTTGTCGTCGAGAGTGCCGTTGCCGTCGAACTGGGCCCACGCGCTTGCGGTGGTGTCGCTCGCGGTGGTGTCGGAGTCGTTGCCCACCTGGTACGCGGTCGGGCTCTGCAGCGCGCCGAGGGTCACGACGTCCTGCCCGGAAGCGGTCATGTTGCCGAACATCGCGTTGCGCGTCGAGTCGTAGGACGCTGAGACGTTCGTGCTCGACGACGTGTTGTTCAGGTGGACCTGGTCGAGCACCTTCCACGAATACGAAGAGGTGGGGGAGGGGTTCGTCAGCGTGTACCGCACGACGAGGAACGGCTCGTTCGGCACCATCACGTAGTCGCGCTTGACCGTGATCGGCATCGCGGAGCTGTTGTAGTTGCCGTAGGTCGTGTTGAGCACGCCGTTCTCGTCCAGGTATCCCGTGGACGCGAAGTCGTGCGCCTGGTCGTACTTGACGCTGTCGGTCGCGTCGTCGAAGAAGCCGGTGTAGTCGACGATCTGGTTCGTCGACCACTGATTGCCGGCGCGCAGCTCGGCGATCCGCGGCCCGTAGGTCCCGGTGTCGTCCTGGTTGAGCTTGCTGGCGTTCCAGACCGCGGTCAGGTTCGACCAGTTGTTGATGTACTCGCTCGCCGAGGAGGTCGTCGACGGCAGCGTGGTGGTGTCGGCGGCCGGGACGATATGCGGGCTACTTGTCGCGCTCCCGTGGGTGGAGAGCGTGACGGCGGCGAGGGCCATGGCGAGGCCGGTGAGCGAGGTGCGTAGGTATGGGCGGCCACGGTGCCGCCTCGCGGAGCTCAGCATGTCGCGGATACTAAGTTCGGTGGCTGAATAATGTCAAGGAACAATGGTGGGCGGCTCGCGGCGGGCCGCCCACCCCTTTTGCTGCGTTATGACACGTTGAAGGCATCGACCAGCAGGTACGTCCCCGACTCCTTGACCACTGTGACCGTGTGCGTGCCGCTGGGCAGAACCTTGCTGGTGAACAGGATCTGCTGCGTGTGCCGCGTGGTCGCCGAGGCGTTGTACGTGCCCTGATCGACCCCGTCCACGAGGATGTCGACCGTGCCCTCGTCCGCGTTCGTCTCGGTGAGGAACGAGACCTGCGTGCCGGTGAACGTCAGCGTGGCCGAGGCGCCGTTGGTGGTCGCGTAGTGCACGCCGTCGTCGTAGTCGCCGAGCCCGCGGAATCCGCTGTCGGACCAGCTCCCGGAATACGCGATCGCCAAGCTGTCGTCATCCACGGTTCCGGCCTTGGCGGGACCGTGCCCGCTCGTCGGGCCGGCCGCCTGGATGATCGACTGGGCCGCTGCGGGCCACGCTCCGTTCGCGACGATCGTGGCCTGGTTGAAGGTGATCGCGGTTCCGTTGTCGTTGTAGTTGGCGTTGTCCGAGTAGTTGTCGTGGATGTCGATGGTGTTGATCGTCGGCGTCCACATGCCGATCCAGTTGGACCCGCCGAACTCGACGACGTTGTTGTACGTGTTCCAGCAGGAGCTGCCCTCGTCCTGGTAGAGCATGTTGTTGGTGCCGTTGCCGTCGGCCACGACGTTCCCCGCGAGCACGCTCGTCTGCTGGCACGCCGCGACGCCGGTGCCGAGGCCTTGGCCGCCGTTCGTGTAGATCGGGCCGCCGTCGTGCAGGATGCCCATCACGCTGTGGATGTGGTTGCCGGTGATCTGGTTGCCCCCGGCGTACATCGTGCCGTGGCGGCACGGCGTGGACAGGCCCTGCTTCGCCTGCAGCGTGCAGTCGGACTGCCAGCCCCAACCCCACCCGAGCGACATCCCCGAGTACGGGGTGTATCCGATGTCGTTGTCACTGATCGTGGAGTTCCTGGAGTAGCCGACCCAGATGCCGACGGCATCGTGGTATTCCTGGCCCACGTGATCGATCTCGTTCTGCGTGACGACGTCGCCGCTGGTCATCAGCTTGGCGTCGGCGAGGTAGTAGTCGTCCACCTCGCCGAGCAGCACTCCCCCGGCGGACACATCGCCGATCCGGCCGCCGCTGATCGTCGAGTTCTGCGTTCCGTCCGCGAAGTCGATCCCGGCGCCGCCGAGGTGGACGAAGGTGTCGCCGACGAACTGGATCGCGCTGCCCCGGTGGACCTGCGCGGCCGCCGGGATCAGCTGCGGCGTGGTCGTGCCCGGCTCCCAGAGCACGCCGGCCTGGTTGTCGATGTACCCGAT
Source organism: Actinospica sp. (assembly GCA_035712985.1). GTDB lineage: Bacteria > Actinomycetota > Actinomycetes > Streptomycetales > Catenulisporaceae > Actinospica. The sequence goes on from DASTAE010000084.1 coordinate 23,300, forward strand.
CGTGTCGGGCTGGGTCCACGTCGTACCCGTGAACGTGACGCCGGAGAACTCGATGTTGTGCACGGGAGCGACCGGATCGGGCGTGACCGTGAACGCGTTGACCAGCATGTACTGGCCGCCGGTCTTCACCAGCTTGACTGTGTGCGTGCCCTGGCTAAGGCCACTGACATCGACGACGGGCTGCTGCGCCACCCGCGTGGCGCTGTCGGCGTCGACGGTTTCGGTCTTGGTCCCGTCTACGTAGACGTCGATAGTGCCCTCATCTGAGTTCAGCTCGCTGAGCACCTGGATTCCGGTGCCGGTGAACGAGAACGTGGCCGAGTCGCCGTTCGTCGTCGTGTACTCGACCGCGTTCCCCAGGTCCCCGTAGGGCCGGGCCGCGTTGACGCCCCAGGAGCCGGAGTAGGTGACGCCGGACGCGTTGTAGAGCTGCGGAGCTAGGTGCCCGGGCGTGCCGGAGAGGTCGACGAGCTCCTGCTGCGTGGGCAGCTCGACGTCGGCGGTCGCCATGTTCTGGCCGGTCGGCGGTATGTAGTAGAGATACCCGGCCGTGCTGTCGAGGTAGAACTGCCCCGGCGTCGTGAGCAGCTGATATGCGTTCTCAATCCAGCTGATCCCGCTCAGCGCCGGAAGCCCGGAGCCGTTGAACGGGAAACCGGCGTTCGGCACGTTGGTGTTGTTGTTCGCGAAGCACGTCGGATTCAGGTTCAGACTCGAGCCGCCGGACGACGTCGCCGTGATGCTGGAGAGCGGGCAGCGCATCTGCTTCCAGTCGTTGTCGTCGACGATCTGGATCTGGCTCTGATTCGTGAACGAGGCGTAGGACGGGTCCGAGGTGATGAAGCTGGACCCGGAGAGCGTGAACCCGGACGGATTCAGAGCGCTGCGAGCCCGCACAGCCCGCTGCCCGTTCACGAACAACTGACTGCTCCGCGTCCCGGCAGGGACCGTGGCGCGGTAGATGCCCTTGGACGAGTCGTACTCGCTCCATCCGGTCACGCGCTGCGCGCCGGTGAAGACGGGAGTCTGGCCGGGAGCCGCCTGATAGACGACATTGTGCCCGTTGGCGCCCGAGTCCTGCGGCCCGAGCTGGAACGGCGAGGCCAGCCGGTAGGTGCCGCCGAGCAGGTCCACGTCGAGATCGCCGCTCATCGACGGAATCAGGGACCTGACCTTGGCGCGGGCTTGAGTGAGCGAGCACGGCGCCGAGGCGGCGCACGCCGTCCCCGAGCCGTTGGGGGACGCGTAGAGCGAGGTGACCGCGCGCGGTTCGGCGCGGTGGGACGTGGTGGTGGACGCGGCGAGCGCGGACGGCGATCCGAACAGCAGGGCCGCGGCGCCGGTCGCGGCCAGGACGGTGGTGGCCCAGCGCGTGCGCCGACCCGGGGACGTGGGTTCAGACATGAGCACCTCAAAGATCCAGACAGCATTGGCCGGTTCGAGCATTGCTCCGATGAAATTGCCGAAATCGATCGAATCTCACGCTGAAGACGCGGACCCGCGCCCCGGAGACTAGAAGGACATCCGATGTCTGTCAATCGCGCCGGCCGCCGCGCTCACACCATCCCGCGCGGGTCCACGATCCGGTCGAACTCCTCGCCGCTGATGTAGCCGCTGCCGACGGCGGCCTCGCGCAGCGTCGTGTCCTCGCGGTCGGCCTTGTGGGCGATCTCGGAGGCGCGGTCGTAGCCGATGACGGGGGCGAGCGCGGTGACGAGCATGAGGGAACGGCTGACGTAGGCGTCGATCTGGCGCAAGTTCAGCTCGATGCCCTCGACGCAGTACGCGCGGAAGGTCCGGCAGACGCCGGCCAGGATCGACGTGGAGTGCAGGAAGTCGGCGATGACGATGGGACGCATGGTGTTGAGCTCGAAAGTGCCCTGCGATCCAGCCATCGCGATGGCGGTGTCGTTGGCCAGCACCTGGATGCAGACCATGACCATGGCCTCGCACTGGGTCGGGTTCACCTTGCCGGGCATGATCGAGCTGCCGGGCTCGTTCGCGGGCAGGCGGAGCTCGGCCAGGCCGGTGCGCGGGCCGGACGCCAGCCAGCGGATGTCGTTGGCGAGCTTCATCAGGACCACGGCCAGCGCGCGGACTCCCGCCGAGGCGGCGACCATGGCGTCCAGGCCGGCCAGGGCGGCGAACTTGTCGGGCGCGGTGCGGAAGGGGTAGCCGGTGGACGCGGCGAGCTCGGCGGCGATCTGCTCGCCGAAGTCGGGCGGGGCGTTGAGGCCGGTGCCCACGGCCGTGCCGCCGGCGGCCAGGTCGTAGAGGCCCTCGGCGCTCACCGTCGCCTGCTCGACGGCCCGCCTCAGCTGGTGCGCGTAGCCGGTCCACTGCTGACCGACCGTCAGCGGCACGGCGTCCTGGAGGTGGGTGCGGCCGATCTTGACCACGTCGTGCCACGCGGCGGCCTTGGTCTCGATCGCGGCGAGCAGGAGTTCGACGCTCGGGAGCAGCTGCTCGTGCAGGGCGCGGACGGCGGCGATGTGCATGGCCGTCGGGAAGGTGTCGTTGGAGGACTGGCCCATGTTGACGTGGTCGTTCGGGTGGATCGGCGTCTTGCTCCCCAGTTCGCCGCCGACGAGCTGGATCGCGCGATTGCTGATCACCTCGTTCACGTTCATGTTGGACTGGGTGCCGGAGCCGGTCTGCCAGACGTAGAGCGGGAAGTGCTCGTCCAGCTCGCCGGCGATCACCTCCTCGCTCACCCGCGCGATCAGCCCGGCCATCCACTCCTCGAGCCGGCCGCCGCGGCCGTTCACGATCGCGGCGGCCTTCTTCACGGCGCCGTACGCGTGGTAGACGGCCTTGGGCATCCGGTCCTCGCCGATGGAGAAGTGCAGCAGCGAACGCTCGGTCTGCGCGCCCCAGTAGCGGTCGGCCGGGACCTCGATCTCGCCCATGGCGTCGGATTCGGTGCGGGTCCCGGTCGCGCTCAGGCCCACCGGCAGGTCAAGGATCCTCGTCATACGTCAAGCTTCGCCCACCGCGCTGGCGACCGCGGCACGAAACGCCATAGGGTGGCGGGGTGTCGAACAACAATGATCTTGACCCCGCCGCCAGCACCCAGATGTTCCAGGCCTTCGTGGACCGCGGCAAGGCCGCAGCGCCCGCCGCGCCGCAGGCCGCCGCGCCCGCCGCGTCCGGCGGCAGCGCCGGCAAGGTGATCGGCATCGTCCTCGCCCTCGTGGTGGTCGTCGCCGTGGTCGCCTTCGTCGCGCTGCACAAGTAGTACGAACGGACCTTTAGTCCGTCCCGGCGCCG
>DASTAE010000085.1:0-2737 GCA_035712985.1 Actinospica sp.
CCGAAGACGGAGTCCGAGGTCGGCCACAACGGCCAGGCGAACCACCAGTACGACCTGTCGTACTTCTACCAGTCCATCAAGGACGGGAACCTGCCCTCGGTCTCCTACGTCAAGCAGGCCGAGTACCAGGACGGCCACGCCGGCTACTCCGACCCGCTGGACGAGCAGACCGGAATCGTCAGCACGATCAACGCGATCGAGTCCTCCAAGTACTGGAGCAGCACCGCGATCGTCATCGCCTACGACGACTCCGACGGCTGGTACGACCACCAGGCCCCGCCGAACGTGAACTCCTCCACCGACGCGGCGGTGGACGCCCTCGACGGCACCGGCCAGTGCGGCAGCACCGCCCGCAGCCCGCTCGCCGGCGAGCAGGACCGCTGCGGCTACGGCCCGCGCCTGCCGCTGCTGGTGATCTCGCCCTACGCCAAGTCCAACTACGTGGACGACTCGGTGACCGACCAGACCTCGATCCTGTCCTTCATCGAGAGCAACTGGAGCACCGGTTCCATCGCGGGCTCGCTGACCCAGTACGCCGGCTCCCTCAACCCGTTCTTCGACTTCAACAAGCACTCGGCCCGCCGAGTGCTGCTGAGCCCGACCACGGGCGCGGTGCTGCGCGACTAGTCGCGGCAGCAGTCAGACGGCACTGACGTTGCCCCCGCCACGGGATCGTGGCGGGGGCAACGTGTTTGCGGGGGTGCATCAGAAAGCAGCTGCGGCGCTGTTCGCGCGCGGCGGTTACGCGAACATCCCCGACCCGAAGTAGTCCGAGCCGTCCTTCACGCCCGGCAGGGCGAAGAAGTAGCCGCCGCCGGTGGGTGAGATGTAGTCGACGAGGGGTTCGTCGATCAGGCGGGTCTGTACGGCTTCGAATTGGCGGACGACGTCTTGTTGGTAGGCGCAGAAGGCGAGGCCCACGTTGAGGTTGCCGTCGACGTCCAGGCCTCGGTCGTAGTTGTAGCCGCGGCGCAGGATCTGCTGGTCATAGGTGGCCTTGGTACGCGGGTTCGCCAAGCGGATGTGGGCGTCCAGGGGGATGACGTTGCCCATGGGGTCGCTCGTGTAGGCGGGGATGTCGAACTCGCCGCTGCCGCTGAGGGGGGCGCCGGTGTCGCGGCGGCGGCCGATCATCAGTTCCTGCTCGTTGAGCGAGACGCGGTCCCAGAACTCCACGAGCATCCGGATGATCCGGATCACCTGGTACGAGCCGCCTTCGGCCCACTGCTGCTCGCCGCGCAGGCCGCCGTGCGCCCAGATCAGGGCGCTGGTGGCGGTCTGGTCGTTGACGTCGGGGTTGGCGATGCCGTCCTTGAAGCCGAGCTGGTTGCGCTGGGTGCCGCTCGGGCGCGGCACGGACTGGAAGCCGTCGATCTTCCAGTTGCCCTGCATCGCGCCACGGGTGTGCTTGGCGATGTCGCGCAGCGCGTGCATCACGGTGTCCTGGTGGTCGGCGCAGATCTGCAGCGACAGGTCGCCGTGCAGCTCCTGCGAGCCGACCATGTTGTCGTTGGGGAACACCGGCATCGTGGACAGCCGGACCGGTTTGCGGGAGGTCAGTCCGTAGCGGCCGTCGAAGAGGGAGGCGCCGACGCCGACGGTGACGGTCAGGCCGTCCGCGGGGACCTCGGGGCCGAGGGTCTCGCTGTCCGAAGGCGGCGAGGCCAGGCCGAGGTCGGCGGGGGTGCCGCCGGCGGTCAGGAAACGCGCGCGTGCCGTGATGGTCTTGAACAGGTCGATCAGGTCGGCGCGGTTGTCGGCGGTGGCGTTGAAGGACACGAAGGTCGCGAAGGCCTGCGGCTTGGTCAGGATGCCGGACTGGTTCGCGCCGTGGAACGGGATGACGCGGCCGGATCCCGTGGTCGAACCGTCGTCGGCCATGGCGACGGCCGCACCGGCCACCCCGGCGCTCACGGCCACGGCTCCCGCGGCGCCCACCGCCGCACCGCGCAGGAAGGAGCGGCGGCGCAGGGCGGCCGGGTCGCCGGAGTAGGGGCAGCCGCCGGACGTCGGCGCGGCAGGGGTCTGCGACTCGACGGCCTCTGGCTGCTCGGCGGGCTCGGGCGCCGCCGCCTCGGCCCCGGTCGCGGCCTCGGTCACGGCGTCGACGTTCTCTGACTCGGGCATCAGGCAGAGGTCCGTTCTTCCAGCAGGTCGGGCACGAGGGACAGGGTCTCGAGCAGCTGGCCCAGATCGCCGTTGATCTTCTGCCGCTGCGCGGTGCTGAGCGCGCCGACCGCGGTGGGCTCGGTGGCGCAGGTGGCGGTACACGGTCCGGCGCCGTCGGCCTTCAGGTCGGCCTGGACGGTCGCGAGACCCTGGTTGATCCGGGTGAGCAGCGAGGGGTCGCCGCGTTGGATCAGGGAGCTGATGGTGGAGAGCACCTCCTGGGTGCCCTGCGTGTTCGCGTACAGGGTGTCCAGCGTGGTGCCGCTGCCGTAGTCCTGGATCCCGGTGAGCTGGAACTGCAGCGCGTTCTCCAGGATCTCGTGCGTGCGCAGCGGCAGGTCGGCGGCGGATGTCGTCTGGCCGGGGAAGGCTTTGATCAGACCCTTGATGTCGCTGACGAGCTTGTCGCCGTACGGCGCGAGCTCGGCGGCGGACTGGCCGTGCCAGAGCCCGTATTCGATCCGGAAGAAGCCGGTCCAGCCCTTCGACGCGGTGCCCTGCGGCTGTCCGCTCGCCGATCCGTTGATGTCGCCGTCGAAGGTGTCGAAGGTGCCGTACGCGGCGCCGA
>DASTAE010000086.1:0-5797 GCA_035712985.1 Actinospica sp.
GGGCCGGCCCTGCGGACGCACCAGCTCGGCCGAGAACTTCAGCAGCTGCGCGTCCGAGGTGATGAACACCAGGTCCTCGCGGCCGGTGCGCAGCTCGACCGCGCCGACCACCCGGTCGCCGTCCTTGAGCGTGATCATCTCCATCGTGTCCTTGTTCGCCGGGTACTCCGGCACGACCCGCTTGACCACGCCCTGCTCCGTGCCCAGCGCGACCCCCGGAGACTCCGCGTTCAGGCTGGTCACGCAGAGGACCTGCTCGTCCTCCGGCAGGCTGCGGACCAGCTCGCGCACCGAGATGCCGCCGGCGAGCCCCGTCGCGTCCTGCGGCATCACCGGGATGTCGACCACGGCGACCCGGTAGAGCTGCCCGGCCGAGGTCACCACGCCGAGATCGGCCCGCGTGGTCACGTCGACGAGCGAGAGGAAGGCGTCGTGCTTGGCCCGCGGCCGGTCCGGCGCCGGGTCGAAGTCGGCCGGGAGCCGGCCGAGCAGGCCGGTCGAGGACAGCGCGACCCGGCACGGCTCGTCGGCCACCTCCAGCGGCACGTCCACCACCGCGGGCACCTCGTCCGCCTCCAGCAGGACCGTGCGACGCGGGGTGGCGAAGTCCTTGGCCACCTTCGCCAGCTCGTCCGAGACGACCTTGCGCAGCAGCGCGTCCGACTCCAGGATCGCGGACAGCTCGGCGATCTCCGCGCGCAGCCGCTCCTGCTCGTTCTCCAGCTCGAGCCGGTCGAACTTGGTGAGCCGGCGCAGCGGGGTGTCCAGGATGTAGTTCGCCTGGATCTCGGTCAGCGAGAACTGCTGCATCAGCCGACCGCGCGCGTCCGCCGTGTTCTCCGACTCGCGGATCGTCGCGATCACCGCGTCGATGTTCAGCAGCGCGATCAGCAGGCCGTCCACCAGGTGGATCCGGTCCTGGCGCTTCCTGCGGCGGAACTCGCTGCGCCGCCGCACCACCTCGAAGCGGTGGTCGAGGTAGACCTCGAGCAGCTCCTTGAGGCCGAGGGTGAGCGGCTGGCCGTCCACCAGGGCCACGTTGTTGATGCCGAAGGACTCCTCCAGCGGCGTCAGCTTGTAGAGCTGCGCCAGGATCGCCTCCGGGTTGAAGCCGTTCTTCACCTCGATGACGATCCGCAGGCCGTTGGTGCGGTCCGTCAGGTCCTTGAGGTCGGCGATGCCCTGGACCTTCTTGGCCTGGACCAGCTCCTTGACCTTGGTGATGATCTTCTCGGGGCCGATGTTGTAGGGCAGCTCGGTGACCACGATGCCCTGGCGGCGCCCGATCGCCTCGATATGCGCCGTGGCCCGCATCCGGAACACGCCGCGGCCCGACTCGTACGCGTCGCGCACGCCGTTCAGGCCGACGATCCGGCCGCCGGTCGGCAGGTCCGGGCCCGGGACGATGCGCAGCAGCTCCTCGAGCGTCGCCTCCGGCCGCTTGATCAGGTGCCGGGCCGCGGCCACGACCTCGCCGAGATTGTGCGGCGGCATGTTCGTCGCCATGCCGACCGCGATGCCCGCCGTGCCGTTGACCAGCAGGTTCGGGAAGGCGGACGGCAGGACCTGCGGCTCCTGCTCCTGGCCGTCGTAGTTCGGCGCGAAATCGACGGTGTCCTCGTCGATGTCGTTGGTCATCAGTATCGCGGCGGGGGACAGCCGCGCCTCGGTGTACCGCATCGCCGCGGGCGGGTCGTCGTTGCCGAGCGAGCCGAAGTTGCCGTGCCCGTCGGCCAGCGGCAGCCGCATCGAGAAGGGCTGCGCGAGCCGCACCAGCGCGTCGTAGATGGCGCCGTCGCCGTGCGGGTGCAGCCGGCCCATCACCTCGCCGACCACGCGCGCCGACTTCACGAAGCCGCGGTCGGGGCGCAGGCCCATCTCGCCCATCTGGTACAGGATGCGGCGGTGGACGGGCTTGAGGCCGTCCCGCGCGTCCGGCAGAGCTCTGGAGTAGATGACCGAGTACGCGTACTCCAGATAGGAGTTCGACATCTCGTCGGTCACGTCGATGTCGACGATCCGCTCTTCGAAGGGCTCGGTATCGGGTGCGCTACTACGCCGTGCCATCGGACTCTTCTCGCTTCTCGCCACGTGGGAACTCGCTCGGACCGACCCCATTGTGCCGTCTGCCGAGGACACCGTGTGAAATGCCCCGCCCCGGTGTGCGCGCGGAGGCCTTTTCAGTGCAAGGATTGGTGCATGCCGAACACGACCCCGCTCGACCCCGGGCTGCGCGAAGCGATCGAGCGCAGCGGCTACTACCCGGCCCTCGTGGCAGAGGCGATCGAGGCGGCAATCGGCCCGGAGCCGGTGCTCAGCCACCTGGTGCACCAGGAGACCACCTTCGACAACGAGGAGGTGCGCCGGCACGTCAGCGTGCTCGCGCTCACCGCCTCCCGGCTGATCATCGGGCACACCGACGAGCACGGCACCGAGCCGGCCATCGACGGCATGGACAGCCAGATCAGCTCCTACGCCTCCACGTCGACCGAGGCGATTCGGCTGGACCGCATCACCACCTGCGTGATCACCAGGGTGGTCGACGACCCGGCCAAGCACGCGCCCGGCACGCTGCCGCGCGAGGCCGTGCTGACCGTGGGCTGGGGCGCCATCGCCCGGATCGATCTGGAGCCGGCCGGCTGCGGGGACCCGCACTGCGAGGCCGACCACGGGTATACGGGCACGATGTCCGGCGACGACCTGCAGCTGCGCGTCTCGACCGGGGCCGACGGGGTCGAGGCGGTCGCCCGCACCCTCGAGTTCGCCACGGCCCTGAGCGCCGCGACCGCCGGACTGCGCGGCTGAGGTGGGTGGCCCCGCCGTCGACGAGGACGGCCTCGCCCCGCCCGCCTACCAGGCGGGCGCGCTCAGCGACGTCGTGCCCGCCATCGGCGCCGCGCTGGGGGCGGCCGAGCCGGGCCGCGAGCCGGGCCCGTGGACGCCCGAGCCCACGAAGAAGGCCTGCCTGTTCCTGATCGACGGGATGGGCCGCGAGCTCCTCGCCGCGCACGCGCACCTGGCGCCGTACCTGACCGAACTGCTCGCGACGCCGGTCGGCCGCACCCTGACGGCGGGCTTTCCGTCGACCACGTCCACCTCGCTGGCGTCGATCGGCACCGGCCTGCCCCCGGGCGCCCACGGCATGCTCGGCTACCGGCTGATGGTGCCGTCCTCGGGGCGGCTGATGAACTTCCTGAGATGGGATCAGAACGTCGATCCCCTCGAGTGGCAGCCGCACGAGACGATGTTCGAGCGCATGTCCGCGGCCGGGATCGCGGTGACCCACGTCGCCGCCCCGCGCTTCGCCGACTCCGGCCTGACCCGCTCCGTCTTCCGCGGCGCCCGCTTCACCGGCGCCGAGTCGGTCGACGAGCAGGCCAGGAGGGCCATCGAAGCCCTCGAATCGGCCGAGCGCAGCTTCGTCTACCTCTACTACCGCGACCTGGACTTCATCGGCCACACCACGGGCGTCGGCTCCCTGAGGTGGCGCGAGGAACTGGCGTACGTCGACAGCCTGGTCCAGCGCCTCGCCGAGCGGCTCCCCGCGGACGCCACCCTCTTCGTCACCGCCGACCACGGCATGGTCGACGTCCCCGCCGACCGCCGCATCGACATGGACCAGGACTGGGAACTGCGCGCCGGAGTCGCCCTCCTCGGCGGCGAGGCCAGAGCCCGCCACGTCTACGCCACCCCCGGCGCCGCCCGGGATGTGCTGGCGATCTGGGAGGAGCGCCTCGACGGCATCGCCCTGGTCCGCGGGAGAGACCAGGCCGTCGCCGAGGGCTGGTTCGGCAACCCCGCCGAGGTGGACGCCGCCATGGCCGCCCGGGTGGGCGACGTCATCGTCGCCATGCGCGACAACTGGGCCGTCATCGCCAGCGAACGCGAGACCGTCGACTCCCGCCAGGTGGGCATGCACGGCTCCCTGACCTCGGCCGAGCAACTGGTCCCGCTCCTGGAGATCCGCAGGGGCTGACGTACGGAGATATGTCAGGGGCGTGCGGCTCACCTGATGGATGGGGCGCCCACCCCTGACTTCCTCTCAGAAGCTCAGCTCTCCGGGCCGCCGTCGTCCTCATCGGGCTCAGCGGCTCCGTCCTGCGCCTCCATCAGCTTGCCGAGGGTCTCGAGGTCGGCCTCGCGGCGGCTGACGAAGGAGTCGGGGTCGTCGAGGTCGGCCGGGGTGGGCAGCAGGTTGGGGTGGGCCCAGAGGGCGTCGCGGCCCTCGCTGCCGCGGGCCTCGGCGAGCAGGGTCCAGAGCTTGGCGGCGTCGCGCAGGCGGCGGGGGCGCAGCTCCAGGCCCACGAGCGCCGCGAAGGTCTGCTCGGCGGGGCCGCCCGCGGCGCGGCGGCGGCGGAAGGTCTCGCGCAGGGCCGACGCTCCGGGGAGCTTGCCGGCCGCGGCGGCGTCGACGACCGTGTCGACCCAGCCCTCGGTCAGCGCGAGCAGCGTCTCCAGCTGGGACAGGGCCTCGCGCTGCGCGGGGGTGTCCGGCGCGGTGAAGGTCAGGCCGCCGTCGCCCAGCACCTCCTGGATGTTCATCATCGACTCAGGGTTCTGCATCGAGCGCATCATCTCCTCGATCTTCCCCTCGTCGACGGAGATGCCGCGCGCGTAGGTCTCGACCGCGGCGAGCATGCGGTCGCTGAGCCACGGGACGTGCGCGTAGAGGCGGTGGTACGCGGCCTCGCGCAGCGCCATGTACAGCCGCACGTCCGTCGCCGGCAGCTCGAGGCCCTCGCCGAAGGCGGTCACGTTCGCCGGGAGCAGCACGGCCTTGCCCGCGGGACCGAGCGGCAGCCCGATGTCCGAGGAGCCGAGCACCTCGCCCGCCAGTTCGGCCAGCGCGGTGCCGATCTGGTGGCCGAACAGCGTCCCGGCCATCTGCTGCACGATCGCGCCCATCGGGCCCGACATCTCGCCCGCCTCGGTCGGCAGCATGCCGCGCATCGCGCCGGTCATGCCCTGGGCCACCGGCTCGACCAGGCGCTTCCACACCGGCAGGGTCTGCTCGATCCACTCGGCGCGGCTCCAGGCGAGGGCGCCGGTAGTGCCCGCGGGCAGGTCGCTCACCTCGTCGAGCCAGTGCTCGGCCAGCCGCACCGCGTCCGCGAGCGTCGAAAGCTCGCCGTCCGTGGGGGAGGGGTCGGGCGAGGCGGCCGAGGCGCCGCGGGCGATGTCCTTGGCCAGCGCCCAGTTCACCGGGCCCTCGCCCGAGTTCATCAGGGACTGGATACGTCCCATCATCATGGCCAGCATCTGCGGGTCCAGCCCAGGGATCTGGTCGCCGATGCCCGCGGCCAGCTTGGACAGGTCGGGCAGGCCGCCCTCGCCGGTGCCCAGGCCGAAGGAGCCGAGCAGCTCCTGCAATTGCTCCGGGCTGGGCAGCTGGAAGCCCGGCGGCATGCCGCCGAAGGGCGGCTGCTGCGCCCCGGGCTGCTCGCCGGAGCCGCCCTTCTCCTGCTGGTCACGGGCCCGGCGCTCGCGCTCGGCCCGCTCAGCTTCTTCGCGCTCGACGTCCGCGCCGAGCCCCTCGAGCCCCTTGACCACCTCTTCGAAGGGCACCGAGGCCGGCTCGTCCTCCGGGTCGGGGAAACTTTCCGGGTGGTCGTTCACGTTCGATACCTCGACTGGCTTAAGTTCCGGAGCCGGTGCACCGGCCCGCGGAAGGATCGGCGATCATGAGAGGCGGGAAACCTCCCTCTCCCACCGTAACTAACGGAGCGTGCTCTTGAGTTCCCCGGCAGACGACGGCAAGCGTACGGCCCGGCTCCGGTCGGCGGACGGCGACACGCGG
>DASTAE010000087.1:0-19516 GCA_035712985.1 Actinospica sp.
GACCACGACCGCCGCGGACATGGCCCGCTTGATGCGCATGATCTGGCGGGACGAGGCCGGCCCGGCCCAGGCTTGCGCAGGAGTTCGAGCGGTGATGGGGCAGCAGAAGCTGACGCGGAAAATCGCGACCGGGTTCACCCCGGACATCCGCGTCGCGGCGAAATCCGGCACCGTGCCCGGCTTGATCAGCAACGACATCGGGGCTGTGGCCTACCCGGACGGACACTGCTACGCCATCGCGATCCTCACCCAAGCCCTGAACCCCGGCTCAAGCCTGCCCACAGCCGACTCGTTGATCGGCACCGCAGCCCAGATGGCCGTGCGGCACCTCCACGCGGACCAGCTCACCTGAGACGGCGAGCAGACCGGACCCATTCACCCGAGACAGGGACCGGTTCGGCCGAGACGGGACATGGAGGTAGACGTCGGTGGAGCGTAGGCCGGCGTGAGTTGGGCGGCCCGAGTTGGCTTTCCGTCCTTCCGAGCTGCTACCAGTGCGCCACCGGGCTTTGGTCCACGTCAACCGCTCGCGCGAGTGATGTTCCGTAGGAGCTCCGATGGAAGCAACGTCTCGTCTACCGTGCATAACGATGCACGGTAGACGAGACGCGCGGTTGAAGTGTGCCGCGAGGGCCTGGCTGCACTATTCGGCGCAGCCACGATGCGAATCAGCCGGGTCCGAGAAGTCCGGCAAGCGCCTCAGCCGCAATCGGGTATCGGCTGATGAGTTCTAACCCGCGCGCCCTGTCATCGGAACCCGACGACCAGCCGCTGTCACAGCCCAGCAGTTCCGCGACAGCGTCGCAACTCGCCGGAAAACGAACCAGCAGTGCTCCGACGACGCCGCCATCCCGCTGTCGAGTCTCCTGGGAAGCTCGGTGCGCCCCGACGGTCGGCTCGGCGTGCCAGGGCGGCGTCCAGGCGTCGAGTTCGGCGAGGCGGCCTGGGAAGATCCGTCCGGCCTCCCGGATCATCAGCGGGGCGAGTTCCGAGCCGTCCTTCCGCAGTGTTGTGATCAACGTCGGTAGCCACGGCAGCAATACTGAGTCGGGCAGGCGTGCGAAGGCGTTGGACACGGCCTCCACGGTGAAGTCCGCCAGCCCGGGCACCGGCTCCAGTGCGTGGACGAAGCCGCTGAGGTAGCGCGGGAACGACGGCAGCACGAGCGGATTCGCCAGCAGTTCGTCGCAGCGCCGGCGCAGGTCCGCGCGAGTCAGCTTTCCGAGATGGTGTTGCGCGGCCCAGAGCAGCGCCACCTTCGACGGGTCCTCCGGATGCGCTTGCCCGACGGCCAGTTCCAGCTGGGTTCGATCGCAGCCCAGCGATATCGCCAGACTCTCCATGCTGAACAGGAATCCGAGCATCGCGGCGACCTGGCGGCCGCCCGCGTCCTGGTCGACGAACGCCGTCGGCAGGAGCGTGCAGTAGTGCGCGTACCCGGCTTTCACGAACTGTTCGATCCACGTCGGGAGCACCGGTTCGGTCGTCCGGTAGTAGGCCAGCAGCCGGCGGACGCGCCGAAGCACCTCCGGCGCGCCGTCGACGGAACGCTCTGAGGCCAGGATCTCCAGCGCCCGCGTCCCGAGTTCGTCGGCCAGTCGTCTGCTGCCGAGGTACAGGGTCGCGTCTTCGACGGCTGCCAACGCGGCGCCCGTCGTCGCCCTGGGAGCGTAGACCTGTCGGCGCAGTCGCTGTTCGAGGACCTGCTCGATGCCGACACCTTCGTAGCCGAGTTCGATCAGGTCGCGCTGGTGGGTGCCGATTGCGACGTCCCAGGACTCCTGGATCGGGCGCTCGCCGAGCCGCCGCTCGCCCATGATCGGGCGGACAGCCGCGGCCGGGAGCAGGCGGCGCAGGATCCACAGCACGTCGGAGCACTTCTCGAGCGCCGGATCACCGGCGATGTCGAGCAGGGCGCGTTGGACGCCGCGCTGTTCCAGGCGCAACTTCAGCGGTGCGAGGCGGTTGTACACGTCCTGCGCCAGCGGGGGCAGCGCGTCGTAGCCGACCTGGCCGATCCGGTCGCCGCCCATCATGATCTCGACCAAGCGGCGTACGTCGCGGCGGCCGGGGACGCGGTCCTTCTCGATGCAGGTGACCGCAGCGTCCTGGAAGTCGTACGGCGTCGGACGCGCGCGGTCGCGCATCCCGGCCAGCAGGATCGAGGTCTCGAACACGGCGATGGCGTCGGCGGTAGAGGCGAGATAGCCGTTGCGGCGGGCCGCCCGCACGATCTCGACGGACCAGCCGAGCAGTTCGGCTTCGTCGAGGCTGTTCAGGACCGGCGGGCGTGCCAGGAACCCGCTGAGTTGGTCGGCCGTCGGCGCGACCGCGGCGGCGATCGGGGCGACCGGCTTCGCCTTCGCAGTGCTCTTCTTGCCTCCCTGCTGGCCCTCCAGCCGGAACGGCTTGATCCTGGTCCGGGTGACGGTCTTGGTCCACGTCGTGGCCGCGATCGACACCGAACCGCCGGCCAGCCCGAATTGCGCCTCGATCGACGCGTTGCTGGACGGAATGAGCCCGTGCCGCCACGCGGTGGCCGTGGCCGGCGGGATCTGAAATCCGGTCGTGCCGGCGATGCCGAACTCCGCGACGCGGCTCGCAGCGTGGAACGCCCCGCAGATGTACAGGCAATCCGCGGCGTCGGTACCGGTGGCGGCCATGTGCTCGCGCATCCGCGTCCACATGTAGCGCTCGCGGTCCTCGTCGACGCGAACACGTACCTCGTCACCGGGCGCGAGTCGCCGGAACAGGCTTCCGATCAGGACCATGACCTGACGGTAGGTGTCGTGGTCGGCGTCGCCGAGCGGCTGTTCCACGTACTGGTCCCACCATTCGGACCAGTGCCGGACGCGCCCGTGGCGGAGAAGGTGTTCCTCCAACTCCGCGAACCGGGGGCGCAGGTCACCGAGCTCGACGCCGACCGCGTCGCCGTGCAGCGCGGCCGACTCCTCGTCGGGAGCCTGCTCGGGTTCGTCCTCGGACACCGCGTCAGACGCGGGTTGTTCGCGCGGCGACCACTGGAACACGTGGTCCGAGGACCGGTCGACGAGCACCAGCTCGACGCCCGGCGTGTCGAGCGCGTAGGCGATCGCCTGATACTCGGCCGACGCCTCGGTGATCGGCGCGACGACCGACAGCGGCGCCCAGTCCATCGGGAAGCCGTCCAGCTCCGTGGCGAACGACTGCACCGCGACCGGCAGGCGGCAGTTGCGCAGCTCCGTCAGCATCGGGGCCATGTCCTCGCAGAGCTCCAGGTACACGACTTTCGGCTGCTTGGCGCGAAGCCTCCGCACCATCGCCGCCGCGGAGGCCGGCGAATGGTGGCAGACCGGGAAGATCTCCAGCGGCTCGCCGATCGCGCGGTCCACGTCGTCGACGATGCCGAGCAGGATCTCCTCGAGCGCGTCCCGGCCGCCGGCGAACTCGGCCGCGGCTTCGTGCAGCTGGGTGCGCAGGGCGTCGAAGGTCCCCGCCATCAGGACAGGGTCGCGATCGCGTCGCGGCCGCCTTCGAGGAAGTCCGTCCAGCCGGCGGCGTCCTCCTTCTCGTCCTTGCTGCGCGGCTCGACGACGCCGTGCCAGTACTTGTTCAGGATCGACAGGTCCTCCGGCACGCGCCGCACCAGCGAGCCGACCAGTGAGGAGCCGAGGGTCTGCGCGGTGAGGGTGCGCCGGCCGAAGAAGTTGCTGTGCAAAATCGCGTCCTCCAGGACGCCGATCTGCTCGGCGGTCGACAGGGCCGACTCCAGCTTCTCGTCATCGCTGCCGGCCGCCGCCGAGGCCGCGCGCAGGTCGCCGAAGCTGCGCAGCAGGATGTCCAGCAGCGTCGGCGGGACGTCCAGCTCGATCTCGTGGCGGCGCAGCAGCTCCTCGGTGCGGAAGCGGACGATCTCCGTCTCGGCCTTCTTGTTCGTCACGACCGGGATCCGCACGAAGTTGAAGCGGCGCTTGAGCGCCGAGGACAGGTCGTTGACGCCACGGTCGCGGCTGTTCGCGGTCGCGATGACCGAGAAGCCGGGCTTGGCGAACACGATCCCGTCGTCGCCGAGCTCGGGGACCGAGATGTACTTCTCGGAAAGGATCGAGATCAGCGCGTCCTGAACGTCGCTGGTCGAGCGGGTCAGCTCCTCGAAGCGGCCGATCGCGCCGCGCTCCATCGCGGTCATGATCGGCGAGGGGATCATCGACTGGCGCGACTGGCCCTGGGCGATGACCATCGACACGTTCCAGGAGTACTTGATGTGGTCCTCGGTCGTCCCGGCCGTGCCCTGGACGACGAGCGTCGAGTTCCGGCTGATCGCGGCGGCCAGCAGTTCGGCCAGCCAGCTCTTGCCGGTGCCCGGGTCGCCGATCAGCAGCAGCCCGCGATCGGAGGCCAGGGTGACGATGGAGCGTTCGACGAAACTGCGGTCGCCGAACCACTTCTGGGCGACCTCGCGGTCCAGGCCGTCGGAGCGCTCGGAGCCCAGGATGAACAGCCGGACCATCTTCGGAGAAAGGCGCCAGGCGAACGGCTTGGGGCCGTCGTCTATCGACTCCAGCCACTCCAGTTCCTCGGCGTACTTGACCTCGGCGGGGGCGCGCAGCAGATCGGACATGTGGGGGCCTCCTAGGCGAGGAAGGATTTGAGTTCGCTGATGAGCTCGGTGATGCGGCCGGAGATCACCGGCGTGCCGAGGTCTTTGAATCGCTCGCGGAACCAGGGGTTGACGATGCCCCGGCCGGAGCTGGTGACGGAGCCGACGGGGATGAACTTCGATCCCGCGCGGAACAGGTCGGCCATGCCCTGGAACAGCAGCTCGACGTTGGTCTCGTAGAAGTCCGAGATCCAGACCACGACGGTGTCGACCGGGTCGGTGATCTTCGTGCGCGCCAGGTTCAGCGCGATCATGCCGTCGTTGCCGCCGCCGAGGTTCGTGCGCAGCAGCGCCTCGAAGGGGTCGTGGACCCAGGGCGTGAGGTCGATGACGCGCGTGTCGTAGGCGATGAGGTCGACGGTGACCTTGGGCAGGCCGGCGAAGATCGAGGCCAGGATGGTGCAGTTGACCATCGAGTCGACCATCGACCCCGACTGGTCGACGATCACGATCAGGCGCTGGGGCGTCGTCTTGCGCGCGGTCTGCTTGTAGAACAGGCGGTCGACGTAGAGGCGTTCCTCCTCCGGGTCCCAGTTCGTGAGGTTCTTCCAGATCGTGCGTTCCATGTCCAGGTTGCGGAACACCCGCTTGGGCGGGACGGACCGGTCGATCACGCCGACGGACGACTTCTCGACCTCGGTCCGCAGGATGTCGGCGACTTCGTCCACGTAGCGGCGGATCAGGGCCTTGGCGTTCTTGAGCGCGACGCCCGACAGGTTGGACTTGTCGCGCAGCAACTGCTCGATCAGGGACATGCTCGGCGTCAGCCGAGCCGCGAGCACCGGGTCCGCCAGGACCTCGCGCAGGTGCATCCGGTTGACGAGGTCGCCCTCGATGTCGCCGAGCACGGGCGCCAGCCCGGAACCCGGGCCGGACGGATTCGGGGCGCCCCCGCGCAGTTCGCCGGGCTTGCAGCCCAGCGAACGCTCCAGCCAGCCCGCGTCGGACTGCCAGCGCGACAGCTGCTCGGCGGTGACGGTGCCCGAGCCGGTCGCGAACACGTTGAGCAGGATCTTCGAGGCGAGGGCGGCCCGACGGACCTCCGCGGGGCGGTCGCGCGGGCCGTCGAGCCGCGGCGGGTCCATCAGCCCTTCGAACTCTGCGGCGAGCTCCGGATGGCGCTGCACGACGTTGTCGATCGAGACGCGCGGGTCCAGAAGCGTGGTGGGCAGACCGATGTCCTGGACGACTGCCAGCGCCGAGGACTCAAGATTCGACTGCTCCTCACGGTCGAACAGGCGGCCCAACAGCTGCCAGTACAGCAGTTGGCGCCGGTTCTCCTCGGCGTCGACCTCGACATCGCTTGACGGCACGGTCATTTCCGCAGCAGCCTTCCCGCGCGCTCTCGCAGCACCTTGACCGCCTCGGCCGCCGCCTTCTCGGCCTTGGCCCCGTTCGCGTCCGCCGCGCCGCCGGCCCAGGCACCCGCGTGGATCGCGGTCGGCTTCTTCTTGACCGGGGTCTGCACGGCCAGCGGCTGGATCACGAACGATCCCGCGTCCCAGCGCAGCAGGCCGATGCAGGCGGTCGAGGCCTCGACGTGCCCCAGGGTCAGCGGTCCTGCCTCCGGGAGCCGCTCGGCCGCCACCGGCAGATCCAGGCCGGGCAGGCCGAGGGCCGGCGCGTCGCCGGACTTCTTGACGGCGTAACCCTCGAGGAACACCGGCTCCGCGATGCGCGTCGGGTGACGGTCCAGCGGCGCGGTCGGCGACGCCGTTGCCGCCGCGAGCGCTACCCGCGCCGTGGCGAACGGGTCGGCCGCGTCGCCGAGGCCGGCTTGGGCGTCGCTCCAGATCAGGTCGCCCTCCGGGGTCAACGGCATGTCGGCGATGTCCATCGACCGACCGTCGCTGAACGCCGCGAGCAGGGACATGGACGGCCGCAGCAATTGCCAGACACCCACCCCGACGACGGTGTCCGGCTTCGGCGTCGAGACGCCGGCGCGGACGATGCGGGACGGGCCGCCGTCGGCGGGCTCGAACACCGCGTGGACCTGGGCCTGCGCGGCGGTCGCGTGCTCCGTGAGGTCGATGCCGAGCGGGAGCAGGCGGCCGGTCGCGGTGGTCGTGGCGCCGGGGCCGGCGAATCCGGGCTGGGACAGCAGCATCGCCCGGGACCACAGGTCGGCCCAGCGGCGTTCGGGGAAACGGTCGAGCGACGCGCCCGGGCAGGACGCCGCGAGCTCGGCCGCGAAACCGTCGAGGAGAGCGGCCAGGCGGCGCAGCCGGGCGTCGGGGAGCATCGCGCCGACGACCTGGGCCGAACCCGCGACCGTGTCGTGATTCATGCCCTGCCAGCCGCCGAGTGCGAGCTCTGCGAGCCAGGAACGGGCCGCGGCACGGAGGTTCCCCGCGTACGGTTCGGCGGCTTCCTGCGCGGTCCACGCTTCGCGTGCGCGACCGGTCGCCGCGTCCACCGTGGCGAGCAGGGCGTCGTGGACCGAGCCGAGCAGCGCCGTGCGCGCCGCGGCGACGGCCGTGAGATGGTCCTCGCCCGCCACGCCCGACGCTGCCTTGTCGGCGGCTTCCGCGACGCGCGCGGCCAACGGCGTGCCCGCGACGGCGACCGCGAGACCGGCCAGCGCATCAGCCGTGGCGGCCTGGGGCCGCATGAACCCGGCGACCAGCGCGTGGTCGAAGGCGTTGACGACATCGAGGGCTTCGACGAGGCCGTCGATGTCGGCGGCCAGCAGGTCGGCCCGCATCACCGCACCTGCCCGGCGGGCGCGAACCACTGCATCTCAGTGAGCGGCGCGGTCGAAGGCTCGAGTTCCAGATACGCCAGATGGCGCAGGAAGCGGCTGAACACCGGGGCTGCGGCTGCCGTCCCCGCCGAGGACGCCGGCCCGCGCAGCGCGGCGAGCAGGCTCGGCGTATCGGCCGGCGCACCGCCGAGATCGACGCGCAGGTATCGCACGACGCGCTCGGCGCCGTACTGCAGCACCGCCTCGTCGACCAGGGCTTTGAGGTGATTGCACATCCCACCGCGGGCGCCGCCACACGGCCGGTTGTTGTTCGTGCTGCACGCGTAGGCATGGTCGCCCGCCGCGACGGAGGACACGTACACGCGCTCGATGTCGGACCCGCTGGAGACCACGCCCTGCAAGCGCCCGTCGGCCAACTCCACGAACGGCACCTTGGCGAGCTTGCGCGGACGCGCGGGCGCCACAACGCGCACCGCGCTGCTTTGTTCCCATATTGACAAAGCTTCGATCTCCTTCGGGGCCGCCGGGTCAGCCTCGCCGGTCAGCGAGGACTGATGACTGATCCGAACCTAGCGGTGCGGTCCGACAACGACACGGCCCCGCCGCGTCACCTCCAGTCTGTCGCGCACACGGTCGCTCAGGTCCTTCGGCCGGGTCTCGGCGCGACGTTCGGCCCATCTGCGCGCGCCGCGGCGTCTCTAGCGTGGGACGGGAGAGCCGAATCGGGAGGCGGGTTGAGATGGCTGTTCCGGCGGTCCGCACGCGGCGGCTGACCAAGCACTTCGGCCGCGTGATCGCGCTCGACGCGCTCGATGTCGAGGTGGAGCGGGGCGAGATATTCGGGTTCCTCGGGCCGAACGGCGCGGGCAAGACCACGACGATCCGCCTGCTGCTCAACCTGCTCCGGCCGACCTCCGGCGAGGCCTGGATCATGGGAGTCCCGGTGCGAGATGTGGAACGTGCCCACCGGCACGTGGGCTACGTGCCGGGCGAGGTCGCGCTGTGGCCGCAACTGACCGGCCTGGAGATCCTCACCCACCTCGGGCGCCTGCACGGCCAGGTGGACCTCAAGTACCGGGACGAGCTGATCGAGCGGCTGCGGGTGGACCCGAACGTGCGCGCCCGGTCGTACTCCAAGGGCAACCGGCAGAAGATCGCGCTCGTGGCCGCCCTGATGACCAGGCCTGACGTGCTGCTGCTCGACGAGCCGACCGCGGGCCTCGACCCGCTGATGGAGGCCGAGTTCCAGGCGCTGGTACGCGAGGCGGCCGACCGCGGCCAGACGGTGTTCCTCTCCTCCCACTTCCTCGACGAGGTCGAGGACGTCTGCCACCGGGTCGCGATCCTGCGCGAGGGCAGGCTCGTGGAGATCGCCGCGCTCAGCGACCTGCGCCGGTTGAGCAGCACCGTCTTCGAGGCCGTACTCGACGGCCCCGTCCCCGACCTGACCGGCGTACCCGGAGTCACCGACGTCGAGCGCGAGGACGGATCGGTCCGGGTGACGGTCAACGGACCGCCGGCACCGGCCCTCAACCGGCTCACCGACGCCGGACTGGTCCGGCTGCGCAGCCACGAGCCGACCCTCGAGGAGATCTTCCTGACCTATTACGCGGCGACACCCGCTCAGCGCAAAGCCGTCGCGGCAGCCCACGGCGGCACGCCGCGCACAGGTGAGGGCCGGTGAAGGGCCGGTGAGCACCGTGGTCGGCGCGTCGAGCCTCGTGCCCCGCTCCAGCACCGGGATCGCGCTGGCCCGCCTGACGGTACGCCAGATACGCCGCGGCGCGCTGCTGCTCGCGTTCGCCCTGGCCGCCTACGCGGTCGTCGAGGTGTACTCGTACCGCGCCACGTACCCGGACGCGGCGTCCCGGGCGAGACTGACCACCTTCCAGGACAACCCGGCGGTCCGGATGCTCCAGGGCATTCCACACGCCGTGGACACCCCCGGAGGATTCGTGGCCTGGGACGCCGGCTGGCTGTTGGCGTGGATCGCCGGGATCTGGGCGCTGCTGGCCACCGTCCGCCTGCTGCGCGGCGAGGAGGAGAGCGAACGCGCGGAACTCGTACTCTCCGCTCCCATCCCCACCACCCGAGCGACCGCGCGCCAGTTGCTCGTCGTCGCGGCCGCGAGCGCCCTGGCCGGGGCGACGCTCGCGGTGGCGTTGGCCGCTTCCGGCGCCGGCGTGGCCGGTTCAGTGGTCTTCGGTGCGGGGCTCGCGGGTATCACGGCGATATCCGCGGGGATCGCCGCCGTGGCCGCACAGGTGTTCCGGGTGGGCCATCGGGCGAGCACGGCCGCGGCCGGAGTGCTCGGCGTCCTGTTCCTGGTGCGCATGATCGCCAACAGCGGCACCTCACGCGGCTGGCTGCGCTGGGCCACCCCGTTCGGATGGATGGACGAACTGCACGCGTTCGGCGATCCGCGCCCCGCGGCGCTGGCCGCGCTCCTCGCCACTCCCCTCCTGCTCGGCGCGCTCGCCCTGCGGCTGCGGGCGATCCGCGACACCGGCGGCGCGCTCAGCACGACCGAGGACCGGCGCCCGGCACGCCTCGGCCTGCTCGCGAGTCCGCTCGCCTTCACCTGGCGCACCACCTACGGCATGGTCGCGAGCTGGGGCATCGGCATCGCCGGATACGCCGCTGTGATGGGCGTGACCGTCAAGTCCGTCACCGAATTCATCGCGAGCGACCCCAACTACAGCAAGGTGCTGGCGACCCTGGGCTGGTCAGCCGCCGAGGCCACGCGCGGCTACCTCGGAATCATGGGCGGCGTGCTCGGCCTGCTGCTGTGCACGTACGTCGGCTGGCGCGTGGGCGTGGCGAGCAAGGAAGAGACAACCGGACGCCTCGACAACCACCTCTCCCGCCCCGTCTCCCGCCGACGCTGGCTGCTCGGCCACACCCTCGTCGCCGTCGTGACGGCCGCCGCGATCGCCGTGGCCGCCGGACTGGTGATGTGGGCGGGCGCCGCGGCAACCGCAGCCGGGATCACAGCGACCGACGCACTCGGCGCGATCGCCAACTTCCTGCCCGTCGTCGCCGTGTTCGCCGGCATGGCCGTACTGATCTTCGGCCTCCGTCCGCGGTTGACGGTGCCCCTGACCGTGAGCGCGGCCGTCACCGCCTACCTCGTCCAACTCCTCGGCACCGCCCTGAAGTGGCCCGGCTGGGCCCTGGACCTCTCCCCCTTCCACCACCTCGCCACCGTCCCGGTCGACCCGGTCGCGACCCTGCCCGCGATCCTGATGACCTGCATCGGCATCGCAGCGGCGGCGGTCGGCGTCACGGCATTCGAACACCGCGACCTTGTCGGCGAGTAACGTCCATGCCCCGACCGATACCGAAGCGCCCCCGTACGTCCGGTCGACGCGCGCCTGAAGGCCGGCGTCGCGGCGTCGGTCGCACCCGCTGAGAAGTCCGTGCACAAGAACCCGACGGTGGCCGCGGCCGCCCGGGGTCGTCCGGGGCGCTCGGGTGCTGTCACTGCGCGCACGGGCCGGAGCGTCCGGTTTCGCTCGGGTGCGGGTCCGGTGTGGCCGTAAGCCGGAATCCGGTGACGATGTCGGGGCGGATGCGTACGGCCTGGTCCATGGTGTGGTCGACCCAGGGTTCGAGCATGGCTTGATAGCGGGCGAGCTGGTCGGGATCCCTGACCAGGCGGGCGTAGCCGGTGACGATGACGCTCCAGCCCAGGTGGGTGTCCGGGTCGATCTGCTCGGCCTCGTACGCGACCACTACCCCGCCACGCGTGCCGGCGCCGGCGGTATGGTCGGTCAGCGCGGCGCCGTGGTGCGTGCGGATGACGATGTGCCCGTCGGCATCGAGCAAATGGTTGACCGGGCGAATCGTCGGCAGCGCGTCCTGGGTGAACACGATCCGGCCGAGCGAGACGCCACCGAGCAGCCGCATCGCCTCGTCCCGGGTCAGCTTCGACATATGCCGGGCCGTCAACGTGCCGGCACGTGCTTGGTCCATTACGTTGTGCCGTTCGCACTCATCGTTCATCGCGAGGCCTCCACGCGTCCGAACCCACCCGCACAGCGGGGATAGACCAGTGCCCAGCGGCGAGCGAACAGCCCGTGATCGCCGTGGTCTCGGCAGCGCGCATCTCTGATCTCACGCAGGACCTCCTTCAACGTTGGTGACGCTCTCGATCTCACCTGCTGCACACATGGCCCCGTGGTCTCACAGAGTCCGGACCAAAGACCCTGACACTCAGGCACGGTCACCCGTCGGGGCGATGCGCATCCCGGTCACCGCGTGCGGCACGACCTCGATCACGGTGTCCTCGGGCGCGCTCACCCACGGCCGAAGCACTTCGGCGCAGCGTGCGGGCGGGCACGCAGGCTCCGGGCATCGGTGTGCGGCGCCTGCGCGGCCGGGTTCTGGCGGGCCGGGTCACAGGTCGTTTCCGGCGTAGGAGAGGTTGAAGCTCTTGTTCGCCAGCGGGAAGTCGGGCACGATCGCGCCGGTCAGGGCGACCGGCAGCGCGGGCCAGTTGAAGAAGGAGGGGTCGACGATCTTCACCCGGTCGAGGCGGCCGTCGGGGGCGATCTCGGCGCGGTGCACGACGGCGCCGCGCCAGCATTCCGCGATGCCGGCCCCGCTGCGTGGCTGCCCGCCGGTCTCGGCTCGTGCCGCCGGCGTCTCGGGGGTGAGAATTGCGGCCAGAAGCGCCTCGATGTAGGCGGTCGAGGCTTCGTATTCGGCGGCACGCTGCTGGAATCGGGCGAGAACGTCGCCGGTCTCGTGGACCACGGCGGGCGGGACGGGCAGGTCGGGGTGGGCGGGGTGGTCGCGGCGCGCGTCGGTCTCCACGCCGCTGGCGCGGGCGACGTAGCCGAGCGTGCCGAGGTCTTCGGCCTGCTTCCGGGTGAGGATCGCGGTGCCGGTGAACCGGTCGCGCACCACGCTGTGGGACAGGGCGAGTTCGGCGAGCTGCGCGACCTCGGCCGCCAGTTCCCGCAGGCGGTTCGGGTCGGGCAGCGCTCGCAGTCGCGCGCCGCCGAGGTGGATGCCGCCGCGCAGCAGGCGGTGTCCGGTGGTTTCGGCGTTGATGCGCAGGAGTTGTTCGCGCAGGCGACCGGCGTGGGCGTTGAGGATGCCGTGGCCGACGTCGTTGCACAGGGCGCCGAGGTCGGTGACATGGTTGTAGAGCCGTTCGAGTTCGAGCAGCAGGGTCCTGATGGCTTCGGTCTCCGCGGTCACGGTGATGCCGAGGGCGTCCTCGACGGCGCGGGTGTAGGCGAGCGCGTGTCCGACGGCAGTGTCGCCGCTGACGCGTTCGGCGAGCGCGATCCCGTCCTGGGGCCTGCGGCCGTGGAAGAGTTTTTCGATTCCCTTGTGCACGTACCAGAGGCGGGCCTTGAGCTTGAGGATGGATTCGCCGACCACGGAGAACCGGAAGTGGCCGGGTTCGATCAGGCCCGCGTGCACGGGGCCGACCGGGATCTCGTAGACGCCGGGACCTTCGACGGTCAGGAAGGGGAACGGCTCCGGGTCGGCTGTCATGGTCGGCGCGGCTGCGGCGTCGGCGCGCAGCGGGTGATGGTCCGCGGGCCAGGCCGGGTGGCGGACCAGCGGGCGCGGACTGGGGTGGCCGACGGGGGTGATGCCGAACTGGTCGCGCATCTCGCGTTCGAACCGGGATGCGGTGAAGGAGTGTTGGGCGATGCTGGGGATCTCGGGCTTGGCGGGGTCGAGCTCGACCAGCAACTCCACGCGCGAAGCCGGGCCGGAGGCGAGGAACAGATATGCGACGTGCATCGCCTGGCCGCGCGGATCGTCCGGGCCGCGGTGCGTCGCCGAGACCAGGCCGAGGCGGTAGCCATCGTCGAGCAGCCCGGCGGCCGCTGCGGCCAGCGCTTCAGGGGATAGGGGGATGACGTCGCGCGTGCCCGCGGCCGGGGTGTGCGGAGTTTCCATCAGTGCCCCACTCCGGCGGCGGCGTTCAGCAGCGCGCTGATCGGGTAGGCGGTGATGCCCAGGGCGGCGAGCACGACCAGCGCCGTGATCAGCGGCGGGTAGGTGAGTGTCGAGAGTGCCGGTGCCGGCGTATCTTCGTCGGCGGCGCCGAGCAGCATCCGGCCGCCGTGGTGGGCGAGCGCGGCGAAGGCGATCAGCAGCAGGACGAGAGCGGCGGCGATCACCAGGCCGAGGTGCGCGGCGAATCCGGCTCTGGCGAGGGCGAGTTCGGAGACGAACAGGGAGAACGGCGGGAAGCCGAGCAGGGCGAGCAGGGCCGCGGCGAAGATCCCGGCGAGCACGGGCTGGCGCCGGGTCAGCGCCTTGATGTCCTCGATGCCGGTGGTGTGCTCGGTGGCGAGGATGTGTCCGGCGGAGGTGAAGGCGACCGCCTTGGCCAGGCCGTGTCCGGCGATGTGCAGCAGGATCGCGGCAAGCGCCAGCGGGGTGCCGATGGCGGCGCCGATCGCGATCAGGCCCATGTGCTCCATGCTCGAATACGCGAGCATCCGCTTGTAGTCGCGCTGCCGGATCAGGGCGATCGCGGCGAGCAGCAGCGTGCCCAGGCCCATGACCGTGAGCAGGGTTCTGGTGTAGCCGGGGCCGAGGGCGGGGTTGGCGATCGCGGTCACGCGCAGGATCTGGGAGAGCGCGACCGGCAGGAGCACGCCGGACATGAGCGCGGAGACGGGAGCCGGGGCCTGACTGTGCGCGTCGGGAAGCCAGGAGTGCAGCGGGGCGAGGCCTGCCTTGGCGCCGAAGCCGAGCAGCAGGAACGCGACGGCCATCCGTAGCACTCCGGGGTCGAGTGCGTGGGCGCGGGAGGTCAGGAGTGTGTAGTTCAGGGCGTCGGTCTCGGCGAGGTTCGCGTGCCGGGCGGCGTCGTAGAGCATGACCAGGCCGAGCAGCGCGAGGGCGATGCCGGTGGAGCAGATCACGGTGTACTTCCACGCGGCTTCCAGCGCGGTGCGGCTGCCGGTGTGGCCGACCAGGAAGGCGGTCACGATGGTGGTGGCCTCGATCGCGATCCAGGCCAGGCCCAGGTTTCCGGCGAGCACGGCCGTGGCCATCGCCGCCAGGAACAGGCAGACCAGGACCCCGTAGCGGCGGCCTGAGCGCCCGGGCTCGTGTTCGTGCTCGCCTTCGTGAGAGGCCAGGTATCCGGGGCTGGCCGCCGCGGCGATCAGCGCGATGGTGCCGATGCCGAGGAGCATGAACGACGAGAGCGCGTCGGCGTGCAGCCAGCCGGAGGCCGCGCCGATCGGGCCGTGGCGCACGACGTGCACCGCGAGAGCGATCGCGTCGGCGAGGATGACCGCCGACGCCGCGGTGGCCACGTGCGCGGTGACCCGCCGCCAGCCGAGCGCCAGGTAGGTCGCGGCGGCCAGGCCCGGGGCAGCGAGGGGCGCGAGCAGGAGCAGGGTGTTCATCAGTCGTGCAGCTCCCGCAGGTCGTCGAGGTCCACGCTGCCGAAGCTCGCGCGCAGCCGTGTGGTGAGCACGCGCAGCACGAGGACCGCGAGCAGCAGGTCGAAGGAGACGCCGAACTCGACCAGCAGCGGCACACCCGCGGCGGCCAGGAACGCGATGGCGGTGATCCCGTTGTCCAGCAGCAGGAATCCGGTGATCTGGGAGAGCGCCTTACGGCGAGTGACCAGGACGAGCAGCCCTATCAGCACGACGGCCAGGCCGACCGGCAGGGCGCGGGCCGCGGGGGTGTTCTCCAGCTTGACCATCGGGGTCGCGGCGACATAGGCGAGCAGGACGAGCCCGGCCGTGGCCAGCAGCGAGGCGCCTACGTTCATCAGCGGTCTGCTCTCGCGGTCCTCGGCGCGGGCGGCCACCGCGCGGCGCAGTATCCCCGGCAGGATCACGGCGCGCAGCAGCCCGACTCCGGCGGCGACCGCGTACAGCTCGGGATGGTGCCGGTCGGCGCCGAGCACGACGGCGATCGCGGCCAGCGCGACGCCCTGGATCGCGAGCAGCCGCGAGGATGCGGCGGCGTCACGGCGCCAGACGACTCCCACGGCCGCGAGCAGGAAGGCGCCGCAGGCGATGTCCAGCCACTCGGCGTCGGCGTTCATCACGTGACCTCCCATCAGGTCAGGAAGAAGGAGGCCGCCACCGCGAGCACTCCGAGCAGGAAGGACCCGGCCAGCAGTTCGGGAACCCGGAACAGGCGCAGCTTGGCCATGAACACCTCGCCCGCCGCCAGCACGCACCCGAGCAGCGCGGTCTTCACGGCGAACACCAGAAGGCCGAGCAGCAGCGCGCCGAGGCCGGTTCCGGTGGCGATGCCGAACGGGAGGAACAGACTCGACCACAACCCGAGCAGCACCGTCAGCCGCATCGCCGCGCCGAGCTCGACCAACGCCAGGTCGGGACCGGAATACTCCAAGACCATGGCCTCGTGCACCATGGTGAGTTCCAGGTGCGTCGCGGGGTTGTCGACCGGGAGCCTGCCGCATTCGGCGAGCACCACCACGGCGAGCGCGACGGCGGCGAGCAGGCTCGCCGGGGAGGCGAGCCGGGTCGCACTGGAGGCGCCCGCGGCGACGATCGCCGGGAGGTTGGTCGAGCCGACACGAGCCGACAGCGCGAAGATCGCCATCAGGATCGTGGGTTCGGCCAACGCCGCGATCGTCATCTCGCGGCTCGCGCCCATCCCGCCGAACGCGGTCGCCGTGTCCAGGCCGGCGAGCGCGAGCGCCGCGGAGGCGAGGGCGAGCAGCCCGATCACTGCGATCATGTCCGCGCCGGTGCCGAACGCCGTCCCGGTCGCGACCAGCGGAACCGCGGCGGCTGCCACCGCGCCGACCGCGACGCCGAGCAGCGGCGCGGTGCGGAACGCCGGTCCCGTGCCCTCCGGGTCGAGCCGCTGCTTGCGCAGGAGTTTGACCGTGTCGCGCCACGGCTGGAGCACGCCGCCGCCCACCCGGCCTTCCATCCGCGCCCTGATCAGCCGCATCAGCCCGACCAACACGGGCGAACCGAGCACGACGATGAGGATCTGCACGACGGAGACCGTCATCGTGCGGGCGGTGATGTCGAGTGCGTTCATCGGGCCGCCGCCAAAACGACCAGGAGCACGATGACGGCGCCGAAGCCGTAGCCGAGGTAGCGGTGCACGCTGCCGTTGGCCACCGGCGCGGCCGCGCGTCCGAGGCGGCGCACGGTGTGGACGACCGGAAGGTAGAGGCGGTGCTCGATCCGATCCGGCACCGCGCGGCTGTACGCGACCCGGGCGACGAGGTACTCCGACTCGTCGTGCTGGGTGACGTCGAGGTCGGACTCGGGGGCGAGCACATCGTCGAACACGCGCTGCAGGGGTTCGGCGAACGAGGTCGCGGTGTACTCCATCCGGGCCGTGAGCGGCGGGGCGCCGCAGTCCCACAGGGGCGCGGCCCGGCGCGGCGCGCGGGCAGTCGGCCGGAGCGCGGCCTTGAGCAGCGCCATGCATACGGCGACCGCCGCGACGACGAGCAGCGGCGAGAAGCTCGAACCGATCGCCGTCAGGCGCGCGACGAGCCCGGTCCCGGCCAGGCTCGTGCCCGGCAGCCCGGCCGCGTCGAGGGCCCGGGCCAGCGCGGGCGCCGCCGTCCCCGGCACGAGGGCGAGACCGGCGCAGGCCAGGGCGGTGATCCCCATCCCGGCCAGCATCGACCCGGGAGCCTCGTGGGCGCCGGCCGCGCGCTCGCCGCGCGGCTTGGCGAGGAATCCGGTGCCCACGGCTTTCACGAACGTGGCCACCGCGAGCCCCGCCGACAGGGCGATCGCGCCGACCGCGACCGGCAGCATCACGAGCGCCGCAGCCCCCGAGATCACCCTGCCGTGGATCAGCGATTGAAGCAGCAGCCATTCGGACGGGAACCCCGCACCGCCCGGCAACGCGGCGGCCCCCAGCGCGCCGAGGGCGAACAGGCCCGTGGTCCACGGCATCCGCGCCCGCAGCCCGCCGAGCTCGTCGAGGTCGCGCGTGCCGGTCGCATGCAGCACACTGCCGGCGCCGAGGAACAGCAGTGTCTTGAACGCCGCGTGCGTCACGGTGTGCAGCAGGCCCGCGGCGAGCGCGAGCGCGGCGAGAACCGGCTGGCCGGAGTCGAGGAATATCCCGGCGGCCCCGACCGCGAGTAGCACCAGACCCAGGTTCTCCACCGTCGAATACGCCAGCAGCCGCTTGAGGTCCGTCTCCACGGCCGCCTGGATGATCCCGTACACCGCCGAGAGCGCGCCGAGCAACAGAGCCGTGAGCCACCACCAGCGCGAACCGCCGTGCATCAGGTCGAACCCGACCCGGATCAGACCGTAGATCCCGAGGTTGACCATCGCCGCGCTCATCACCGCCGAGACCGGGCTCGGCGCCTCCGGATGCGCGCGCGGCAACCAGGCGTGCAGCGGCACCATGCCCGCCTTCGACCCGAACCCGGCCAGTACGAGCACGAACACCCCGCCCTTGACCGCCGGCGAGATCGAACCGGAGGCGGCCGCGATCCCCGCGAAGGTCTCGGTGCGCGCGGCCGACGACAGCCACACCAGGCCCGCCAGCAGCGCCACCAGGCCCAGGTGCGTCATCACCGCGTACCAGAGCCCCGCCGAACGCGCCTGCTCGCCGCCGCCCGCGCACACCAGCAGCAGCGAGGACAGCGCCATCAGTTCCCAGGCGTACAGCAGCGTCGACACGCTCGCCGCGACCGGAACCAGCGACAGCGCGAGCGCGAACAACGGCCAGACCGCCTGCACCGCGCGATTCGACCCGTGCGCACGGAAGTACCCGATCCCGTACAACGACGCGACCGCGACCACCGCGCCGGTCACCGCCAGGAACACCCCGGCCAGCGCGTCCACACGCAGATACACACCGGCAAGCGGCAGCAGGTTCGGCACCCGCGCGCTGTAGCCGCGGCCGGTCAGCGCGAGACCCCCGGCCGCCGCCCCGGCCGCACCCGAGGCCGCGGCCAGCGCCCCCGTCACCAGCACCCTGACACGTGACGGCAGGACCAGCGCGGCACCGCAGGCCGCCAGACCGAGCCCGCCCGCGACCGCCAGCGCCGCGGCCACCGGGTTCCCGCTCACCGGCCGGTCACCCGCCTGAGCGCCTCGACGATCGCGGCCGGCTCCGGCGGGCAGCCAGGCACCGCGAGGTCCACCGGCACCACGTCGCCGACCGCCCCTTCGACCCCGTACGCGCCGGCGAACACCCCGCAGTCGATCGCGCAGTCCCCGACCGCGACCACGACCTTCGGCTCGGCCGCCACCTCATAGGTGCGGCGCAGCGGCTCGGCCATGTTCCGGGTCACCGGACCGGTCACCAGCAGCACATCCGCGTGCCGGGGCGAGGCCACGACCCGCGCGCCGTAGCGCTCCGCGTCGTAGACCGGGCCGAACGCCTGCCCGATCTCGATCTCGCACCCGTTGCACGAGCCCGCATCCACGCACCGCACCTGCGCCGAACCACGCAACGCCCTCGTGCGCGCGGCCAGCTCCGGCGGCGCGGGCTCCGGCGCGGACGGCGCCGGCTCGGCCACGCGCCCCACAGCGGCGATCTTGCGGAACAGACTGAACACGACGGATCGATCTCCCGACAGCGGACGAGGCGGGGCGGCACGGACAGGCGGCAGAGGACGGGGCGGCAACACCCCGGCCGGGTGCGCATCACGTCATGCCGCGGTGCTGTCCTGCAACTCGGCCAGCAGCTCCCGCTTGCCCACCAGCACCTCCGTGAGAATCCGGCGCGCGGCCAGCATCAGGTCCGAGACATCGGACCCGGCCAGCGCGTAGACGACCGTCGTGCCCTCACGCGTGGCGGTGACGATCCCGTACCGGCGCAGCACCGCGAGCTGCTGCGACAGGCTTGCAGCCTCGATATCGATCGCCGCGAGCAGCTCCCGCACCTGCTTCGGGCCCTCGCACAGCAACTCCAGCACCCGGATGCGCACCGGGTGGCCGAGGATGCGGAAGAACTCCGCCTTCGCCTGGTAGAGCGGCACCGCCGTCATGTTCATCCCTCGCCCGCTTCCATCGCCGATCCGGTGGAGGACCACGTGTCCTCCTCAACCCCGATGCCGTTCTCGACGGCCACGTCCAGCAGATAGCGCAGCCGCAGCACCTGAGGGGTTATCGTCTCGAAGTCCCGGGCGGCACGCGCCGCCTCGAGCTTCTCGCGAGTCTCGGCGATCTGCGCGCGCAGCACGTCCGCGAACTCGCCCACCG